>JBJTMC010000105.1:0-22637 GCA_046063325.1 Novosphingobium sp.
TATTCGCGCATCCGGGCCTTGCCCTTCTTCTGCTTTTCCAGCAGCTTTTTCTTGCGGGTGATGTCGCCGCCATAGCACTTGGCGGTCACGTCCTTGCGCATTGCGCTGATCGTCTCGCGCGCCACCACCTTACCACCAATGGCGGCCTGGATCGGGATCTTGAACAGGTGGCGGGGGATCAGGTCCTTGAGCCGCTCGCACATATGGCGGCCGCGTTCTTCGGCCGCGCTGCGGTGGACGATCATGCTGAGCGCGTCGACCGGCTCGTTGTTGACCAGGATGGTCATCTTGACCAGATCGCCTTCGCGCAGCCCGATCTGCTCATAATCGAAGCTGGCATAGCCGCGGCTGATCGACTTGAGCCGGTCATAGAAATCGAACACCACTTCGTTGAGCGGCAGTTCATAGCTGACCTGGGCGCGGCCGCCCACGTAAGTGAGGCCGGTCTGCACCCCGCGGCGGTCCTGGCAGAGCTTGAGGATCGAGCCGAGATATTCGTCCGGCGTGTAGATCACCGCCTTGATCCACGGTTCGTCGATCTGTTCGATCCGGCTGGGATCGGGATAATCGGCCGGATTGTGCAGCAGGATCTCGCGCGCGTCGTCGGTCTTCGATTTGCGCAGCTGGATCCGGTAGACCACCGATGGCGCGGTGGTGATCAGGTCAAGGTCGTATTCGCGGGTCAGCCGTTCCTGGATGATCTCCAGGTGGAGCAGACCCAGGAAGCCGCAGCGAAAGCCAAAGCCGAGCGCCGCGCTGCTTTCCATCTCGAAGCTGAAGCTGGCGTCATTGAGGCGCAGCTTGGCGATGGATTCGCGCAGCTTCTCGAAATCGGCTGCATCGACCGGAAACAGCCCGCAGAACACCACCGGCTGAACTTCCTTGAAGCCGGGCAGCGCCTCGACCGCGCCGCCCTTGGTCGTGGTGATGGTGTCGCCAACCCTGGCCTGGGCGACTTCCTTGATCTGGGCGGTGATGAAGCCGATCTCGCCCGGCCCCAGTTCGCTCAGCGTCTCGATCTTGGGGGTCATGCAGCCGACCCGGTCGATCAGGTGTTCGGTCCCGCCGGCCATGAACTTGACCGAAAGGCCCTTGCGGATCACCCCGTCTATCACCCGGACGAGGATGACCACGCCGAGGTAGGGATCGTACCAGCTATCGACCAGCATCGCCTTCAGGGGCGCGTCACGATCGCCCTTGGGGGGCGGGATGCGCTTGACCACGGCTTCGAGCACTTCGGCGATGCCGATGCCGGACTTGGCGCTGGTCAGCACCGCATCGCTGGCATCCAGCCCGATGATCTCCTCAATCTCGGCCTTGACCTTTTCGGGTTCGGCCGCGGGCAAATCAATCTTGTTGATCACCGGCACGATCTCGTGGTCGTGCTCGATCGACTGGTAGACGTTTGCCAGGGTCTGCGCCTCGACCCCTTGCGCCGCATCGACCACCAGCAGCGCGCCTTCGCAGGCGGCCAGGCTGCGGCTGACCTCATAGGCGAAGTCGACGTGGCCGGGGGTGTCCATCAGGTTGAGTTCGTATTCAATCCCGTCCTGCGCGGTGTATTTCAGGCGCACCGTCTGCGCCTTGATCGTGATCCCGCGCTCTTTCTCGATGTCCATGTTGTCCAGCACCTGCGCGCTCATCTCGCGCTCGGTCAGGCCGCCAGTGAACTGGATCAGCCGGTCGGCCAGCGTGCTCTTGCCGTGGTCGATGTGCGCGATGATGCTGAAGTTACGGATACGGGAAAGGTCGGTCATAGGCCACTTTGGCAAGAGGAGCGGCGACGATGCGCCGCTGGGGCCGTTAGCAGCGGATCAAGCCGCTGTCAGCCTGTGTTTCAGGCGACCTTGGCCTTGGGCTTGCCGGTTTCAACCTGGCCGAACTTGGGCAGGCTCAGCGCCATTCCGGGCTGCTGCATCAACTGCATCGGATATTGACCGGCAGGCAAGGCGCCAAGCGGCATTCCCGCCTGGGCCAGGACATAGGGCGAAACGCGGTTGCGGGTGCACAGCCCGCCGGCTCCATCGTCGACCAGTTGCTGTTCGAATTCCAGCCCCTGCGAATTTCCGCCCGAACGCCGGACCGCGGCAACGGCCAGCTGGCCTTCCCCAAAATCGACCACGAACGCCGTCCCGATCGGCACGTCTATCAGCCCTTCGACCAGGCAGCCCGAGCGCGAAAGGTTGCGCATCGTCACTTCGTAGCGATGATCTTCGTGGATCAAACCAACCTTGCGCAGCACCGTGCGGCGTTCCGGGCGGTACTTGCTGGGCCCTTCGGGTTCGATCACCCATTCTCCGCTGGACAGGGCTTCGCTGACATCTTCCGGCGAAACGGCAGTGGCATAGATATAGCCCTGGATCTGCTTGACGCCGAGCTTGCGCATCGCAGCAAGCTCGTCGTGCGCCTCGATTCCTTCGGCGGTCGTATCCATCTTGAGCGCTTCGGCCAGGCTGACGATCGAGGAAATGATCGCCGCGTTGCGATTGCCTTCCTGGGTAACTCCGCGGATGAAGCCCTTGTCGATCTTGATCTTGTCGAACGGCGCGTGCTGCAGATAGCCAAGCGAGGAATAGCCGGTGCCGAAATCATCGAGGGCCAGCCGGACTCCCAGCATCTTGAGCTGGTTGAACATCTCCTGGGTGGCGGCCTCGTCACCGAGGAAGATCGATTCGGTCAATTCCAGCTCAAGCCGTTCGGGCGGCAGCTCCGAATGCGCCAAGGCCTGCGCCACCACAGCAGCAAACCCGGGATTGGAAAATTGCGCTGCGGACACGTTGACCGCGATGCGGACACCGCCGGGCCACTGCATGGCTTCGTCACAGGCCCGCTTCAGAACCCAATCGCCCAGCGCTCCGATCAGGTTGGCTTCCTCGGCAATCGGAATGAACACCGCAGGCGACACATCGCCCAGTTCCGGATGCTCCCAGCGGGTAAAGGCCTCAAGCGTGACAACCGTGTTGGTCTTGGTATCGACGATCGGCTGGTAAGCGACCCGCATCTGATCATTGCCCAGCGCGTCGCGCAGATCTTCCTCGATCTGGCGGCGGCGTTCGGCCTCGGAATGAAGATCGCTGGAATAGAAACGGAACTGGCCGCGCCCACCGCCCTTGGCCGCATAAAGCGCCAGGTCGGCCGAACGGACCAGTTCTTCGCTGTTGATCCCGTCGTAGGGCGCAATCGCGATCCCGATCGACGCACCGATAACGCAGCGGCTGCCTTCGATCTGGTAGGGCTGGCTGACCATCGTGATGATGGTCTTGGCGATTTCTCCCAGGCGGCCGCGATCGTCGACATCGGGGATCATGATCTGAAATTCGTCGCCGCCCAGGCGGCCAATCTCGCATCCCTTTTCGATCACCACGCGCTGGATCCGCTGGGCGACCTGCTTGAGCAGTTCATCCCCCGCCGGGTGACCAAGCGTGTCGTTGACGGCCTTGAACCGGTCAAGGTCCATCATCAGGATCGCGCAGCTGCGCTTGGCCGCCTGGTAGGCGGTAAGTGTTGCGCCAAGCCGCTTGCCCATGCGGTGGCGATTGGCAAGGCCGGTCAACGAATCGTATTCGGCAAGCCGCGAGGCGTCCTTCTGGCTCTGGCGCTGCGCGGTGATATCGGTGCCGTTGCCGCGATAGCCCAGGAAGCTGCCGTCACCGGAAAATTGCGGGCGACCAGAGATCGACCACCATAGCTCCTTGCCTTCAAGCGCGGCGCGCACGTTAAGCTCGGCAAAGGTCTTGCGGGCGCTCAGGATCAGCGGAAGGGTGCGTTCAATCCTGTCATCCTCCTCGCGATCGAGGATGAAGAGCGACTGGATTGGCTGGCCAATCACATCGCGGCGTTCGCACCCGAGCTGCTCGGCAATGCAGCCTGAGATATAGGCGATCTTTCCTTCGGCATCGCTGGCCCAGAACCACCCGATCCCCGACGCCTCGTAATCGCGCATCAGCAGCAAGGCCTGTTCCTGCTCGGACCCGCTTAGCGGACTTTGTGATTCCCGCGCGCGTGCGGCGCTATTGCTGGAACCCAGCAAATTGCGAAACCGCCCAAACGTGGAACCACCTGACTCTGACATGTCTTTTCTGCGAACGTCCTGCAACGATTTGAATCTTCTCAATGTCCGGTTCTAAATGGACATGGTTTCTTTTTACCTAACGGGATCTTCGATTGGCTCCGTTCCGGATCAAGCTGCAGCGCCGAAATCGCGGCGGAGGGCCGAACGGGTCTTTTCAGTGCTGTTTCCCGGTACAATCAAAGCGATCCGGCCCGACTCGTCGATCTCAAGTGCCGTCGCGAATTCAACGCCGATCCGGTCCTGCTGGCACCACCGGGCGGTGGCCGTAACGGTCTGGCCTTCGGACAGCATGATCCGGAAGATCGTGCCGGGCGGCACGTTCCACAGCCCTTCGACCATCGCCCCGGTCGCGGAAATGTTGCGGATGGTGCCGTGATAGACTTGCCCGCCGTGATCGAGCAGAACCTTGCGCAGCATGGTGTGCCGGATTGCACGGGCGGCCCGCGGCCCCTTGGCAATCGCGGTGAATCCGGTCTCCAGCCGCTCGGTTGCCTTATCGCGGCTGAGCGGCTTCTCATAGATATAGCCCTGGACGTGACTGCACCCGAGCATGCGGACCAGGTCGAGCTCGTCCAGAGTCTCCACCCCTTCCGCGGTCGTCTCCATCCCCAATGCCTCGGCCAGGCTGACGATCGAAGCGATGATCGCGCCGTTGCGGCTGCCGTTGATCGTTGCGCCGCGCACAAAACTCTGGTCGATCTTGATCTTGTCGAACGGGGCTTTCTTCAGATAGCCTAGGGCGGAATAGCCGGTTCCGAAATCGTCCAGCGCCAACCGCACGCCGACGCGCTTCAAGGCCGTGAACATCGAATCGACACCGGCATCGTCGCTCAGAAACACGCTTTCCGTGATTTCGAGTTCCAGCCGCGAGGGATCGACCTGCGCCGCTGCCAGCGCGTTGGTAATGATTGCCGGCAGTGTCGGGTTGGCAAACTGCAGCGGCGAAACGTTGACCGCAACGCGGACCGATTCAGGCCAATTTGCCAGATCCTGGCAGGCCGTGCGCAGGGCCCATTCGCCGATCGGCGCGATCAGACCCGAATCTTCGGCAACCGGAATGAACTTGGCAGGGGAAAGCCAGCCCCGGGTCGGGTGCTGCCAGCGGAGCAGCGCCTCGAACCCGGTGATGCGCTCGGTCACCGTGTGGATGACCGGCTGATAGTAGAGCTGCAGCCCGCCCTGGGCCAAGGCATCGCGCAGGTCCTGCTCCAGCTGGCGGCGCTCTTCGGCATCGCTGTGCAGATCCGCGGCATAGAAGTGATGCCGTCCGCGCCCCCCGTCCTTGGCCGCGTAAAGGGCAAGGTCGGCGTTGCGGATGATCGCTTCGGAGGTGACGCCGTCGTCGGGCGACATGGCGATGCCGACCGAGGCGCCAATGACCACGCGGTGCCCTTCGATCGAATAGGGTTGCGACAGGTCGCGGATCACCCGTTCGGCCAAATGCGCCAGGTCATCGCGGCGATGCCGCCCCGGAAGGATCACCTGAAACTCATCGCCTCCCAAACGGCCGACCCGGCCATGTTCGCCCACCGCGCGTTCGAGCCGGTCGGCCACCTGGGTCAGCAGGTTGTCGCCGGCCGGGTGACCCATCGTATCGTTGACCTGCTTGAACCGGTCGAGGTCGAGCAGGAAGACTGAGCAGGCACGCTGGCTCTCGTTGTGGGCGTTCAGGATCTTCTCGAGCGTCTGGGCGATCTGCGGACGGTTGGCGAGGCCGGTCAGCGAATCGTAATGCGCCAGCCGCGAAGCGTGCTCCTCGCTGCGCCGCTTTTCGGTCAGGTCGTTGCCCGATCCCCGAAAGCCCATGAAATTCCCGAATGTATCGTACAGTGGCCGCCCGCTGATCGACCACCACCGCTCTTCCTCATCTCGGGTTCGTGCCCGCAAGGCCAGATCGCTGAACGGTGATCGTGCGGTAAGGTGGAAGGCGAGCGACCGTTCGCTCTCCTGCCCCGACTGATCAGGCACGAACAGTTCGTTGAACGGCCGCCCCATCAACTTGTCGCTATGGGTGCCGACGACCTTCCCGATCGGCGGAGAGACATAGACCAGCGCCCCACGCCGGTCGGTCTCCCAGAACCAGCCCTGGCCGGTCTGTTCGTAGTCATGGAGAATCTCTTCCGCCCGGGCCTGGTTCCGCCGCAGCTCAACCTTGCGCCGCGCTTCATTGGCATCGGACCTTGCCTGGCGCACCGTGATGAACACCCCGACCGCCGCTCCCACGCCAAGCGCAACCAGCGTCCCGCGCGACCCGATGATCATCGCGATGCCCGACCACAGCGAAATCTGGGCAATGATGATCGAAGCGACGCGGCGATGCAGGATGATTGTCGCAACCGACGAAACGATCACGACACCGCCGATCGAATCTTCCCAATGCGACCCCGCGTAGGTCGCCCAGCGTGCGGTTGCCAGACCGTAAAGCAGCATCGGCAGGCCCACCACCAGGCTCATCAGGATACTGCGGTGGCTGGCCTGATCCAGATGGGTCCGCTCAAACCGGACAGCGTACCGCGTCAGGCTGGTTGAAACCACCGCAAAAAGGATGAACACGATGGTCAGGGCGCGCGGCACGACCAAGGTCGTGACACCGGTAAGCGCAAAGGCCCCGACCAGAACCGGGGCCATCAGGAACCAATTCGGAACGATCAGGTCGCGCAGCGGCGCATTGGCGGACCCGCGATTGCGGAAAGCTTTCCGGCTGGTGAGCGAAGCATTGGCCTGGCCGGCTGCACCATCGCTGCTAACCAGCCGGGGTCCTGGCGCGCGCGCGCCATCGCGCGCGGCGCGATCGTCCACGCCTTGATCAGACCGAAGTGCCGGTTGGGTCGACATAGCCGCCGTATCACCGCAAACTGCTTGCAATACAGTTAAATTTACCATTCTTGCGCTTGGGAAACATGGGTTGAACGCCTCCCCAAGCACGCGTCTTGAAAACCCTAACCTGGCAGGGCATGTTGATCCTTCAGGCAAAACAGCAACCGGGGATCTGGGATGACAAAAGGCAGCTCGCCGCTGGAGAACGAAGCCGCGCAATCGACCACCGCACTGGGTCCGCTGGTCGGACTGGCGCGCGAGGATTTCGTCGGCGCCGTCGCGCTGCTGCTGCGCGAAACCGCTACCGATCCGGGCCGAACCTTCAAGCACATGCAGGGCGTGGGTGAGGATCTGGTCAAGATCATGACCGGCAAGTCCGAACTGACGCCCGATCCCAAGGACAAGCGCTTCATGGACCCGGCCTGGCGGTACAATCCGTTTTTCCGCGCCGGAGCGCAGTATTACCTGGCCGTGCAAAAGGGCATGAAAAACTGGCTGGAAGAC
This sequence comes from Novosphingobium sp., assembly GCA_046063325.1. Taxonomy (GTDB): domain Bacteria; phylum Pseudomonadota; class Alphaproteobacteria; order Sphingomonadales; family Sphingomonadaceae; genus Novosphingobium. The sequence goes on from JBJTMC010000105.1 coordinate 7,394, forward strand.
CTCGAACTGGACGAGCTTGAGCGTGATCGCGCCAACTTCATTTCCAACATCATCATCGATGGCCTGGCCCCGACCAACACCCTGGTCGGCAATCCCACCGCCCAGAAGCGCCTGATCGACAGCGGCGGACTTTCGCTGATCAAGGGGCTCAAGAACGCCTACAACGACGTGGTCCACAATCAGGGCATGGTTAGCCAGGTCAACAAGGAACCGTTCAAGCTGGGTGAGAACGTTGCCAACTCCAAGGGTGCCGTTGTCTATCGCGACGCGATGTTCGAACTGATCCACTATGCCCCGACCACGGACGAGGTATATGCGATCCCGCAGCTGACAATTCCTCCGCAAATCAACAAGATGTACATCAATGATCTGTCACCCGAAAAGTCCGTGGTGAAATGGCAGGTCGACAACGGCATCCAGTGCTTCGTCATTTCCTGGAAGAACCCGACCAAGGAAGAGGGCGCCTGGGGGATGGACGATTACATCGCCTCGTGCCTCAAGGCGGTCGATCTGGTCTGCGAGATTACCGGCGCACCCAAGGTCAACGTCTCGAGCGCCTGTTCGGGCGGGCAGACCGGCGCAATCCTGGCAAGCAAGATGGCGGCGGCGGGCGACACGCGGCTGGGCGCGCTGACCTTCATGGTCACCGTGCTGCACCCCAAGCAGAACGATATCGAAGCCGGATCGCTGATGACCGCCAATGGCCTTGAACTGGCCAAGAAACGCGCCGCGAAGGCCGGGATCATCAAGGGCAACGATCTGGCCCGCGGCTTTGCCTGGCTGCGCCCGAACGACCTGATCTGGAACTACGTGATCAACAACTACCTGATGGGCGATGATCCCCCGGCCTTCGACGTGCTGTTCTGGAATGCCGACGCGACCAACCTGTCCGCCACCCTGATGGGCGATTTCCTGCATCTGTTCGAAACCCTGGCCTTCACTAAGCAAGGTGAAGTCAAGATGGCCGGGCACGGGATCGACCTTGGCAAGGTTACAAGCGACCTGTTCATCCTGGGCGGGACCACCGATCACATCACGCCGTGGCGCGCCTGCTACCGTTCCACCCAGCTGTTCGGATCGAAGGACATTACCTTCGTGCTCAGCCAGGCGGGCCACATGCAGGCGATTCTCAACCCACCGGGCAACCCCAAGGCCAAATATTATGTGTCGAAAAAACCGGGCATGCCGCCCGCGGATGTTGACGACTGGCTGAAGGGCACCGAGGAAGTGGCAGGAAGCTGGTGGCCATACTGGATGGAATGGGTGCAAAAGCGCTCGGGGAAGAAGGTGGCAGCACCCAAATCCCTTGGCAGCAAGAAAAACCCGCCCCAGGAAGCCGCGCCGGGCCTGTACGTGCTCGATCAGTCCTGAGGGAGACTTTCTGGCGTGAGTGTTGACCTGACCGCCGAATTTTCGATGGAAACCGTCGGCGGGCGCACCTTGCGCGTCGCGCGCTGGCGTTGGAACAAGCCATCGGAACACCTGCCGATCCTGTTCTTCAACGGGATCGGCGCCAATATCGAGGCGGTCGCTCCGCTGGCCGAATCCTTGACCGAACGCCCGTTCATCATGTTCGACATGCCGGGCGTCGGCGGCAGCCCCGAACCGTTGGTTCCCTACAATCCCTTCTTGATGAGCTGGACCGCCAAGGAACTGCTCAAGCGGTTCGGTGCGGAACAGGTCGACGTGATGGGAATCTCCTGGGGCGGCGCCATGGCCCAGCACTTCACGTTGCAGCACGGCGACACCGTGCGCAGGCTGGTGCTTGCGGCGACCACCGCGGGCATGATCATGGTTCCCGGCACCCCCGCAGCGCTGACCAAGATGGCCAACCCGCGCCGCTATGTTGACGCGGCCTTCATGGAAGAGCACTTCCGCACGCTCTATGGTGGGCTGACCGGCGGCAAGGCGGAGCATATCAGCCGCCTGACCCCGCCAACCCCGCGCGGCTATGTCTACCAGCTGCTCTGCATGCTGGGATGGACCAGCGTTCCCGCCCTGCCCTTCCTCAAGAAGGACACCCTGATCATGATGGGCGACGAGGACCAGATCGTCCCGCTGATCAACGGCAGACTGCTGGAAACGCTGATCCCCAACAGCCGGCTCGAGATTTTCGAACAGGGCGGGCACCTGTTCATGCTCACCCACCGCGAGCAAACCATATCCTCGCTGCGCGGCTTTCTGGACGCGCCGGACCGGGAAGACAGAGAGGCCGCCTGACACATGCGCCACATCGCGATCATCGGTTCGGGGCCCGCAGGGTATTACACGGCCGAGGCCGCGCAGAAGCAGTGGGGCGAAGATGTGCGGGTCGATATCTTCGATCTTCTGCCGGTGCCCTACGGCCTGATCCGCACCGGGGTGGCACCCGATCACCAGTCGATCAAGGGCGTATCGCGGCGCTATGAAAGCACCGCCCTGCTCGATAACGTCCACTTCATCGGCAACGTCAATGTCGGCGAAGACATCACCATCGCCGAACTGCAGTCGCTGTACGACGCCGTGGTGCTGGCGACCGGCGCGCCCAACGACAAACCGGCCGGCATCCCCGGCGAAGGGCTGGAAAACGTCTTCGGCAGCGCGGCGTTCGTCGGCTGGTACAACGGCCATCCGCAATTCGCGAAACTCAACCCCGACCTGACCGGCAAGACCGCCGTGGTGATCGGCAACGGCAATGTCGCACTCGACGTCGCCCGCATCCTGACCAAGACGGCGGGCGAGTTTACCGGCAGCGATATCGTCGCCCACGCTCTCAACGCGCTGGAAAAGTCGAATACCGATCGGGTGGTGATCCTGGGGCGGCGCGGTCCGCACCAGATTGCCATGACCCCCAAGGAACTGGGCGAACTGGCCCACCTGACGCGCGGTTGCCCGCGGGTCGACCCAGCCGATCTGCCCGATCCGCAGGAAGACCTGTTTCTTGAACCGGGCCAGCGCAAATCGGTGGAACACTTGCGCTCATTCGCCGCGATCCCTGAAGAGTATCGCAGCGACAAGCCGATCGAAATCGAGTTCGATTTCTTCGCCAGCCCCAAGGCAATTCTGGGCGAAACCCGGGTCACCGGAATCGAGGTGGAACGCACCCGGCTTGATGAGAACGGACGCGCCAGCGGAACCGGCGACATCTACACCATCGATTGCAGCCTGATCGTGACCTGCATCGGTTACAAGACCAGCCCGATCCCTTGCGTCCCCTTCGAGGAAAGCGCGGGCCGCTTCGCCAACGACGAAGGGCGCATCCTGCCCGGGCTCTATTGCGTCGGCTGGGCCCGGCGCGGTCCGTCCGGGACCATCGGGACCAACCGCCCGGACGGGTTCGGCGTGGTCGAAAAGATCGCGGAGGATATCGGCGGCGGCAGCGGCAAGAAGGGCCGCGCGGGCTTTGACTCGCTGGCGGAGCAGCGCAAGCTGGAAGTGGTCACCTTCCGCGACTGGAAAAAGATCGAGGAAGCCGAAACCGCCAACGCCCGCGAAGGCGCCCCGCGTGAGAAATTCGTCGACGTTGGCGATATGATCAAGGCGCGCGGCGATTGATGGTTGCTCCTGCCCCTGCTCCATGATTTAATCGTCCGGTTAAAGCGCGATCCACCCAGAGTCGCCGCAACCGGAGAGAGTCCATGTCCAGCTACGAACTGATCATCCGCAACGGCACCATCGTTGATGGCACCGGCGCACCCCGTTTCACCGGGGACCTGGCGGTAAAGGACGGGCTGATCGCTGCGATCGGAACGGTCCAAGGCGATGCCGCGCGGGAAATCGACGCGAAGGGCAAGGTCGTCGCGCCCGGCTGGGTCGACGTTCACACCCATTACGATGGCCAGGCGACCTGGGATCCCGAAATGGCGCCGTCGAGCTGGCACGGCGTCACCACCGTGGTGATGGGCAACTGCGGGGTCGGCTTTGCCCCCGCCGCGCCCGATCGGCACGAATGGCTGATCCGGCTGATGGAAGGGGTGGAAGACATTCCCGGCACCGCGCTGGCCGAAGGAATGAAGTGGGATTGGGAAACCTTCCCCGAATACCTCGACGCGCTGGAACGAATGCCGCGCGCGGTCGATGTCTGGACCCACGTGCCGCACGGCGCGGTGCGGGCCTATGTGCTGGGCGAGCGCGAGATGCCCGGAGCGATCCCCACGGCCGAGGATATCGCCAAGATGGCCGATATCGTGGAGGACGGCGTGCGCGCCGGGGCGCTGGGCTTTTCCACCAGCCGGACCGTGCTGCACCGCTCGATCGACGGGGAACTGGTCCCCGGAACCACCGCGACCGAGGAAGAGCTGATCGCGATCGGCCGCGCCATGGGCAAAGTCGGCTACGGCGTGTTCGAAATGGCCAGCGACCTCAAGCGCGAATGGAACGAGTTCGGCTGGATGGGCCAGATCAGCCGCGAAACCGGCCTTCCCGTTACTTTTGCGGCGCTCCAGTCGATCGCCAAGGAACAATCGCTGAGCGAGCAGATTGCCAACATGCGCGCCGAAAACGACAACGGCGCCAACATCGTCGCTGCGATCGCGCTGCGCGGCAATGGCATCATCATGGCCTGGCAGGGCACGGTCCACCCGTTCCGGATGCGCCCAAGCTGGCAGGCGATCGCCGAGCTGCCGTGGGACCAGCAACGCGCACAGCTGCTCGACCCGGCGTTCAAGGCGCAGCTGCTGTCCGAAGCCAACGACTACAGCCAGGTTCCCGAAGATCTGATGGGCATTTCCATGGTCGTCACCGCTGCCTGGACCATGCAGTTCGAAATGGACCCGGACTTCAACTACGAGCCGCAGGCGGATGAAAGCATCGCCGCCCGTGCCGCCGCCGCCGGGGTTTCGGGCGATGAATACGCCTATGACCTGCTGTGCCGCGACCAAGGCCAGGGCTTCATCTACCTGCCGATCCTCAACTATGCCGACGGCAATCTCGATTTCCTCGAAGCGCTGCAGAACAGCGATGATTGCGTCAATTCGCTGAGCGATGGCGGAGCGCACTGCGGCACGATCTGCGATGCCGCCAGCCCGACCTTCATGCTCCAGCACTGGGTCCGCGACCGTCAGCGCGGCCGGATCAGCCTGGAACAGGCGGTAAAGCGGCAGTGCTACGATACCGCCCGGCTCTATGGCCTGAACGATCGCGGTGTCCTGGCGCCGGGCTATGTCGCCGATATCAACGTGATCGACATGGACGCGATCAAGCTGGGCAAGCCGTGGCTGGCCTTTGACCTGCCCGCGGGCGGCAAGCGCCTGCTGCAAAAGGCCGAAGGGTACGACTGCACGATCAAGAACGGCGTGGTCACCTTCCAGAACGGCGAATGGACCGGGGCGACCCCCGGCGGCCTGATCCGCGGTCCGCAGCAAGTGGCGCTGCTTGAGGCGGCAGAGTAATTCGAACAAGAACCCGTTCGCCCCGAGTGAAGGCGAGGGAGTTTATCTACCGCCTCCCCTCGCCTTCTCTTGGCGCGAACGGCCTTTCCATGAACTGGAGCATCCCATGACCATCAATGCCGTCCGCGTTGGCTCACCTGCCAGCCTCGATACCCTGCTTCCGGCAAGTGCTGCGGATCCCGGCCAGCCCGGCCCGGGCGAGATCCGGGTCAAGCTTCAGGCCAGCAGCCTAAACTATCATGACTTCGCGGTGGTCTGCGGGATGATCCCGGCCAATGCCGGACGCATTCCGATGTCGGACGGGGCCGGCGTGGTCGAGGCGGTTGGCGCCGGGGTGAACCAGTTCAAACCAGGCGATCTCGTCACCTCGATCTTCTTTCCCGAATGGTTTGATGGCGCCCCGCCCGCCACCGCGTTTCGCGGTGTTCCGGGCGACGGGATCGACGGTTACGCCCGCGAAGCGGTGGTGACGCCTGAGAATTGGTTCACCCATGTCCCCACGGGTTACAGCGCTGCCGAAGCCGCCACGCTGACCTGCGCCGGGCTGACCGCCTGGCGCGCCCTGTTCGTCGACGATGCGGTGAAGCCCGGCTCGACCGTGCTGATCCAGGGCAGCGGCGGGGTTTCGGTCTTCGCGCTGCAGTTCGCCAAGGCGGCGGGCGCGCGGGTGATCGCCACCTCCTCGTCAGACGAGAAGCTCGCCCGGCTCAAGGCGCTCGGCGCGGATGAGCTGATCAACTACAAGGAAGTGCCCGCCTGGGGGATCAAGGCGATGGAGCTGACCGGCGGCGTCGGGGTGGATACCGTGGTCGAGATCGGCGGATCGGGCACGCTCGACCAGTCGATGATGGCAACCCGCGTTGGCGGCCACGTCGCGCTGATCGGCGTGCTGGCCGGCTTTGCCGGGCCGGTCCAGACCGCGCTGCTGATGGCCAAGAACTTGCGGGTCCAGGGCCTGACCGTGGGCAGCCGCCAGCAACAGCTGGACATGATTGCCGGCATTAATGCCAACGGAATCAAGCCGGTGATTTCGGATCACTTCCCGCTGGAAAACCTGGCCGATGCGTTCCGGCACCAGGCCGCGAATGCCCACTTCGGGAAGATCGTGGTGGATATCTAAACGCTGCTCCGCGGCAGCGCGCCGGGTCTATTTCTTGCCGCTGGTCTTGAGGCGTTCACCTGCCGCCGACACGCGACCGGCCACGGCCCGACCGCGCGCCTCGCAATCCGGTCCTGCCGCAAGGATTCGCGCGCTATTTGCGCCAGCCCATTCGGGCGTCAGGGCGGAATCGATCCCCTGCCCGGTCGCTGTTTCCCAACGGCCGATGTAGTAGAACAGCAGCATCGTCAGGCCGCGCTTGTCTTCCTCGGTCGCCGCCCGGTTTGCAAAAAACCCGGACCAGGCCACGCAGACCAGATCGTTTTCCGCCGGCACTTTCGTTTCTTCGGCGAGCGCCGGAGCCGCAAAGGCAGCGAACGCCAGCGCGAACGCGGTGAAACGCTTCACAGTCACACCCGCATCGGCATCAGCACATACAACGCCGGGCTCTTCTCATCTTGCCGGATCAGTGTCGGCGCACCGGCATCGGCCAGGTGCAGTTCCACCGTGTCGCCTTCGATCTGGCCGAGGATATCCTTGAGGTAATTGGCGTTGAAGCCGATCTCGAACCCGGCCGAGGCATAGCTGGCGGGCACTTCTTCCGCCGCCGTGCCGTTATCGGGCGAGGTGACCGACAGTGTTACCCGGTCGGGTTCCAGCGCCATCTTGACCGCGCGGGTCTTTTCGGTGGCGATGGTGGCGACGCGGTCCACCCCTTCCCAGAAGCTCTTGGGATCAAGCTTCAACAGCTTGTCGTTCCCGGTCGGGATTACGCGGCTGTAATCGGGGAAGGTGCCGTCGATCAGCTTGCTGGTCAGCACCACGCCGTTTCCACCGCCCAGGGTGAAGCGGATCTTGCTGGCCGACAGATCGATCTCGACGTTCGAATCGGCCGCCTCTTCCAGCAGCTTGCGCAGCTCGGCGACGCATTTGCGCGGGACGATCACGTCCGGCATGCCCTCTGCCCCGTCGGGACGCTTGATCGTGAAGCGGGCCAGACGGTGGCCGTCGGTGGCCGCGGCGCGCAGTTCATCGTCGGTGACGTGGATGAAGATGCCGTTGAGATAATAGCGGGTTTCCTCGGTGCTGATCGCAAACCGGGTGCGGTCGATCAGCTGGGCCAAGAGCGCCGCGGGCAGTTCGAAACTGGTCGGCAGGTCGCCCTCGACGATCACCGGAAAATCATCGCGCGGCAGGGTCGGCAGGCTGAAGCGGCTGCGCCCGGCCTTCACGGTCATGCGGTTGTCGGCGGTTTCCAGGCTGACCTGGCTGCCATCAGGCAGCTTGCGGGCAATATCGAACAGCAAGTGGGCCGAGACGGTGATCGCCCCCGCACCCTCGACCGATACCGCGCCCAGGCTTTCCACCACCTGCAGGTCAAGGTCGGTCGCCATGACCTTGACCGTGCCATCGCTGGCGGCCTCGATCAGCACGTTCGACAGGATCGGAATGGTGTTGCGCCGCTCGACAACGGACTGGACGTGCGACAGGCACTTGAGGAGCGTCGCGCGTTCGATTGTGGCCTTCATGGTCGTATCAAGTCCCCTGCGGTGCGCACTATGCCGGACTCGGCGGCGCGCCGTCGTTTCGGACTGCCTTTCTTAACGCCGGGCCTGCCAGCGGCAAGGCTGAACCGCCCGATTGCGGGGGAAACTGGGGATAATTTCGGGGGTTGCAGGATGAACCTGCGCCCCATCACGAAATCATCGCCATGCCGCCGTTCACGTGCAGGGTCTGCCCGGTGATATAGCCCGCCTCCTTGCTGGCGAGATAGGCCACGGCCGCGCCGATATCCTCGCCCTCGCCCATCCGGCCCATCGGGATCCGGGCGTTGAGCGCATCCTTCTGCGCATCGGGCAGAACCTCGGTCATCGCGGTGCGGATAAAGCCCGGGGCGACGCAGTTCACGGTGATCCCGCGGCTGGCGACTTCCTGGCCCAGGCTCTTGGACATGCCGACCAGCCCGGCCTTGGCCGCAGCATAGTTGACCTGGCCCGGATTGCCGGTTGCCCCCACAACGCTGGTGATGGTGATGATCCGGCCGTGGCGGGCCTTCATCATCGGCTTGCAGGCCGCACGCATCAGGCGGAATGCCGCTTCGAAGTTGACGCGGATCACCGCATCCCATTCCTCATCCTTCATCCGCATCGCCAGATTGTCGCGGGTGATCCCGGCGTTGTTCACCAGGATATCGATCTTGCCCAGGGTATCGACCGTCGCGGGCACGAGGTGCTCGACCTGTTCGGAATTCGAAAGGTCGCAGGTGATCTCGACATGGTCGTGCCCGTAGGTGTCGTTAAGCTCCTCGCGGAACGAACGCAGCTTGCCCGGATTGGTCCCCGACAAAGCCAGCCGTGCCCCCTGGCGCGCCAGAGCATGGCTGATCGCCGAACCGATCCCCCCGGCAGCGCCGGTGACGAGTGCGGTCATTCCCGAAAGGTCGAACATGCGGTGTTCCATACTCAAATATCCTTCGCCAGAGCTTCGATATCTGCCATCGTCACCACGCTGGTCACGCTGACGTCGGTCACGCTGCGGCCGATCATCGGGCCGAGGACCTTGCCGCCGAGTTCGACGAAGCTGTCTACGCCCGCATCCTTCATCGCGATGACGCTTTCGCGCCAGCGGACCCGGCCGCAGACCTGTTCGACCAGCAGGCGCTGAATTTCGACAGGGTCGCTCACCAGGGCGGCGGTGACGTTGGCGCAGAGCGGGACTGTCAGCGCGCCCGGCGGGGTCTGGCCCAGCGCTACGGCCATGGCATCGGCGGCGGGCTGCATCAGCGGGCAGTGGAACGGGGCCGAGACGGGCAGCAGCACGCCGCGCTTGATCTCGAAATCCTTGACCATGGCCACCGCGCGTTCGATCGCGGCCCGGTGTCCGGACAGCACGACCTGGCTTGGATCGTTGTCGTTTGCGAGCGTGCAGACCTCTCCTTCAGCCGCGGCATCGGCCAGGGCCTGCGCCTTGGCCACATCGGCGCCAAGCAGCGCGCACATCGCCCCGACGCCGACCGGCACCGCGGCCTGCATCGCCTGCCCGCGCAGCTTGAGCAGCCGCGCCGTATCGGCCAGGCTGAACGCGCCCGCGGCGCACAGCGCGGTATATTCGCCCAAGCTGTGCCCGGCCACGAAATCGGCCTTCTGGGCCAGCGTGATCCCGCCTTCCCGTTCCAGCACCCGCAGCACGGCAATGGCATTGGCCATGATCGCGGGCTGGGCGTTTTCGGTCAGGGTCAAGGTCTCTTCCGGCCCCTCGGCCATGATCGCCGAAAGCTTCTGGCCCAGTGCGTCATCGACTTCCTGGAACACTTCGCGCGCGGCGGGGCTGGCGGCGGCAAGATCCACCCCCATGCCGACCTTCTGGCTACCCTGACCCGGGAATACGAACGCTCTCATGCAAACACTCCTCTTAGCGGGGCCCGCGCCTATTGCCCCGAAAAGCTGCGGGCAAGCCCGAAGGGCACAATTGTGTTGTCGATATCGTGGCCGATCTCTGCCCGGCCCAGATAGGGGATCGCATGCCGATCGCACCAATGGCGGGCGATATCCTGGACGCTGTGGCCGAATTCCACTTCGTTCACTGGCACATCCCCGACCCGCCCCAGCCGCAGCCCGGCAATCCCGCCAAGGTGCGCTGTGACGTGAAAGAACAGCCGGTCGACCGCATAGTCGTACTCGCTGACCTCTTCGACCAGCACCACATGCCCGGCCAGCCCTGGCATCAGCGGTGTGCCGCAGATCATGGCGAGCGTGATCAGGTTGAAAGCCGCCACCGGATGGTGATCGAGGCCGGGTTCTATTCCGCCTGTTTCGCCCGCGATGAACCCCAGAACCCGGCGCACCGCGGCATCGCCGCCCGCGCGGCGAATGTCGGCTGGCATCGCCGCGTGGATCGGACGGCCCAGTTTCTGGCGATAGAGCCCGCCAAGCAGATAGCCGCCGTCCGAATAGCCCAGAAACGCCTTGCCCTGCGCCGCGGTATCGAACCGGGCAAGCGCATCCTCGGCGATCCGGTTGGAGCCATAGCCGCCCCGCGCGAACCAGACCGCATCAAAGGCAGGATCGTTGGCGCATTCGACCAGCGCTTCCTGCCGTTGGCGGTCGGTCCCGGCGAAATGGCCGTTCTCCAGAAAGCATTGCGGGTGAAACTGCAGGTCGATCCCGGGAAACTCGTCCGCCAGGGCCGAAACACGCGCCGCATCATCCGGCGTGATCGAACGGGAGGGGGCGCAAATCGCGATCCGGGTCATGGTTCTTCCTAACCCGGTTGCGCTGGCACACAAGGGCGCATACCGGAGGGCGCATGACCGACCTTACTTCCCACCCCTGGTTTTTCTGCGGCATCGGCGGATCGGGCATGCTGCCACTGGCGCTGATCCTCAAGGGCGAAGGTGCCGAAGTGGCCGGATCGGACCGCAGCCGCGATCAGGGACGCACACCGGAAAAGTTCGCCTGGTTGGAAAGCCTGGGCTTTGCCCTGCACCCGCAGGACGGCAGCGGGGTGGTTTCGGCAGAGCAGACGCTGGTTGCCTCCGCCGCGGTCGAGGATACGGTGCCCGAAGTGGTCCGGGCGCGCGAACTGGGCTGTCCGCGGATGACCCGCGCCGAATTGCTCGCCGCGCTGTTCAACGCCGCGCCGACCGGGATCGCGATCGGCGGGACCAGCGGCAAGAGCACGGTTACCGGCATGACCGGCTGGATCATGGACCGGGCGGGCAAGGACCCGACGATCATGAACGGCGCGGTGATGAAGAACTACGCCGGGCCCGACGCTCCGTTTGCCAGCGCGCGAGTGGGACACGGCGGAGTGTTTGTGTCTGAAGTCGACGAAAGCGACGGGTCGATCGCGCTCTACCGGCCGACGGTGGCGGTGCTGCTCAACGTCAGTCTCGATCACAAGTCGATGGATGAACTGCGTGCATTGTTCGGCGATTTCCTGCGCACGACCAGTATCGGGGTGATCAACCTCGACGATGCGGAGGCCGCCGCTCTCGCGCCGGAATATACCCCGTGGCTGGGCTATGGAATTGGCAATCCCGCCGCCGAGATCGGCGTGGTCGACGGCAGCATCGTGGACGAACCCTTTGCAATATCCGCCACGGTGATCGACCGGCGCGATGCCAACCAGCACGCGCTGCGGCTGAAAGTGCCCGGGCGGCACAACCTGTCCAACGCTCTGGCCGCCGTCGCCGCCGCTTGCGCCGCGGGCGTATCGGTGGCCGATGCGGTGGAAGCGCTAGGCAGCTATGCCGGGCTTGCCCGCCGGTTCGACGTGATCGGCACCAGCCCGTCCGGGATCACGGTGATCGACGATTTCGGGCACAACCCGGACAAGGTCGCGGCCACGCTGTCCACGCTCAAGGCCCAGCCGGGCCGGGTGATCGCGTTCTTCCAGCCGCATGGCTACGGACCGCTGCGGCAGATGGGGCGCGAACTGGCCGGAACCTTTGCCCGCCTGCTCGGCCCGGACGATGTCACGATCCTGTGCGACCCGGTCTATTTCGGCGGCACCGTCGATCGCAGCGAGGGCAGCGAACGGATCACCGGACTGATCACTGCAGCGGGCGGCACGGCCGAATACATCCCTTTGCGCGATGATTGCGCCACGCGCATCGCTGCCATTGCCCGCCCGGGCGATCGGGTGGTGATCATGGGCGCGCGCGACGATACCCTGACCCGTTTTGCCCAGGACCTGTTCGCGCGGCTGCCTTAACCGCTTGGCAAGAGACGCCAAGTAGCTTTCGCCGGGCAACAGGATCAGATTTGTCCGGAAGAACGGGCGTGAAGCAGATGGACATACCTTCAACTCTGGGCTCGAAGCGCGCCGTGCCACGCCTCGTCGCGCTGGTAATCGGAGTGATCGCCATTCAGGTAATGGCCGCAGCGATCCTCCCGGGCGGCGGGACGTTCGAATCGAAATCCAGGCCGCAGAGATCCGCCGCGACTACCGATGGGGACGAGGACGGCGGTTGGGGCACAAGCACCCGCGGTAGAATTTCGCGCGACGAAGCGCGGGCCCGGGCCGCTGCCAGCAGGCACCGTTCGATCAGCGAAGCGGAAGAATCCTCACGCGCCGACATTCCGGTCTACGATCCCGCTAAAGACGGCGGCTGGGGTTCGAACTAGGCCTCCGCGCCGGTTCTGAGCTTGAACGCGCCGTGCAGGATCAGCGCGACCGCCACCCCCAGCGCCAGGCCGACCAATGCCGACAACACGGCATAGCTGAGCCAGCCCATGACCGCGCCAAGCGCGCCCGTCGCAGCCTCGACCGCATGCTGGATCCCATGAGCCAGATCCGAAGGGCCGTGCCAGCCCAGTTCGTGGGCACCGTGGATCAGGATGCCGCCGCCGACCCACAGCATCGCCAGAGTGCCCACGCTGGACAGGACGGCAAGCAGTCGGGGCATGGCCTGGACCATCCCCCGGCCCAGTCTGCGCGTGAAGGCGCCCGAACGGTTTTCCGCAAGGTGCAGACCAATATCGTCCATCTTCACGATCAGCGCGACCGCGCCGTAGACCGCGATGGTGATCACCACGCCGACCAGCGCAAGGATGATCGCGCGGCTCAGCAGGGGTTCGCCCGCCACTTCGGCCAGGGCGATCGCCATGATTTCTGCCGAGAGGATGAAATCGGTCCGGACCGCGCCGGAAATCCGCTCTTTCTCGAATTCCTCGGCGTTTTCGATCGTGTCGCCCAGGGTTTCGCCGTGCTTTGATCCGCCCAGCTTTTCGAGCACCTTTTCGGCGCCTTCAAAGCACAGGTACAGCCCGCCCAGCATCAGCAGCGGGGTGACTGCCCAGGGCAGGAACTGGCTGAGCAGCAGCGCTGCGGGCAGCAGGATGACCAGCTTGTTGCGAAGGCTGCCCAGCGCGATCGCCTTGATGATCGGCAATTCGCGGTCTGGCGTGAAATCGGTGACATAGGACGGGGTGACGGCCGCATCGTCGATCACCACGCCGGCCGCCTTGGCTCCGGCCTTGGTCGCGGCCACGCCGACATCGTCGAGGCTTGCCGCCGCGACCTTGGCAATCATCGCGACGTCATCAAGCAGGGCAACTAGGCCGGATGGCATGGAACGGGCAACTCCTGGATGGACTTGCCCGTTCTGTGCGGAACTTGCCGGGGCCTGGCAAGGCCCCCAGACGATTAATCGCGCAGCAGCCGTTCCAGCATCACGACATGCGGATCGCCATCAACCCCATGCGAGGTAAAGCCCTTTTCCCGTTCCAGCGCGATTGCGGCGTGGTTTTCGCGGTCTTCGATCGAGATCACGCGGCGCAGCCCCCGGTGCTTCGCGGCAGCGGCGATGACATCAAGCAGCGCCCAGCCCACGCCCTTGCCGCGCCAGTTGCTACACACCGCGATCGCCACTTCGCCGGTGTCGAGCGCGTTGTCGCAAGCCAGCAGCGCGTGGCCGACCACGGTGTCGGTTGCTTCGTCGAAGGCGATGAAGCTTTCGGTGCGGAAATGATCAACCTCGACCATCGGCACCAGTTGCTCATGGGTCAGGTGGTTGTGCGCCGAAAGGAAGCGGAACCGGCGATCCTCGTTGCTGACCCGGTCGAAGAATTCGGCGAGCAGCGGTTCGTCTTCGGGAGTCACCGGGCGCACCGCGATGGTCTGGCCCGAACGGGTGCGGATTTCCTGGATTTGCGGGACGGTTTGCTCGGCCAACATGGCTATCTCCTATTGCAACGCAGCATTTGTTAGCACTTGCAGCATGGATTTCATTGATGTGGCGCAATCGGCTGTCGCAAATGAACAAGCCGGCAATTCGGATGCCGCAATAGAACCCCGCCAAATCAGGGGACCCATCCGATGCTCACCACGCGCCGCTCAATTCTTGCCGGGGCAACCGCCGCTTTGCTGGCTCCATCCGGGCCAGCCCGAGCGATGGTTCCGGACAATTTCGCGAACCTGATGCGCCGGGTGATGGCGCTGCATTGGCGCGGCACGGGCACTTTCGCGGCCGATTGGGTCCAGGGCAACCAGTTCGTCTCCCAGATCGAGATCGATTTGCAGGTCGACAGCGACTGGGATTTTACCGGACAGATGGCGGAAAGCTTCAACCTGGACGGTCGGCGCTATTCCGGAACTTCGCGAATCTGGGGCAATTGCTGGGTCGTGGGAAGCAAGGCAGGCCTTTCGATCACCGGTATGCGCAATATTTCCGGCGATGCCTTGCCCGGAAACGTTGGGTGGAGCACCAGCACGGGCGACTTGCAGTTTCACAACGATTCGGACCGGGCGGGACATTTCGTGCTCGAGGGCTATCTCCAGGATGACACCGCCGCGACGCGGACCCGGGTATTCCTGATCGACCCGTAATCCGCCGTTTTCCCTTGCATCGGGCGATGAAACCGCTAATGGCGCCCCTTCTCCGCCCCGGCGGAGATAAAGAAAGCCGGAGGGGCCCCGCAATCGTGCGGATCAGCCAGCGATCGGTTAGACAGAGAAAAGGAAGCTGCCGTGGCTCTATATGAGCACGTGTTCCTGGCACGCCAGGACCTCAGCCAAGCGCAGGTCGATGCGCTGGCCGCAACCGCCACCGAGATCGTCGAAGCCAACCAGGGCAAGGTCACCAAGACCGAAACCTGGGGCCTCAAGAACCTCGCCTACAAGATCAAGCGCAACCGCAAGGCGCACTTCGTGATGCTCAACATCGAGGCCCCCGCGGGCACCGTTGCCGAGCTGGAACGCCAGACCGCGATCAACGAAGACGTGATCCGCTGGCTCACCGTCCGCGTCGACGAGCACGAAACCGGCCCGTCGG
>JBJTMC010000106.1:0-6400 GCA_046063325.1 Novosphingobium sp.
GGCCATCGACCACAGGCCGTCGCCTTCGAAGCAGAAGTATTCCAGGCCGACGCAGGCCACGCCCGCTTCGGGCACCATTTCGGGCGACCACGAGCGGAAGTTCTGGATCCGGCCAACCTTGACCTTGCTGTCGTGGATATAAATCCAGTTGTCGGGGAACAGATCGTCGCTGCGGATCTTGAGCGCGACGGTGAGGAAGTCACGGTACTTGAGCTGCTTCGCTTCGAGGCTGGTCGCGGGCAGCGGATGGAGCCGCGCGGCCAGTTCGCGCATCGGGGCCGAGCTGATCGCATGGCGCGCGCGGATTACGGTTTCGCCCTGATCGTGGCTTGCGGTCATGCGCCAGCCGCCCTTGTCTTCGCCAGACGCAATCGGGGCGAGCTGTTTCAGCGCATGGCCCATCAGCACTTCGCCTTTGCCGCTGGCCACAATCTTGTCGCGCGCGGCGTCCCACATCATGCCGGGGCCGAGGCGGGGATAGCGGAAGCTTTCGAGCAGGGTCTTGGCCTGCATCCCGTCGTTGGGGGCCCTGTTGAGGCCAAGGCTGCGCTTCAGTCCATCGACCACCGCGCCCCACAGCGACAGCCCCTTGATCCGCTGTGCGGCCCAATCGGCGCTCATCTCGTCACAGGGCATGCCCCAGACCTTCTCGGTATAGGTCTTGAAGAATATCGAATAGAGCTTCCAGCCGAACGCGTTGACGGTCCAGTCCTCGAAACTGCGGATCTGCTTGTTGGGAAAGACCCGGGCCTTGGCGAAGCTCGCCATGCACAGCGCAGAGCGCACGATCCCCAGGTTCCACAGCGCTTCGAAGGCGCGCAACGGGTAGGAGTAGAACTTGCCCTCGTAATAGATCCGGCTCATCCGCGGGCGTTCGATGAAATCGTCTGGCAGGATCTCGTTCCACAGCTCGACCACCTGCTTCGACTTGGAAAAGAAGCGGTGCCCGCCGATGTCGAAGCGGTAACCCTCAACCTCGACCGTGCGGCTGATCCCGCCAACATAGGTGGCGTCCCTTTCGATCACCGCGACCGAAAGCCCTGCCTTGGTCAGCAGGTATGCGGCTGTAAGCCCAGCCGGGCCTGCGCCGATGATTGCCACGTCAACGCTCTTCTCGCGGTTACGTGCCCCGCCCGATGCGCCGGAAAAGCCGGAAACAGCCATTTTGCCCCCAATTGGTCTACTGGGGCAGAAGTGAAGGAAATTGCCTAACCGCTGGTTAACGAGCGGCCGGGTTTTCACGCCGTTCGGGCAAGTGCGGCATCGGCCGGTTCGGCGGTTTCGCGCAGTTGCAACCGCGCGGCAAGCCGGGCCAGTTCGTCGAGCCGGAACCCGCCTTGCAGAACAATGCCATAGGATGCACCCCGGCGCCAACGGACCCGGGCATGCAGCCGGGGCAGTCCGTCCGCCTTGATCTTGATCTCCTGGCCCAGCGCCAGCCCCGGTTCCACCTCCACCAGGATTCCGTGCTGCGAAATGTCGGAGACCAGCCCCGTGTGGACCACTCCTTCGCCCTCGATCTGAGCCGGGAGCGGGATGCGCAGCCGCAGGCGGATATGCCGCTTGGGAAATGGGCCCGCTTCGGCCAGCAGGCGGTGAACGTCGATCGGTCCATCGGCGAAGCGGAAGCCGGCGTGAAGGCCGCGCTGCCATACCCTTTCGATCCGAAAGCGCTCTCCCCCACCCAGTTCGACCGCATAGGCCGAACCCTCGGGCAAGGGATGGAACAGCCGCGCCTTGATCCCGTCGGTCGAGACATCGCGCAGGACGCACAGGAACTCACCCGCGTCGCAGGACAGCTTTCCGACCCGCAGCAACAAGGTGAACCGCTGGGCGCTGCGCTGGTCGGTTCCTGTCCTGCCGGTTCGGCGCGCCATCGGGTCCTCCGTTCCCGCTGATCCGGGCACGCGGCATGACTAGGCAAGGCAGGGCAAAGGCGCGGTGAAACGACCGCTAGGTAGATCTGCGGGCCGGGGCTGGTGCGGACGGTGGGACTCGAACCCACACGATCACAGATCAGGGGATTTTAAGTCCCCGGCGTCTACCATTCCGCCACGTCCGCGCTGGCGCGCGGTTTGGCAGATGTGCCAGGGTGGAGCAATCGTGTTTGGTACGCCAATCGCCTCCGCGATGGGCGGTGCCTGACCAGCCTGTTCCACCGGCAGGGCAAAGCGGACGCCTTGTCCGCACCGCGGCCAGGCGGAAACCTAATCCGTATTCAGCCGGGCGCGCATTTCCTTGCCGGGCTTGAAATAGGGCACCTTCTTTCCCGGCACGTCGACCGTTTCGCCGGTGCGCGGGTTGCGGCCCTTGCGCGGATCGCGGGCGCGGGTGGAAAAGGCGCCGAAGCCGCGCAGTTCGACCCGGCCGCCGTTGGCGAGCCGCTGGCCGATTTCATCGAAGAAAGTGCTGACGGCCTTTTCGACCTCTTCAAGTCGCAGGCCAGGGTTTTCGCGGGCCAGCATGGCCACTAGTTCGGATCGGATCATCGCACGCCTTTCAAGGGCCACATACGTGACCCGCCCCAAGAGCATTGGTAAAAAAGCGCGGCGCAGCTTCCGACCCGGTGCAAGCAGCACTGCACGAGGAGACATTGCCAAATGCTATTGGGTAACGCAATCGACAAATGTAGTTGGAAACGACAATTCCGCTATTCCGCGGTGAACAGTTCCCCAGGTGCGATGCCCAGACGCGCCATGCGCTGCCGCAGTGCGGGCCACTCAACCGCAAGGAAACGTTCACGTTCGCTGTGCCGCAACCGCTCCGCCGCACCGCGGGCAACGAACATCCCGACCCCGCGCTGAACCTCAACCAGGCCATCAAGCTGGAACTGCTGGTAAGCCTTGGCCACGGTCAGCGGGTTGGCGCCCTGATCGGCCGCGAAGGCGCGCACCGAAGGCAGCATCGCCCCTTCGGGATAGGTGCCATCGATGATTGCCGCGGCAATCTTGTCGCGCAGCTTGAGATAGACGGGTTTGCTCGATTGCGGCATGGTGCGTCAGTGCCATAATACAGCGTGTCAGGCAAGCAAAATGCACAGTCCCGGCAGGCCGCACCTGGCTTGAATGCCGCTCGATTCTTGCAAATTTGGTTTCACGGTCGCGCAACATTCTGCTTCCCTGCCGCAAAATCCCCGCTAATCTCTCCGCAACCGACCGGAGCGCGAAACGGCATCCGGGCTTAACGGACAGTGTGACCGAGGGGATCGCAAGCGCATGACCAACACCATCGACGACGCAGCCGCTGAACCCGGCGCGGTTCCAGCCGATATCACCAGCATCCACCCTGGTCCGTCAGGCAACGGGCAGTGGTTCGGCCACCCGCCACAACTGAAGCGCCTGTTCACGACCGAGATGTGGGAGCGTTTCGGTTATTACGGGATGCGGGCGATCCTGACGCTCTATCTCGCCAAACACTTCCTGTTCAACGATTCGACCAGCACCGGGCTCTATGGCGGGTTTACTGCGCTCGTCTATCTGACTCCGCTGATCGGCGGGCTGATCGCCGATCGCTATCTGGGGTCGAAGCGCTCGGTCAAATTCGGCGCGATCCTGATGGCAATCGGCTATTTCACCCTCTGCTTCGGCGGCGAAGCGGCCAAGCCCATCGCCACGATCGAGGGCCAGCGCTACGAGGTTACGGTCACCGGAAAAAATGAAGGCGAAGCGCGCAGTGTCGTGCTTGGCGGCCAGCAGCTGACCATCCGGGGCAACGAGGACAAGACGGTCTCGCTGCTGGGCGCAGACGGCAAGGAGGTGCGCAAGATTGCCGCGGATCAGTTCAAGTCCGACGGTGAGCGCTCGCCCGTGCTGGTCGCGATCCTGCTTGCCGGCTTGGGCCTGATCACCATCGGCAACGGCTTTTTCAAGCCCAACATCTCCACCATCGTCGGCTCGCTCTATGCCGACGGCGACCGGCGTCGCGATGCGGGCTTCACGATCTTCTACATGGGGATCAATCTGGGCTCGCTGATCTCGCAATTCTTCTGCCCGATCCTGGCCGAAAGCGTGGGCTGGTGGGCCGGTTTCGGATTGGCCGCACTGGGCATGACCTGCGCCTGGCTGTTGTTCCAGTTCGATGGCGGCCGGCTTGACGGATACGGCGAGCGCCCCGCCGGAGCAGACGGCAGCAAGGACCTGCTGATCTACGGCGGCGCGCTTCTGGCCTTGCCGCTGATCTGGCTGCTGTTTTCCAACCTGATGAACTACGTGCCGCCCGTGGCGGGTGAAGGCACCGGGATGATCGGCTATTTCATGGGGTTGCCGATCATGGGCAAGCTGATGTTCGGGACCTTCCTGGTCGCCGTCCCCGGCGTGCTGATCTGGTCCTACTTCGCGGGCAGCCGGGTCGAATTCCAGATGATGGTCGCGGCGATGGTGCTGATCACTTTCAACACCGTTTTCTGGACCCTGTTCGAGCAGGCCGGTTCTTCGCTGACGCTGTTCGCCGAGCGCAACACCTTGCTCGAAATCGGCTGGACCCGTCCGCTCTTCGCAATGTTCCGCGCCGCGCCGGTCAGCTATTACCTGTTTTTCGCTGCCCTGATTGGCGGTGTCGCATGGTCGGCCTGGTGGTTCTTCTCGCGCGGGGAAACGGCGGGCACCCAGCGCAGCATGGGGATCGGATTCGGCGCGATCGGCCTGCTGGGCTTTGGCGGAATGCTCTACGCCCGCGCGCAGGGCTTTGGCGGAGCCGAAGTCTATGTGATGCCCGCCGGACAGACCCAGATCTTCAACGCGCTGTTCATCGTCATCCTGGCGCCGCTTTTCAGCGCACTGTGGAACGCCATGGCGCGGCGCGGGGTAGAACCTTCAATTCCGATCAAGTTCGGGATCGCGTTGATGGGGGTCGGCCTCGGCTTTCTGCTGTTGGTCTGGGGGGCACAGTTCAGCGATTCCAGCTATAAGGTCGGGATGATCTGGCTGGCCGGCCTCTATTTCATCCATTCGGTGGCCGAGCTTTGCATTTCTCCCGTCGGCCTTTCGATGATCACCAAGCTTTCGATCACCCGGATCGTTGGAATGATGATGGGTGTGTGGTTCCTCTCGATCGCCGTTGCGCAATATGTCGCGGGGATTGTCGCGGGCCAGGCCAGTGTCGAAACCGTCGGCGGGCAGGTAACAAACCTAAAGGTCAGCCTCGACACCTATCTTTCGGTCTTCACCTGGATCGCCGAAGTCTCGATCGGTCTGGGACTGCTATTGCTGCTTCTGTCCTGGCCGCTGCGTAAACTCATGCACGGAGTGAAGTAGGATGCGGCTCGATTCTCTGCTCGCCGGGGTTGCGGTACTGGGACTGGCCCTGGCCGTTCCCGCGCTGGCCAAGGACAAGAAGGAAGACAGCGCCGCGGTCAAGGCAGCGCGGGATTTCAACAAGGATCCCTACCCGTCGACCTACCGGCCCTATCCGGGGCGGACCACGCTGATCACCGGGGCAACGGTGTTCGACGGGACCGGCAAGCGGATCGACGGCGGGGTGGTGCTGATCCGCGACGGCAAGATCGCGGCCGTGGGCGGCTCGCTGGCCGATATCGACGTCCCGGCAGACGCGGTGCGGATCGACGGCACCGGCAAATACGTCACCCCCGGGATCATCGACGCGCACAGCCACCTGGGCGACTATCCGACGCCTTCGGTCGAGGCTCATTCGGACGGCAACGAGATGACCGATCCGACCACTCCCAACGTCTGGGCCGAACATTCGGTCTGGCCGCAGGACCCGGGCTTTTCGCGGGCCATGGCCAACGGCGGGGTCACCTCGCTGCTGGTCCTGCCCGGATCGGGCAATCTGATGGGCGGGCGCGGGGTCGTGCTCAAGAACGTCGGCAGCCGGACGGTGCAGGGGATGAAGTTCCCGGCTGCGCCTTACAGTCTCAAGATGGCCTGCGGGGAAAATCCCAAGCGGGTCTATGGCGGCAAGGGCCGGATGCCTTCGACCCGGATGGGCAACTTCGCGGTCAACCGTGAAACCTGGATCAAGGCGCAGGAATACCGCGCCAAGCGTGATGCGGGCAAGCTGGAGAGCCGCGACCTCAAGATGGAGACCCTGGCCGGGGTGCTCGACGGCTCGATCCTGGTCCAGAACCACTGCTACCGCGCCGACGAAATGGCGCTGGTGCTCGATATGGCGAAGGAGGCCGGGTACAAGGTGGCGGCCTTCCACCACGCGGTCGAAAGCTACAAGATCGGCGACCTCCTCAAGGCCAACGACGTGTGCAGCGCGATCTGGGCCGACTGGTGGGGCTTCAAGATGGAAAGCTATGACGCCGTGCCCGAAAACGCCGGGCTGCTGCACAAGGCCGGGGCCTGTGTGGTGATCCATTCGGACGACGACAACGGCATCCAGCGCCTCAACCAGGAAGCCGCCAAGGCGCAAGGATCGGCGCGGCGCGCAGGGATCG
>JBJTMC010000107.1:0-3562 GCA_046063325.1 Novosphingobium sp.
AACGCGCGGGCGCAAGTAAGGGCTGGACGGGGATTGCTTCGGCCTTTAATCGTTCGATTAAACCCAGCTGAGAGGAGTCCGAAAGATGAGCGACGAAAACCCCGTTCTGACCGAAGTCGAAGATGGCGTGCTGATCGTCACCATGAACCGGCCCGAAGCCAAGAACGCGATGAACAAGGCCCAGTGCGAAGGGATCGCCGCGGCGATGGACCGACTGGAAGCCGACAGCGACCTGCGCTGCGCGATCCTGACCGGGGCGGGAGGGACGTTCTGTTCAGGCATGGACCTCAAAGGGTTTCTGCGCGGCGAGCGGCCGAGCATCGAGGGCCGGGGCTTTGGCGGGCTGACCGAATGGACCCCGTCCAAGCCGGTGATCGCCGCGGTTGATGGCTATGCCCTGGCTGGCGGCATGGAACTGGCGCTGTCCTGCGATCTGATCGTCGCCAATTCGGCTTCCAAGTTCGGCATTCCCGAAGCCAAGCGCGGTCTGGCTGCAGCGGCCGGCGGGCTGATCAAGCTGCCGCGCCAGATCCCGCCGCGGATCGCGATGGAACTGGCGCTTACCGGCGATTTCATCGACGCCAGCCGCGCTTATGACCTGGGCTTCGTCAACCGGGTGGTCGATGGCCCTTCGATCGAAGGCGCCAAGGAACTGGCCCGCGCGGTCGCAGCCAACGGACCGCTGGCCCTGATCGCGTCGAAGGCGATCATCCGCGATTCGCACAGTTGGTCGGACGAGGAAATGTGGAAGAAGCAGGCGGCCTATATCGCCCCGGTCTTCACCAGCCAGGACGCCCGCGAAGGTGCCGCCGCCTTTGCCGAAAAGCGCAAGCCGAACTGGCAGGGCAAGTAAGCCCTTCTTCAGCGCAGAAAGCGAAAAGGCCCCGGGAAACCGGGGCCTTTTTGGTGAATGGTGGGCGTAGCAAGGATTGAACTTGCGACCCCTACGATGTCAACATAGTGCTCTACCACTGAGCTATACGCCCGCACCATTCAGGTCTGCCCGGGGCCGTCGCCCCGGACAGGGGAGCGCCATTAGCGAGGCTCCCCCATGTTGGCAAGCGGTTAGATACTTGCCTGGGCTTGCTGGCCGAAAATGCGTTCCACCTCGAGCACCAGATCCTTGAGGTGGAAGGGTTTCGACAGGACCTTGGCCTGCGGCGCCTCGCGGCTGGCCTTGAGCGTTACCGCCGCGAATCCGGTGATGAACATCACTTTGGTCTTGGGGCTGATTTCCGCGCAGCGCTGCGCCAGTTCGATCCCGTCCATTTCCGGCATGACTATATCCGACAGCAGCAGGTCGAATTCGCCCTTTGCCAGCAGCGGCACTGCCGCGGTGCCCCGATCGACCGCAACCACGCTGTAACCCGCGTTCGTAAGCGCCCGCGCCAGGTAGGTGCGCATGGCTTCTTCGTCTTCGGCAAGGAGAATGCGGATCATCTGGGCGGCGGTCCTGGTCAAGTTAAGGCGATTCCCGTCCGGGTAACCCCGGCGCGGCACGGTCATATACCAGGCAGGGTTAACAATCCGCCTGCAAATCGCAATGCGCCGCCTTTGACAGCCGCGATCTGACGGGTCAGCAAGCAGCATGGACCGGGACGGGAAATCACAGGGCGATTCGCGGCGGGAGACGGGCGGAGAGATCCCCGGAGGGCATGGTCTTGCGGCCTATACCCTGGTCATGCCGCAACCCTCGGCGATCCCCGTGCTGATCGCTGTGCCGCATGCCGGGCGCGCCTATCCCCGAAGCCTGCTGGAACGGATGCGCAATCCGGGCTTTGCCGCGCTGAAGCTGGAAGACCGTTACGCCGACCGCCTGGGCGAGGCGGTGGCGAGGGCCACCGGCGCAGCGCTGCTGACCGCGCAGGCCCCGCGCGCGATGATCGACCTCAACCGGGCAACCGATGACGTGGACTGGGAGATGTTTGCGCAGGGGCGCCCCGACAGCGTCGGCAGCTACACCCCGGGTACCCGTGTGCGCAGCGGGCTGGGCCTGATTCCGCGCCGGCTTCCCGGTCTTGGCGAACTGTGGAAGCGGCGGCACGAGCGCGAGGAATTGGCCGCGCGGATAAGTTCAATTCATGCACCCTATCACAATCGGCTGGCCGCAACCCTTGGCGAGTTGCGGGATCGCTGGGGCGCGGCGCTGCTGCTCGATCTACATTCGATGCCGCCGTTAGGATTGCAGGGCGGTCAGCGCGGTCCCGAATTTGTGCTGGGTGACCGGTTTGGGGTATCCTGCCACGGATCGCTGGTCGGCAACTGCTTCTCTTACCTTGCCGAGCAGCGCCGCACCGCTGCGCACAACCGGCCTTATGCGGGTGGTTACGTGCTTGAGCGTCACGCCGTCCCCGAGCAGGGGCTCCACGCGCTGCAGCTTGAGATCGATCGGACAAGCTATCTCGATTCGCGCATGGCGGAACCGGGGGACGGGTTCGACGCGATGTGCGAATTGCTGGCCGGGCTGGTCAAGCGGCTGGCTGGCGATGTGGCGGAACTTGGTCGCCAGACAAGCGGCGATGGCTGGGCAACGGCCGCCGAATAGCGGATCATAAAAAACCACCTCGTGCACGCGGCACGAGGTGGCCAAGGTTCAGGGAGGTGGTGCACTTGCGTGCACCAAGTCCTGCCAGGCCATGAGGGAACCACCAGCAAGACAAGGGCAAAATAAGCCTATTGCCCCCGTCTTGCAAGTGCATCCGCAATGCATACGAATGAATTGGCTGAATTCTCAGGGTTAACGGCCCCTCAAACTCAGCCTTTCATCATGCTGCGGGGACGGGAATCGGGCCCTTGCCCTGCTGGACCTGGCGTCCGAACACTTCGCTCATGTGTTCAAGGCTGAACAGGTGGGCAAAGATCAGCGCCAGCATCCCGCTCTGGTTCATCGAGCGCAGGACATCGCCGCGCAGCTCGCGCAGCTTTTCCTGATCGACCATGCGGAAGCCGCGGTAGATGAACGGCTGCTCGTTGCCCTGCTGCTGGATCGAGACTTCGCCTTCCATCAGCAGGTCATGCTTCATCAGCTCTTCGACGAAGGCCTGGGTGCGGAAGCCGGCTTCTTCGAAGCTGCGGCAGAAATCGAGGGTTGCCTTGCAGGCTTCACTCGGCTCGCCGTTTTCGAACAGCGCGGTGCCTTCGTCAAATTCGCCGACCAGTTCGCTGCTGGGGTCGAAGCACAGCGAAAGCTCTTCGGTTTCGGGGGTCAGCTTGGCCAGCATGAACGGATAGCGGCGGGCATAGGCCGGAACATAGACCGGATCGGTCATCTTGCCGTCATCGTCGAAGAAGGTGTTGACCCCTTCGTTCAGGCCCAGCAGCGCCAGCGGCACCGGGTTTTCGGCGACCGAGAAGACGATCGGAAAATGGCGCGAGGCGTGGACGAATTCCTCGGCAGTCAGCGGGATCGCGTGCTGGCCAGCGATCCACTTCGCGGTGTCGGTGGTCTTGCTGTGCCAGTTCGCGTGATCGCGGCTGTTGAGCGGCATAAGGTCGTTGTAAAACAGCGGCAGGACTTGTTGCGGCGCGCTGGCCATAGGGGGCTCTCCAGAACTATTTGCTG
>JBJTMC010000108.1:0-3220 GCA_046063325.1 Novosphingobium sp.
AGCCAGCGGTCCGGTGTGGAGGATCTGCATCACGATCTTCACGTCCGGCGCGGCGGCGTGGACCGCCTCGGTCACCTGGCGGTGCATCGCCGCATCCTGATCGTTCAGCAGTTTGGCGCCGTGGCCCGCAACCGGGTGCGGGCCGATCCCGCCGGTGATGATCATCCCGACCCCGCCCCTCGCCCGCTCGACGAAATAGGCCGAAAGCCGCTGCGCCGCGTCGGGCAGATCCTCGATCCCGGTGTGCATCGAACCCATCAGGATCCGGTTCTTGACCGTGGTGTGGCCGATCTTGAGCGGCGAGAACACGTGCGGATACTTGGCGTGAGCGGTCATCGGGGCAATCCTGCTGGCTTATTCGGGGATGTAGTCGGGCGCACGCTTTTCCAGGAAAGCGCGCATCCCTTCGGCAAAATTGCCGCTCTTCGAGGTCATGATCTGGTTGCGGTTCTCGATCGCCATCGCTGCTTCCAGGCTGGCCGCGTCGACCGCCATGGCCAGGCCTTCCTTGGTCATGCGCAGGCCCATCGGCGAGGCGTGGAGCAGGTCGTCGACCCACGGCCGGGCCGCGGCCTCAAGCTGATCGTCGGGCACCACTTCGGCCACCAGCCCCACCGCCAGCGCGCGTTGCGCGTGGATGAAGCGTCCCGTCAGCATCAGTTCCGAGGCGATCGACGTGCCCACCAGCCGGGGCAGGAAATAGCTGACCCCCATATCGCAGGAGGACAGGCCGATCCGGATGAAGGCCGCGTTCATCCGCGCGCTTTCCCCGGCCAGCCGAATGTCGCTGGCCAGCGCGAAGGCAAAGCCGCCGCCGCAGGCCGGACCGTGGATCAGCGAGAGTATCGGCTGCGGGCAGCGCCGCATCTTGATGTAAACGTCGGCCAGATAGCCCTGAAAACCGAACCCGCCGCCAAACGGAACTGCGCCGCGATCGTGGTGCTCCTTGATGTCGAGCCCCGCGCAATAGGCCTTGCCAGCGCCCCGCATCACCACCACCCGAACCGACCCATCGTGATAGAGCGCGCCGAAATAGGCGTTCAGTTCCTCAACCATCTTGAGGTTGATCGAATTGAGCGCATCGGGCCGGTTGAGGGTGAGCCAGTCGGCCGCCCCGCGCTTTTCCACGCTGATGGTTTGATAGTCGGCCATCGTCCTGTTCCTCGCCCCGGTTTAATCGCTTGATTAACACCCCGGGAGAGCAAGGCAAGCGACTTCAGATCACCCCGCGGTCGGTCAGATCCTGCAGCGCCGCCGGATCAAGTCCCAGCCGCTCGCCATAGACTTCGGCGTTGTGTTCGCCCGGAAACAGCGGCGCGCGGCGGCGGATCGCGGAGGGCGTGTCCGAGAGCTTGGGCATCGGCGCCTGCATCCTCAGCGAGCCGTGGAGCGGATGGTCGATACTGGCGATCGCCTGCCGCGCGGCGAAATGCGGGTCGTCCAGCATCTCCTTGCCAGTATAGACCCGCCCGGCCGGGACCGAATGGGCCACCATCAGCGCCTCGAGCTGATCGACGGTCAGGGTGCCGGTCCACCGGTTGATCAGCGCGTCCAGCTCGGCCTGGCGTTCGCCCCGCGCGCCATGGGTGGCATAGCGCGGATCCTGTGCCAGTCCGGGCTGGCCCATCGCTTCGCACAGCCGCGCGAACACCGTATCGCCGTTGCCGCCGATCATGTATTCGCCGTCCTTGCAGGCATAGACGTTGCTCGGCGCGATGCCGGGCAGGATCGAGCCCGAGCGCTGCCGCACCAGCCCCATCAGGTCGTATTCGGGGACCAGGCTTTCCATCACCTGCAGCACCGCTTCGTAGAGCGCGGAATCGACCACCTGGCCCTTGCCGCTGGTTTCGCGAACGTGGAGCGCGGCGAGCGCGCCCATGCAGCCATAGGTCGCGGCCAGGGTATCGCCGATCGAGACCCCCATGCGGCTCGGCGGCCGGTCCGGATCGCCGACGATCGCGCGCCACCCGCCCATCGCCTCGCCGATCCCGCCATAACCGGCCCGGGTCGCATAGGGCCCGGTCTGGCCATAGCCGCTCATCCGCACCACGATCAGCCGCGGGTTGATCGCGTGGAGATCGGCCGGGCCAAGCCCCCACTTCTCGACCGTGCCGGGCTTGAAGTTCTCGATCATGATATCGGCTTCGGCCAGCAGGCGGCGCGCCAGCTCCTGCCCTTCGGCCACGCGCAGGTTGGCGGTGACCGAGCGCTTGTTGCGCCCGATCACGTCCCACCAGACCTTGTGTTCGCCATTGCCCCAGGTCCGCATCGGATCCCCCGCACCGGGCGGTTCGATCTTGACCACGTCGGCGCCCATGTCGCCCAGCAGCTGGCCGCAGAACGGCCCGGCGATCAGCTGGCCGAGTTCGACCACCTTGATGCCCTGCAGGGCCCCGCCGTTCCCGCTCATGTAAGGCCGACCTTCGCCAGCATCGAGGGCATCTCCTTGTCCATCACTGTGCCCAGCCAGCGGGCGGTGTCGATCAGTTGCCCGAGATCGAGCCCGGTGGCGACGCCCGAGCGCGCGAGCATCCAGGCGACGTCCTCGCTCGCCACGTTGCCCGCCGCGCCCGGTGCGAAGGGGCAGCCGCCGAGCCCGCCGATCGAGCCGTCGACCACGCTCGCCCCGGCTTCCACCGCCGCCCAGACGTTGGCGATCCCGGTGCCGCGGGTGTTGTGGAAATGGGCCCGCACCGGCAGCGGCGCGATCGCCTCGCGCACCGCGGCGACCAGCGCGGTGACCTCGGCCGGAACCGCCACCCCGATGGTGTCGGCCAGCGCGATCTCGACCGGCCCGGCCTCCGCCAGCCGGCGCGCCATGGCAACGACATGGGCGGGATCGACCACGCCTGCGAACGGGCAGCCGAAGGCGACCGCGATGGTCGCCTGGGCGGTCTTGCCCGCGGCCCTGGCCATGGCGATGATCCGCGCCGCGACCTCGACCGACTGGTCGGAGCTCTGTCCCTGGTTGCGAATTCCGAATGGGTCGGAGGCGGCCGCCACCGCGCCAAGTTGGTCGAGCCCGCAAGCCAGCGCCCGCTCCGCCCCGCGCTCGTTGAGCACCAGTCCGATCCGGGTTACCCCTGCAACCGCGCCCACCTGCGCCACGACCTCTTCCGCATCGGCCATTTGCGGCACCTTGCGCGGGTTGACGAAGCTGGTCAGCTCGATCCGCCGCGCCCCGGCATCGATAGCGCGGCGGACCAGTTCGACCTTGTCG
>JBJTMC010000109.1:0-3156 GCA_046063325.1 Novosphingobium sp.
ATCGGGCGCGGTCTGGGCGGTTGCGGAGGTGCTGAAAAGCAGGGCGGAAAGCGCGGCGGCGCAGAACGTGTTTCGCATATGTTCCCTGCGTAACCTGCTGCACCGGGCTTGGCAAGCCGCGCTTGCCCCCTGCCCCTGCCCCTTGTAGAGGGCGCGGGCATTTCCCGCTTTCACGCTGATCTTCAGAGGACCACCATGGCCGCCCAATACGCCTACGTAATGAAAGGCATGACCAAGACTTTCCCCGGCGCGCAGAAGCCGGTGCTTAGCGATATCAGCCTGCAATTCTATCAGGGCGCCAAGATCGGCATCGTCGGCCCCAACGGCGCGGGCAAATCGACCCTGATGAAGATCATGGGCGGGATCGACACCGACTTCACCGGCGAAGCCTGGCCGGGTGAGAACATCACGGTCGGCTATCTCCCGCAGGAGCCGGAACTCGATCACGGCAAGACCGTGCTGGAAAACGTCAAGGACGGCGCGCGCGCGACCGCCGACCTGGTTGAGCGGTTCAACGCGATCTCGATGGAAATGGCCGAACCCGACGCCGACTTCGACAAGCTTGGCGAGGAAATGAGCGATCTGCAGGGCAAGATCGACGCGGTCGACGGCTGGACGCTCGACAACCAGCTCGAGATCGCGATGGAAGCACTGCGCTGCCCGCCGGGCGACTGGTCGGTCGAAAACCTTTCTGGCGGTGAAAAGCGCCGGATCGCGCTGACCCGACTGCTGATCCAGAAGCCTGACATCCTGCTGCTCGACGAACCGACCAACCACCTCGATGCCGAGTCGGTCGAATGGCTCGAAAACCACCTCAAGGAATATGCCGGCGCGGTGCTGATGATCACCCACGACCGCTATTTCCTCGACAACGTGGTCGGCTGGATCCTCGAGCTCGATCGCGGGAAGTACTTCCCTTACGAGGGCAACTATTCGACCTATCTGGAAAAGAAGGCCAAGCGGCTGAGCCAGGAGGAGCGCGAGGAAAGCGGCAAGCAAAAGGCGCTGAGCCGCGAACTCGAATGGATCCGGCAAACCCCGGCCGCGCGCCAGACCAAGTCCAAGGCCCGTATCCGCAAGTTCGAGGAACTGCAGAACGCGCAGGACAACCGCCCGATCGGCAAGGCCCAGATCGTGATCCAGGTGCCAGAACGGCTTGGCGGCAAGGTGATCGAGGCCAAGGGCATTTCCAAGGCCTATGGCGACAAGCTGCTGTTCGAAGACCTTTCCTTCATGCTCCCGCCGGGCGGGATCGTCGGGATCATCGGGCCGAACGGCGCGGGCAAATCCACCCTGTTCCGGATCCTGACCGGCAAGGAACAGCCCGACAGCGGAACGGTCGAGATCGGCAGCACGGTTCACCTCGGCTTCGTCGACCAGAGCCGCGACGACCTCAATCCGGCCAACAACGTCTGGCAGGAAGTGTCGGGCGGGCATGACTACATGACCGTCAACAAGCAGGAGATGAGCACCCGCGCCTATGTCGGCGCGTTCAACTTCAAGGGCGCGGATCAGCAGAAGAATGTCGGCAAGCTCTCTGGCGGGGAACGCAACCGCGTCCACATGGCCAAGATGCTGAAGGAGGGCGGCAACGTGCTGCTGCTTGACGAGCCGACCAACGACCTCGACGTCGAAACGCTTGGCGCGCTTGAAGAAGCGATCGAGAACTTCGCCGGCTGCGCCGTGGTCATCTCGCACGACCGCTTCTTCCTCGATCGCCTCGCCACCCATATCCTCGCCTTCGAAGGCAACAGCCACGTCGAATGGTTCGAAGGCAACTTCGCGATGTACGAGGAAGACAAGCGCCGCCGCCTGGGCGATGCGGCCGACCGGCCGACCCGGCTCGCCTACAAGAAGCTGACCCGTTAGGTCACCGGGGGCGAGGTTACCGCCTCGCCCACCCGCGGTCCGGGAATTTCCGCGGCGGCGGGAAAAGGCTGCCCGTCCAGCACCTGGAAGCACGAATCGTGCGCCACAAGGCTTTGGCGGATGGTGGCCCACAGCCGTTCGCGCAGGAACGTCTGGTCGGCGGTGCGGGTAAAGGGTCCGGTCCGGCTCCAGTCGATCACGCCCTGGCCCATCGGCGGCAAGGCGCCGCGCACTCCGCCCCACATTCCGGCCAGGATCAGGTCGGTGTGGGTGAAACCGTCGCGCATCAGGTGGAAATGCCGCCCCGACGCGATCCATTCCTCCACCGCGGCGCGTTCGCGCAGCGAGACGCAGGCGTCGCAATCGCGCAGCAGGTAGCGGTCGACCGCCGGATCATCCGCGACCAGAAACCGCCAGAATGTGCCAAAGCGCGCCGCCGGAAGCCGATCGACCTGGATTACCTGGGCCCCATGCGCTGCCAGCCGTTTGAGTACCGCCTGGGGAACGCTGGCGTCATGGTAAAAGCGGCAGGTCCATTCCGGATAGACGTGGTGTCCAGCAACCGCGTTGCGGATCGCGCCGTCGCAATACTTCGCCGCGCTGCCGTACAATGAAAAGGCAATGACGTTGCAGGCCTTGGCCGAACGGTCGAACGGAGGAACGGCCGATGACGGCGCCGGTGCCGATCCGCCGTGTTCCCGGTCTTGCAGGATCAGCGCCTGTTCGCCGTGTCCGCGGGCCCTGGCCGTATCGCCCTTGCGCCAATAGGCATTGGCCAGCGCGGAATGGAGCCGGTGGTTGGCCGCTTCGTCCGCAAGCCGCGCCCGGGTCAGGGCAATCAGATCGTCCCACCGTCCCAGACGGATCAGGATCGAACCCTTGCTGTCGCGCGCCGAGACGTCCTGCGGCGCATGGGCGATCCAGGCCTCGCAGCTGTCCAGCGCCTCACCCAGCGCTCCCTGGGTAAAGTGGTGGTGAGTCAGCAAGTTGGCGAGGCGCGCCTTGACTGCTGGGCTTGGCGCTGCAGTCATCGCCGCCGCGATCCGGGCGGTATCGGCGGTCCAATTGCCTTGCGCCAGCCCGCCAAGCGCCGCGTCCAGCAATTCCAGCCCGGCCTGGTCGGCGGGATCGATCGGATCGTTCATAAAACGAAAGCCCTTTCTGAACGCAAAGCTTACCAAAGCGTTCACGCTGCGGACAGCGCGAATCGGTTAGCCCATCGCTCAGGATCGCCGCCGATGGTGCGGCGCACAGGATGGAGTGACGGCGATGGCCGTAAAGACGAAC
>JBJTMC010000110.1:0-15442 GCA_046063325.1 Novosphingobium sp.
CGAAGGTTTTCGCGCCGGACGCACCGACGCGGATTCCAAATCCCCGAGTTTCGGTGTCCCAATGGAAGGTTTGCCCCTTCGCGGGGATCGGCAGTGCGTCGATCGCTTTTTTTGTGAGCTTTGCCATGCTTGCCTCGATCCCACCCCGTAGTCTGCTTACGCGCATTGCTTCTAGGCCAAAAGTAAGCAATACGTAAGCAGGAAAGGTCGTTTAGGCGGCGGAAATCGGATAGCATGGCGAACAAGTAAGAGAATAACCAACTGAATATACGTCATTATCGTGTCATGTCGGGCTGCGGCGTAACGAAATTTCAAATTTGCCAAGGTTGGGGTCGAGGGTTCGAATCCCTTCGCCCGCTCCAGTTTTTCAGCATATTTTCAAATTGTTAATGCGGATCGCTCCGGCGGTTGCGCTGCCGAGCTTTGCGCTCGGGGCCTTCCGGGGGCCGCTAGCGCACCAAATCAGCCATTTTGCACTCAAAACGGCCCTCGCACTTGATCCGCCGCAGGCAGCCAAAGCAAGGCCCCGGCGCTGCGTCCAAATCCCGTTGCCCGCCTAGACCGAATTCGCCATGCGGATAAGATCGCCGATCGATGCGTCGAAGTGGGCGTCCATCGCGGCGACGGCGGCTGCGGGATCATGCCGGGCGACTGCCTGGGCGATCTCCAGGTGCAGATCCAGCATCTGCTGGCGTTGCTGCTGGGTCTCGCGTGTGTCCCAGGCCCGCGGCACGGCGACTTCGAGCAATCCCTCAAACGAGCGGACGATCTGGTGAAACAACGGATTTCCGCTGGCATTGGCGATTGCCCGGTGGAGCGCAACGTCGGCCCGGCTCAGGCGAGTCAGATCGTCTGCGGCATCGGCCATGGCGCGCGCAGCGGCGACGATTTCATCGCCCTGCGCCGCGGTGCAGTTCTGCGCGGCGAGTACCACCGTGCGCAGTTCCAGTGCGCGGCGCACATCCCAGACATCGGCAACCGAGACCTGCGCGGTGGCCACCGCGTGATCGATCGAGGAAGCCATCACCGATCCGTCGATTGCCGCAACCCGGGCCCGGCGGCCGTTGCCGACATCGATCTGGCGCAAGGCCGCAAGCGCTCCGAAGGCTTCGCGCATGACCGGCCGGCTGACCCCAAGTTCGGCCGCAAACTGGCCTTCGCCAGGCAATGTGGCCCCGACCTTGAGGTCGTTGTCGCGAATGTAATCGCGCACCCGGCTCATCGCCCGTTCGACCAGCGAGCCCGATGGGGTAAGTGCATTGAGCGGGTTCATGCGGCGATTGCTCCCTGACGGACCTGGCTGGGCGCCTGGCCAAAACGCCGGGCAAACGCACGGGCGAAGCTGGCATTGTTGAGGTAGCCGCAGCGATAGCCGACAGTCGATACCGGCAGATCGGTCGCAAGCAGCAGGTGGTGCGCGCCGTTCAGCCGCTTTTCGGCGAGCAGATCCGAAACCGAACAATCGAACACCTGGCGGAACCCGCGCGAGAGGTTGTCGCGGTTGAGACCGCAGGCACGGCCGATGCTTTCCAGCGTGAGCTTTTCTTGCCAGCGTTCCTCGATCAGGCGCCGGGCTGCAGCGATGCGCGCGGCGTTGCGTTCGCTGAGCGCACCGCCGCCGTGGACCGGAACCAGCCGACCCGCGCCGAGGGCGGCAAAGGTCTGGCAGAGCAATTCGATGCTGCGCGCTAGCCGCAGCGTATCGCGCGCCGGGGCGGCCGCCTCGCAATCGCGGATCGCCAGGGCATGGCTGCGCAGGTCGGCAGGCAGATGCCACGTGCCTTCGCTCGGCGTTTCGCCGAACAGGCGTTGACACGCGGCGCGCTGCACCACGAAGACCACATCGCAGCTATCGCACCAGGCGCTTTCCAGCGCGTCGGTTCCGAACCGCAGGGTCGGCGCGGCTTCACCGCCGATGCCGGAAAATCCCATGATCAGGGCATCGCTCGGCCAGTTTTCCCGCGGGACCGGGCCGGATTCGGCGAACGAAAGCATTTCGGGTGAAACGACGACACACGATTTGGGCATGCGGCAGGCTCCTCGCTTGCCGCAGTATACCTATCAGATAGCTTTGACAAGACCTATCTGATAGGATTGGGAGCCCGGCGCATCGCCAGCCAGAAGCCGCCCGCGCCGCACAGGCTTACGCCAAGCCCGACGATAGCCAGAGCGGGCGCCAACTGATTTTCACCGCCCAGCGCACTGCTCAGCGCGGTTACCAGCGAGGGACTGACCCCGAAGGCAATCAGCCCGCCAAACGCGATGAACGCGCCGATGCACAGCCCGCGCAATTCGTTGGGGACCAGCACGGCGATTGCAGTCGCGGTGACCAGTCCGGTGATTGTCCCGCCCAGCAGCAGCGCGAACAGCGCCGCGGCAAACACCGGCACCGACGGAGCGAGCGGAATGGCGGCGGCGGGCAAGGCCAGGATTGAGGCGACGACCGCGCCAAGCAGGATGCCGCCGCGCCGAGCCCGGCGGTGCCCGAAGTCCGCGGCCAGCCCGCCCAGGATTGCGCCAAGCACGCCCGAGAAAAAGATCACCGCGCCCATCCACCCCGCGAAATCTTCGGGCTCGAGCCGGAAACTGCGCGAGAGGACCGGCGCCGCCCAGATTGCCGCCGATGCATCGGCCATAAGCACGCCGGCCTGGCCGACAAACAAGGGAATGAGGAACTGCCGACGCTCCCACAGTTCGGCGGCGACCACCCTGACCGGCGCGTGCGGCCCGGCGGCAATTTCGTGCCGCTCCGGCTCGCGGATCAGCAGCACGCCGAGAGTGAGTATCAGGCTGCCCATTGCGAGCACGAGATGCACGCTGCGCCACGGCGGCAACGGCGCAAGCCCGCCGTTCTGCTTGAACAGGCCGAACAGCAGACCGCCCAGCGCGAAAGCCAGCGCGGTCCCGGCATATTTGCCGATCGTCAGCAGCAGCAACGAGCGGCCGCGCCGCGCGGGCGGGCTGACGTCGGCAGCGATCGAGATCGCAATGGTGGTCGAGAGGTTTGCCCCGACCCCCGCCAGCATCCGGGCGATGAACAGCAGGGGCATCCCGCGCGCCACTACGGTCAGAAGCGTGCCCGCGGTCCAGACCGCCGACATCACGAACAGCAGACGGACCCGGTTGCCGCGATCGACTGCCAATCCCACCGGAATCGCGAGCAAGGCCAGCGGGATAGAAACCGCCAGTCCCTGAAGCAGGCCCATCTGCCCGTCGCTGAGCAGCAGCTCGGCCTTGGCACCTTCCTGCAGGGCGCTGAACACGCCCAGCATGACGTTGCCCGAAGCCATGGCCAGGGCGAGCAACAGGATGGTTGGCCAATGGACCGCTGATCCGGTGCGGGCCGTGCTCACAGCGTGAAGATCTTGCCTGGGTTGAACAAGTCATCGGGATCGAGCGCGCGCTTGAGGGTGCGCATCACCTCGACCGCATCGCCCAGTTCGGCCACCAGCCAATCCTGTTTGCCCAGCCCGATCCCGTGTTCGCCGGTGCAGGTTCCATCCATCGCCAGCGCGCGTTCGACCAGCCGGGCGTTCAACGCTTCAACCTCGGCCAGTTCGGCGGCGGAGTGGGGATCGATCGAGAAGACCACGTGGAAATTGCCGTCACCGACATGGCCCAGGATGGTCGAGGGGATCACAGAACGGTCAAGATCAAGCCGGGTCGCGGTGATGCATTCGGCCAGACGGCTGATCGGCACGCAGACATCGGTGGCCCAGCCCACCGCACCGCTGCGCAGGTTGACCGCAGCGTAATAGGCTTCGTGCCGCGCGCGCCACAGCTTCGAGCGTTCTTCGGGGAGGTTCGACCAGAGAAAGTCGCCGCCGCCGTTCCCCTCGGCGACGGCGCGGACGAGTTCGATCTGCTCCGCGACATTGGCCGCGCTGCCGTGAAATTCAAAGAACAGCGTCGGCAGTTCGGCGTAGTCGAGCTTTGACCAGCGGTTGACCGCGCGGATTTGCATCGCATCGAGGATCTCGACCCGCGCCAGCGGCACCCCGCACTGGATCGCCTGGACCACGGTATCGACCGCGCCCTTGAGCGTTTCAAACCCGCACACCGCCGACGAGATCGTGTCGGGTATCGGGTGCAGCCGCAGCGTCACCTTGGTGATGATGCCAAGCGTGCCCTCTGAACCGACGTAGAGCCGGGTCAGGTCATAGCCCGCGGCGGACTTGCGCGCGCGGCGTGCGGTGGTGATCACCGCGCCCTGCGGGGTCACCACTTCGAGGCTGAGCACCGCGTCCTTCATCGTCCCATAGCGCACCGCGTTGGTGCCCGAAGCGCGGGTCGAGGCCATGCCCCCCAGCGTGGCATTGGCGCCAGGGTCGATCGGGAAAAACAGCCCGGTATCGCGCAGGTGCTGGTTCAGCTCCTCGCGCCGCACCCCCGGCTCGACCACACAGTCGAAGTCTTCGGCGTTGACCGCCAGGATCTTGTCCATCCGGCTCAGATCAAGGCTCACCCCGCCCAGCACCGGGGCGGCATTGCCTTCGATCGAGGTCCCCGCGCCGAACGGCACGATCGGAACCTGCGCCTTGCGGCACAGGTTGACCAGATCGACGACGTCCTGGGTCGTTCCGGCGAAGACCACCGCGTCGGGCAGCATCGTCGCGAAGTGCGATTCGCTTGCGCCGTGCGCGGCGCGGATTGCCTCCCCGGTCTGGAGGGCATCGCCGAACCGCGCGGCCAGCTGCGCCAGGAAACCCTCGGGCAGCGGGCGGCGGTCCGGCGCGGGTGCGACCGCGCCCATGGGACTAGAACTTGAAGCTGGCGCGAACGCCGTAGCGGCGGCCTTCGCCGACAATGCCAAGGTCGGACGCCGGAAGTCCGGCAAGCTGCAGCGTGGTCTTCTCGATGTAGGATTCCCAGTACTTGGTCTCGCCAAGGTTCGTCACGAAACCCTGCAATTCGAAGGGGCCGTGGCGGAAGGTGATCGAGGCATTGGCCAGCCAGTAACCGTCGAGGTAGGTCGGGGTCGTCTGGTTGAGCGTCGCGGCAAGACGCTTGCCCTTGTAGGTCGCGCTGGCGCCAAGGACGACTTCGCTGCCACCCAGATCGATTGTGTAGTCGGTGGCGATGCTGCCCATCACGTCGGGCTGGAAAGTAAGCCGATCGGATGACAGCACCCGGCCAGTGGTGGCGGTGTAGGCGGAGGCATCGGTGATCCGGGCGTGCATCAGCGTCAGTCCGCCGGTGATGCTCCAGGCCGGGACCGGGCGCAGCACGCCTTCGAGTTCGAACCCGTAGCTTTCGACATCGCCGGTGTTGAGATCGACCGTGACTAGCCCGCCGCCAGCCGCCGGAGCAATCGAGTTCAGCCCGATGTAGTCCTTGTAATCGTTGTAGAAGGCCGCGCCGGAAAGGTAGATCGAATGATCGGCCGAAGTATATTTGGTGCCGACTTCATAGGTCCAGGCGCTGTCGCCCCGATAGGTCCGGGTGGGCGCGGTCGGCGCGTTGAAACCCCCGCCGCGATAGCCGCGCGCAACCGAGGCATAGGTCATCAGCTGGTCATTCCAGTGATGGGTGATCGACAGCCGCGGCTCTACCTCGTTCGAGCGGATCCGGGCATCGGGCAAAGGCCCCCCGGAAGAACCAAGCGGGCCAAGCACGGTTACCACCGAGCCGCGGGCAACCCGTTCTTCGTGGTCGAAACGCAGACCCAGCGCCAGTTCCCAGGCCGGGTTTGGCTTCCAGAAAACGGTGCCGAACGCCGCGTAGGTATCCGCCTTGGTCTGGTTATCCGTCACTCGCACCACGTTGAACGGCAGCGATGTGATCGCGGGCAGCAATGACGTCTCATCGTGCAGCGTCGAAACTTCGCGGCTGTAGAACAAACCCACCAGGCTGGAGAGGGTGCTCGACAGGGTGGAATCGACCCGGGCTTCGAACGTGTCGGTCGTCAGTTTGTCGTGCCCAACCGAGCGGGCATAGTCGACCGGTCCGAAATCGACATCGGAATCGGGTCCGCGAGTCTTGCGCTGGTCGTGCGCGGCGATCAGGGTCATGGTCGATCCGCCAAGCCCGATTTCGGCCTTGGCGTTCATTCCGCTGTAATCGAACAGCAGGCGATTGAGCGCGTTGACCGTCATGGTGCGCGAATAGTCGGACGGACCGGAGATGCGCGAATAGGTGTTTTGCGCGCCTTCGACCCGGTCATAGTAGCCCTTCAAAGTCAGCGTGAAGTCGCTGCTTGGGGCGAAGCGCAGGGTGCCGTTGATCGAATCGGTATTGAGCGGGTTGGCCGGTGCGTTGAGCGCGGTGTTGGTGATGAAGCCATCCTGTTCGCGGTGCGAGGCGGCGATGCGGAATTGCAGCTTGTCTTCGATGATCGGCCCCGAAAGCGAACCGGCGACCTGCCATTGGTTGTCCGGACCGGCATAGCTGGCCGAGGCCCGGCCGCTGAAGGTGTTGCCGGGCTCGCGGGTAATCACGTTGATTGCCCCGCCAAGGGTATTCTTGCCGTAGAGCGTGCCTTGCGGCCCGCGCAGCACTTCGATCCGCGAAACGTCAATCAGCGGGTTGTTGAGGTAGGACGTGTTGGGCTGGTAGATCCCGTCGATAAACAGGCCGACGCCCGGCTGCACGGTCGAGACCAGGGTCACGCCGACGCCGCGAATCGCCACGAATGCGCGGCCCGCACCGTCGCTGTTGATGCTGAGTCCGGGGGCGAGCGCGGCGGCCTCGCGCACCGAATTGATCCCGCGCGAGGCCAGGGTATCCCCGCCGATCGCGGTGGCCGCGATCGGTACATTGGCCAGGGTTTCCTCACGCTTGCGCGCGGTAACGACGATCACCGCAGCATCGGTATCGTCTTCTGCCGCGGGTTGGGCCGGGGCCGTCTGGGCCATGGCCACACCGGGCAGCAGCGCGACGAGCGCGGGGGTAAGGGCAAGCAAATGACGAACTCGCATGAGCGGAAATCCTCTCCTGAGACTGGCGAGTGATCCCGCCATGACACGTACCTTTCATACAGGTTTTCAACCTATCAGAAAGGTAGCGCAACTGTGCCGATCGTCAGGGCGAGTTTGCCGATTGCGTTACCAGCAGGAATAGCCGCCGTCGGCCAGCACGATGCTTCCGGTCATCAGGCTGGCGGCATCGGACGCCAGGAACAGCACCACCGCGGCAACTTCGTCCGGTTTGCCCAGACGCGCCTGCGGGGTCCCGTCGATCCAGCGCCGGTACATTTCGCCGGACTGATCCGCGAAAGCATTGAGCGGGGTGGCGATATAGGTCGGCGCGACCGCATTGACCCGCACGCCGCGCGGTGCCCATTCTGCGGCAAGGCTCTTGGTCAGCTGATGCACTGCCGCTTTCGATGCGTTGTAGTAGCTCTGCGGCTGCGGCCGGTTGACGATGAACCCGCTCATCGATCCGATGTTGACGATACTGCCCGATCCCGCCGCCAGCATATGCCGCCCAAAGGCTCTGGCGCACCAGAACGTGCCGTTAAGGTTGACGTCGAGCACGTTCAGCCAGTGCTCGTCGGCCACCTCTTCGGCAGGCGTCTCGCTCCGCGCGATCCCGGCGTTGTTGATCAGGATATCGATCCGGCCCAGGCGCGCGACAAACCTATCGGCGGCACGCGTGACAGCTTCGGCATCGGTGACATCCAGTTGCACGGCCTCCACCGCGTATCCCTTGGCCGCGAGCGCCCTGACGCCCGCATCGAGCGCGGCTGCATCGCGGTCGGCGATGGTTACCCGGGCACCGGCCTCGGCCAGAGCTTCGGCGCAGCACCAGCCAATACCCTGCGCGCCGCCGGTCACGAAGGCAGTCCGGCCGTCTAGGCGAAGTCTGTCAAGGTACATCGGCCGACCAGTCCGGGGTGTGGCGCGCGGCCGGCATCGGCGGCTCGAACACGGCCTCGCCTTTTGCAAGCTGATAGACTTGCCGGTTCTGCTCGTCGAATTGCGCCCACGGCAAGGTGCCGTCGGTGGCGAACTGCACCCAGATCCGGTGGGCGCGATCGGCCAGTTCCTGCGGCGGATCGATGCCCGCCAGCCCCCGTTCGCCGCTGGCGAGCGCAAGCGTATCGAACACGAACGGGAGTTCGATGCCGTGGCACGCTCCAAGCTTGCCATCGCAGGCCGGCGACTGCCATTCGAACTCGTAAACCCAGGTGTTGCCGCGATGCGCGGCGGCATATTGCCGGGCCGGCCAGCGGAACACCAGATCGCTCATCGCGGCAGTCATCGCCTCGCCGGGTTTCACGCCCTTGATGCCCCAGCGATAGTCTTTCAGGACTTGCTTCGGATCGGGCTGCGATTTGCCCAAGAGCCAGCGCGCCAGCCAGCGATTGATTTTATCCCGCACGCCGGTTGGCACGAAATAGAGGTTCATTTCCTGCGCGTTGCTGCCGATCAGCACGTCGATCTCGGCCCCGGCGCCCTGGCGCAAGGCAGCCAGCGGGTGCAGCGGCAGAACATCGTCGCCCATCACCGGGATGAACCGGCTGATCCCGAACACCGGCTCCCGGCCACTGGCATCGCGCAGATCGATCCGCGCGGTGGGCTTGGCGACCTGTTCGATCGCCGCGATGGCCGCTTCGTCCGATACGTCGCGAAACCCTTCTGCGGTCGGCGCGATCCGCAGCACCTTGGCCAGCTTGTTCACCAGCCGCTGGGCGATGCCGATATCGCGAACCATCGAGCCATGGCCGCTCTGGATGATCGCCCGCCTGAACAGGCCCTTGGCCAGCGGCGAGGTGACCAGATCGCCGATCGCCATGGCGCCGGCGCTCTCGCCGAAGACCGTGACATTGGCCGGATC
This sequence comes from Novosphingobium sp., assembly GCA_046063325.1. GTDB lineage: Bacteria > Pseudomonadota > Alphaproteobacteria > Sphingomonadales > Sphingomonadaceae > Novosphingobium. The sequence goes on from JBJTMC010000110.1 coordinate 8,779, forward strand.
GCCGCCGAACGCGGCGATATTGTCCTGAACCCATTGCAAGGCAAACAGCATGTCGCGCAGACCCAGGTTGGTCGGAACGCCGGGAACCGGCAGGAAGCCGTCAATCCCCAGGCGGTAGTTGAGGGCGACGCAAACCACGCCCGATCGCGCGAAAGCGCTGCCGTCCTGGACCGGGGCATCCTTGCTGCCGACCACAAAGCCTCCGCCATGGATGAACACCATGACCGGACGGTCGCGCGCATCGACCGGAGCCCAGACATTGAGCGTGAGGTAGTCCCGCCCGCCGAGCCCGCCATGACCGACCAAGGGGAATACGTCGAGCTGGGGGAACGGCTTGATCTCGTGCGGAGCGCAGTCACCTGGATGGGTCGCATCGCGCACACTGGTCCACGCTGCGGGCGGCTGCGGCACGGCAAAGCGGACCGGCGGCGCCGCATAGGGAAGCCCCAGAAAGGTAACGATTCCATCCGAAACCCGGCCGCGAACCGGGCCTTGGGCGGTTACCGCGGACGCCCTGTCCGCTGCGCGATTGAGCTGGTCTTGCATCGCGCGTTCTTAGCGCGCTCTGGCGCAAAGTGGTAACGTCCCGTCTTTGCGCGGCGTCACGATTGCTGTGCGCGATGGCGAAGCTGTTAGCCGTTTGCGTCAGGCGTTTGCGCGGCGATCGCGGCTCAGCTTTCCGGTGCGCAGGCCCGCACGAAGGTGTCGACCGCGGCGGCCGACTGGCCGGTTTCAGAGCACCTTGTAGACGTCGATTTCGACCCTGTCCGGTCGGCGAATGCCGCGGGCGACGAAGACATGGCGACCGAGCCATTCGTGCTTGCCGGGAGCAACCTTGAACGTGGGGGTCGTGCGGAAATAGTAGGTACCCGGATCGACGTTCTCGCCCTTCGCGAGACGGTCGATAACGGCGGGCGACGCGGTGCGCACGCCAGGGTTGGTCACTTCGATCACCGTTCCGTCATCGGCCTTCAAGAAATAGCGCGCCTCGATCCGGGTGAGGCCGCCGGGCAGGATCGTCTGCCAGTCGCCCCCGCCGGGCAGGACGATGCCGTGCAGCAGCGGCCCGTCGACCGTTCCGCCGGTGATCGCGATGAAGCGCTGGCGTCCGCCATCGATAGGGCCCTGTTCGACCGGAGGAGCGAGCGTGACAGTGGCCGTGAAGGCATATTCAAGGCCAGGCGCCGGTGCGGCAGGACCGTTCGCCGCGGCGAGAACCAGCACGGCGATGGAGCCAAGAACCTGGCGAAACTGTGCGATCATCGGCGGGTTTCCTTGTCAGCGGATCTCGATCAGGTCCGGCGCGGTTGGCAGATAGGTCACCGCCGCGGAAATCCGCGGGGCAAGCCAGGCGGACAGCGCGCGGGCGGCCGGTTCTTCCATAGCGATCGTGCCGGCCAGCAGCAGGGCCTTGGGCTGGCCGATGGCGATGGCATCCTGCACATAGGCGCTGGTCTCGGTCTCGTGAACCTCGCCCGCGATCAGCAGGTTTACGTCCGGCCGTGCCAGCAAAGGATTGAGCGCGTTGGGGCGGTTCGTTTCGGTAGCAAAAGCCACGCCGCCTACCGGCAGGTCCGGATCACCGATCAGCCGCACCGCGTTGCTCTGCGTCACCGCCTTCAGCCTCCGGATCAAGGACAGAACCGAGCTGCGACCGGCCGGATAGACCAGCCCGTCGGCCAGATTCAGCCCCGGCCGGGCCGATTTCAGACCCATGGCGCGGGGCAAGGCTTCGGCCAGGGTGCGTCCGTGTGGGCCGGTGCGTGGGTCCTGAAGGCGCAGCACCGCGATCCCGGACTGCTCGATCAGTGCCAGCTTTGCGGCCAGCGCCGGTTCGGGCTTCGCCACCGGCCGGTCCTGGCTGTCGCCCAGAAAGACCTGCCGCGAAATGACCAGGTTTGCGCCGATCGCGATCGCGTGCCGGATTGCCGCGGTCGAGGCGCGCGCCGTTACCAGCACGCCCTTCACCGCGCTATCGCCATCCCCGGCCCGAAAGCCGTCAACCAGGGCGCCGGGCGCGCGATAGGAACCGCCCGCGATTGCCGTGTCGCGCCGCGCCGGTGCATCGATTCCGCGATGGCGATGGGCCTCTGGCCCAAGCCCGGCCTGGATCAGCGCGTAGAGTTCGTCTCCGGTCACGTGTGCGTCCTCAAGCCGGGTTGGTGTAGGGATCGGTCATGGGCAGCCACTTGACTGGCAGGGCGGGAAACACGCCTTGGAGCCATTCGGCCACGATCCCCATCCCCGGATCCTCGCCGGTATGGCCGGACAGATAGACGGCCACGCCGCGGCTGCCCGCCATGTCCTGCGCATAGCCCAGCACCTCCGGCTCGCGCACTTCACCCAGCAGCACGGCATCGGCCCCGGATTCGAGCTGCTGGATCTGGGCGTTTTCGCCTGGCATCCCCGCCGAGACACTGATCGACGTCACCGGGCGCTGGGGATCGCCGAACAGGCGCATGGTGTGCCGCCCAAGCCGCGCCTTGATATGCTGCCCCAGGTCCAGGGCCGAAGCCGGTTGTGGCAGTTGCACCCACGGCATGCCGGGCCTGTCGGCCTGGCGGTATTGCTCCCAGCTTAGCTGGCGCAACAGGCCGGTCATGATCGCATCGCCGGGCCGGGTGTGGGCATGGGTGTGCATCCGCTGGATCACCATGCGGTTGCCAGTCAGCAGGCGCTTTTTGGCGGACAGCACCGGATCGTTATCGGGCAGGACCGATTCGGCGAAATCGTCGTAACGCTCGTAAAAGCTGGCCTCGTGTGGGACGATATAGTTGAGCCCCGCCGCACTGGCCCGGCGCAGCACGTCGATCCCCGCGGTAAAGCAGGTGGCGATTCCAGTGACCGGAGCATCGCGATCGCCGAAGATGATCCGGTCGTCGGTCGGGTTGGGGTCCCACTTCTGGCCGGAGGCCGCCCGGATCGCAGCGAACACCGCGCGCGGTGGGCGGCGCGGCGGCCCGGGCCAGACCGGCGGGAAGCAGCGCCGCGGCGCCGGCCAGCCCGGCCAGGGTTGCGCGCCGATCGATCACCGGCGCGGCACGCCCAGCTTGGCGTGGAAGAAGTCGAAGGTGGCATTGACCGCTTGCAGCGTCGCAGTGCGGGTCTGCGCCGGGGTGCTGCCGATGAAGCTGTGGTCGACACCCGGGATATAAAGCGTTTGCACCGGAACGCCGGCAGCCTTGAACGCGGCCTCGGCAAGACGCGATTGGGCAACCGGGACAACCTTGTCTTCGGTTCCATGGATCAGCAGGAACGGCGGGTCCTTGGCATCGATGTAGGTGATCGGGCTGACCAATGCGATCTTGTCCGCCGGGCAAGGTCCCGTGCAGCCCAGAAGCTTCATTCCGGCCGAATTCCCGTCCGGCGTGGCGTTCATACCGGCAAAGTCGAACACCCCGTACCAGGTCACCGCTGCGGTTGGGCACAGGTCTTTGGCGGCGGCGGGATCGAGCCTGGTGTCCTTGCAGGTCAGCGCGGTCAGCGCGGTCAGGTGCCCGCCTGCCGAACCGCCCCAGATCCCGACCCGGGCGGGATCGATCCGGTACTTCGCCGCGTTGGCGCCAAGGAACCGCAGGGCAGCCTTGGCGTCCTGCAACTGGGCCGGAAACCTGGCTTCGGCAGACAGGCGGTATTCGAGGCTGGCGACGGTAAAGCCTTCGGCGGCCAGCGCGGCAAGAACTTTGGGGAAATCGGCCAGCGCGCCCGAATGGCGGGTGTGTCCGCCAACCCAGCCGCCGCCATGGATATACAGCACCAGCGGGTGCGGTCCCTTGCCGGCCGGAACGTAGATGTCGACCACCTGCGGGATGTACCCGTCAAGCTGCTGGTAGACCACGTCACGGTAACCCTTGACGCCCTTGGCGAAGTCCACCGGCGGATTGGGGAAATGATCGGTCATCTCCGGCTTGTCGGCGACCGGGAAGACGCGCTGGGCCGGGGCTGCAGAAGCGGCGAGGGCTGCGGCGAGGGTCGCCAGGGCAAGAGTCTTGCGGATCATCGGGTCGCTCCTTCAATCGGGGAATTCGGGTTTGTGGCGGGCCTGTGCGGCCAGCCGGATCGGGGCGTTGGCGGCGCCGTACCCGGCATAGCCGCGGCGTTCGACCAGTTCGAAGAACACCCGCCGGGCAAAGGCGCGGGTGTAGAACTGAAAGTATTCGGCTTCGCCGTCTCGGTCGTAGAGAATGTCGCGCGCGGCCATTTCCGCGATCAGTTCCGGCTCCAGTCCCCAACGAGCCTCGAGATCGTCAAAGTAGTTGCGCGGGATCTCCAGCCGTTCGATCCCGCCCGCGATCGCAGCATCGGCCGCGGCAAAGATATCCGCGCAGGCAAAGGCGATGTGCTGCACCCCCGCGCCGAAATAGTTCTGGATGAAGCGCGAGGAGAGCGTCTGACTGGCAAGCGAGCCGTTGAGCGTGAAGCGGACCGCGCCGTCTGCCGTCTCCACCGCCTGGCTCTGGACCAGTCCCATCGGGTCGGCGATCTCGAGCTGGGGGGTTTTGCCCATGGCCAGCAGGCTGACATAGAACAGCTGCCACGACAGGAATTCCTCGAACTGCATGGTCTGGGCGACGTGATCTATCCGGGTCAGGTGCGCTTCGCCCGCCGGTTCGACCGGGTGGGGAAACTCGTGCGCCCACATCGCTTCGCGGGTGGCGGCGTCGACCAGGTAGAGCAGGCTGCCGCCGACCCCGCGGACGCCGGGAATTGGCCACTCGTCAGGCCCCGCGGCCTGGTCGAAACGGGCGATATGCAAGGCGTCGGCCCGGGCCAGCGCGGCGGGCACATCCGGAATCGCCAGGCCGATGGCGCAGACCGAGGCACCGTGAACCACGTCAAAGCTGTGGGCCAGCCCTTCAGGCTCGCAATTGATCACCAGATTGATTGCGCCCTGGGTCCAGCGGGTCACGTCCTTGCTGCGGTGGCGCGCGGTGGGACGAAACCCCAGCGGGCGCAGCATTGCTCCAAGCGCGTCGGCCTCCTCGGCGCTGGCGGCAAATTCGATGAACTCGACCGCGCTCGGCACCGCCTTGGGCGGCAGGCTCGCGGGCGGCACCGCGGCGCGAGCGATCCCGCCTTCGAGCAGCCGCAGCGAGCGCAAGCCGTCGAGCGCCACGCCGCTGGCCGAACCCGCCCGGAAGCGGTCGTTGAAGATCTCCAGGCTCCAGTACCCGTCATAACCGATCCGGCGGATCGCATCGGCCCAGTCGTCCAGCGGAAGCTCGCCCTGGCCCGGCATACAGCGGAAATGGCGGCTCCAGCTCAGGTATTCCATCTGCAGTTTTGGCGCGTCGCAGACCTGGACCAGGAACAGCTTGTCGGCCCGGATATCCCCGATGCTGCTCGATGGCACTTCGCGCGCGAGCGAATGGAAACTGTCGAGCACGAGGCCAAGCGCCGGGTGATCCACGTCGCGGACCAGAGCCCAGGCTTCGCGGTGATCGTGAACATGCCGCCCCCAGGCAAGCGCTTCGTAGCCGATCCGCAGCCCCCGCGTGGCGGCCCGGTCCGCCGCTTCGGACAGGTCGGCCAGGATGCGGTTCCTGTCCCCTTCGGCCTGGGGTGAGCAGCTTGAACAGACCAGCAGCAGATCCGTGCCCAGGTCCTGCATCACGTCGAACTTGCGTTCGAGCCGGTCGAACGCGCGCGCGCGGTTCGGCTCGGGAAGGCCTTCCAGATCGCGGAACGGCTGGAACATGGTGCAGGCCAGCCCCATGTCGGCCATCAGCATTGCAATGTCGCGGGCCGGAAGGGTGGAGGTCAGCAGATCGTTCTCGAACACCTCGGCGCCGTCGAAACCGGCCGCCGCGATTGCGCGCAGCTTCGCATCCAGCGTTCCGCTGATCGAAACCGTGGCGATCGAGGTTTTCATGGCGCCGTTCCGCAGTCCTTCCCTTTGGCCGGAGTCGGACGCTCCGCAGGAAGGAGGCCTATCACGGCCTCAAGGTTGACAAAAGCAAAAATGATGGGAACTAGTCCGTAACACAAATTATGCACAGCATGGGTGAGCGGTGGAGACGGAGCGGCAAATAGGCGTTATCGAGCGCGAGGTTGGGGGCACTGCCGTGCGCCCGGCCGCATCGTACGGAGATACCGCCCTGACCGCGCCCACCAATTCCGCCAAGCCTGCCAAACCCCCGCGCCGCAGCCATGCCGAAGCGCGCGAAACGGCAATCAACCAGATCATCGACATCGCGACCCAGGAATTCGTCGAAAAGGGCCTGGCCGGCGCACGGATCGACGAAATCGCCGGCCGCGCGACCAAGCGCAAGATCTACTACTATTTCGAAGGCAAGGATGACCTTTACCGCGCGGTTCTGGCCCGCGCCTATACCCGGGTGCGGGAAAGCGAGGGCCAGGTCGACGTCGAAAGCGGCACCGCGGTCGAGGCGCTGCGCCGCCTGATCGAGCACGATGTGCGCTATCACGCCCAGCACCCGGAACTGGTCCGGCTGGTGATGAACGAGAACATTCACCGGGCTGAACATCTCAAGCAGATCGAGGCTATGCCGGCAGCCAACCGCCGGGTGATTGAAATGCTGACGCATATCATTGCGCGGGGCGAAGCAGAAGGCAGCTTCCGACCCGGAGTCGACCCGGTGCGGCTGCACATGAACATGTCAGCACTGAGTTTCTACAACGTCTCCAACCAGTTCACTTTTGC
>JBJTMC010000111.1:0-13792 GCA_046063325.1 Novosphingobium sp.
ATCGGGATGGCCTGGATCCTGTCATGGCGGGCGCGCGACCCGCACCTGCCGGTGATCGAGATCTGCACGGGCCTGATGATCCTGATCGGCGGATTGCTGATGCTCCAGCCCGATTTCGGATCGACCATCCTGTTCGGCGGGGTCTGGTTCGTCATGGTGCTGATGAGCGGGATTTCGCTGAAGAAGATCGGCGCGGTGGTCGGCGCCGGGGTGGGCGCGATCGTGCTGACCTACATGTTCTACGAAAACGGCCGCCACCGGATCGACGCTTTTCTGGGTGGCGGCACGGCGTTCGATCAGGTCGATCTGGCTCAGCGCACCTTGCTTTCTGGCGGCTGGACCGGGGCTGGGCTGTGGCTCGGCACCCGCAAGCTTGGCCTGCCCGAGGCGCATACCGACTATATCTTCTCGGTCATTGGTGAGGAATTCGGCCTGATCGCCTGCGCGGTGATCGTGATGCTGTACCTGGCCATGGTCGCGCGGGTGCTGGTCCGCCTGCTTGACGAGGAAGACCTGTTCACCACGCTTGCCGCTGCGGGCCTGGTCGCACAGGTCGGCGGACAGGCCTTCATCAACATCCTGGTCAATCTGCAGCTGTTCCCATCCAAGGGGATGACCCTGCCGCTGATTTCCTACGGCGGTTCGTCCACCATCGCGCTGTGCCTGGGGCTGGGCTTTCTGCTTTCAATCACGCGCCGCAATCCCTTCATCCGGCGCGAACGGTTCAATCTTTCCAGCATGGGTATCAAACGATGAGCGGGGTTTCCCGGCACTATGTCCTGGCCGCTGGCGGCACTGGCGGGCACCTGATCCCGGCCTTCGCGCTGGCGGTGGAACTTGAACGGCGCGGGCACCACGTGGCGCTGATCACCGACGATCGCGGCAGCCTTTTGCCGGGCAAGCCGGACAGTCTGGTTGCCCATGTCCTTCCGGCCGGACGGATCGGCAAGAATCCGCTCAAGTGGCCGCAGGGGATCGGCGCAATTCTGGAAGGCAAGCGCATGGCGCTGCGCCTGTTTGAAAGCTTCCAGCCGTCGGCGGTTGTCGGCTTTGGCGGCTATCCCGCCTTTCCGGCGCTGTGGGCGGCGACCAGCGCGGGTGTACCCAGCATCATCCACGAACAGAACGCCGTGCTGGGCCGGGTCAACCGCTTCCTGGCCGGTCGGGTCGACGCGATCGCCACGTCGTTTCGGCAAATCGACCGCCTGAAACCGAAGTTCGCGCTCAAATCGCACCTGGTCGGGAATCCGGTCCGGGCCGAGGTGATGGCCCTGCGCGAACAGCCGTTTCCCGCCTTTGGGGAGGACGGGCTGCTGCGGGTGCTGGTGACCGGCGGCAGCCAGGGCGCTGGCATCCTCAGCCAGGTCGTGCCCGATGGGCTGGCGATGCTTCCCACGGCTCTGCGCAACCGCCTGCAGGTGACCCAGCAGTGCCGTCCCGAGGATATCGAAGCGGTGCGCCAGCGCTATGCCAACCACGATATTCCCGCGGAACTGGGCACCTATTTCGAAGACATGGCGAGCCGCCTGGCCGACGCGCACCTGTTCATCGGCCGCGCGGGAGCATCGACCATTGCCGAATTGACCGCCGTGGGCCGCCCGGCGATTCTGGTGCCGCTGCCGATCGCGACCGACGATCACCAGGCCGCCAACACCCGCGAGATTTGCGCGGCGGGCGGCGCCCGGATGATCCGCCAGGACAAGTTTTCCGCCGCCGAGCTCGCCAAGCAGATCCAGGCCATTGCCATGAACCCCGAAACGCTCGCCAATGCCGCGCACGCGGCATGGAACTGCGGATACCCCAACGCGGTGGGCGATTTGGCCGACCTGGTTGAAAGCTTCGGCGGGGCGCCGCTGATGGACGTGATCCGCGTGGCGGAGAGCGCCGAACCGGCCGCTTCAACGCAGGGAGCGACGGCGTGAAGGCGGTCGGCACCGATATCGGCACGATCCACTTTGTCGGCATCGGCGGGATCGGCATGTCCGGGATCGCCGAGGTGATGCACAACCTGGGTTACGTGGTGCAGGGCAGCGATATCGCCGAAGGCTATGTCGTCGAAGGACTGCGCGAACGCGGGATCAAGGTGATGATCGGCCACGCCGCCGCGAACCTGGGCGATGCAGCGGTGGTCGTGACCTCGACCGCGGTAAAGCGGGACAATCCCGAAGTGGTCGCCGCGCTTGAACACCGCGTGCCAGTGGTGCGCCGCGCCGAAATGCTGGCCGAGCTGATGCGCCTCAAGCGCACCGTCGCGGTCGCGGGAACCCACGGCAAGACCACGACGACCAGCATGGTCGCGGCGCTTCTCGATGCGGGCGGGGTCGATCCGACCGTGATCAACGGCGGGATCATCAATTCCTACGGTTCCAACGCGCGGCTCGGCGCGAGCGAGTGGATGGTGGTCGAGGCGGATGAGAGCGACGGCTCGTTCCTGCGGCTCGACGGGACCATCGCGGTGGTCACCAACATCGATCCCGAACACCTCGACCACTACGGCGATTTCGACGCGGTGAAAGAGGCCTTCGTCGAATTCATCGAGAACGTGCCGTTCTACGGCTGCGCGGTGCTGTGCATCGATCATCCCGAGGTTCAGGCGGTGATCCCCAAGGTCCGCGATCGCCGCGTGGTGACTTATGGCTTTTCCGCCCAGGCCGACGTGCGGGGCGAGGCTGTTACGCCCTATCCGGGCGGCAACCGCTTTGACGCGGTGCTGCGCCAGCGCGACGGTTCGGTTCGCCGGATCGAAGGGATCGAGCTGCCGATGCCGGGCCGCCACAACGTCCAGAACGCGCTTGCTGCGGTTGCCGTCGCGGCGGAAATGGGCTGCGAGGATGCGGTGATCCAGAATGGTTTCGCGCACTTCGCCGGGGTCAAGCGCCGCTTCACCAAGGTTGGCGAGGTCGACGGCGTTACCGTGATCGACGATTACGGCCACCACCCGGTAGAGATCCGCGCCGTGCTGGCCGCCGCGCGCGAAGGCGTCGGCACCGGCCGGGTGATCGCCGTGGTCCAGCCGCACCGCTTCACCCGACTGCGCGATCACATGGAAGACTTTCAGGCCGCCTTCAACGATGCCGACGTGGTTTATGCTGCGCCGGTCTATCCGGCAGGCGAAGCGCCGATTGCCGGGATCGATTCCGATGCGCTGGTCGAAGGGATCAAGGCGCGCGGGCACCGCAGTGCCCACACCATTGCCGGAGCCGATGCCCTGGCGGCAGTGCTGGCGGGCAGTGCCCAGCCGGGCGACATGGTGGTCTGCCTGGGCGCGGGCGATATCACCAAATGGGCCGGGGGCCTGGCCGACAAGGTCAAGTATCTGAGGGCGGGCGGATGATGGCAGACGCGCTCCCCAAGGTTCACGGCAAGCTTACCGCCAATGCCCCGCTGGCACCGCTGGTCTGGTTCAAGAGCGGCGGTGCGGCGCAGTGGCTGTTCGAGCCGAGGGATCTGGCCGATTTGCAGGGTTTTCTGCGTGATCTGGATCCCGCTTTGCCGGTCATGGCCTTGGGGTTGGGCTCGAACCTGATCGTCCGCGACGGCGGGGTGCCGGGCGTGGTTGTGCGGCTGGGCAAGGCCTTTGCCAAGGTGAGCAAGAGCGCCGACCTGACGCTCGATTGCGGCGCCGGGGCCAGCGGCATCCTCGTTTCCTCCACCGCGCGCGACAATGGCATTGCAGGGCTGGAATTTCTCCGCTCGATCCCCGGCACGGTCGGCGGGTTCGTGCGGATGAACGGCGGAGCCTATGGCGGCGAGGTCAAGGACGTGCTGGTCGATTGCGACGTAGTGCTGCGCGACGGGTCGTTGCATAGTCTGACAGTCGCCGATCTGCACTATACCTATCGCCACAGCGAGCTGCCCGAAGGCGCGATCGTGGTCGCCGCGCGGTTCAGGGGGCGTCCTGGACAGAGCCAAGATATCCAGGCCGAAATGGACCGCATTTCCGCCAGCCGGGAAGCTTCGCAGCCGCTGCGCAGCAAGACCGGCGGCAGCACGTTCAAGAACCCGGAGGGACACAAGGCCTGGCAACTGGTCGATGCGGCCGGGTGCCGCGGGCTGACGGTCGGCGGGGCGCAGGTCAGCGAGAAGCACACCAACTTCCTGCTCAATCTGGGCGAGGCGACCAGCGCCGACATCGAAAACCTGGGCGAAGAAGTGCGGCGCCGGGTCAAGGAAAGCTCGGGCATCGCGCTCGAATGGGAAATTCAGCGAGTAGGCAAGGCACAGTGACTCTCCCCAAACTCCATGTCGCGGTCCTGATGGGCGGTTGGTCGAACGAACGGCCGGTCTCGCTGATGAGCGGCGAGGGCGTGGCCACCGCGCTGGAAGCGCGCGGCCACCGGGTCACCCGGATCGACATGGATCGCGATGTCGCGGCGAAGCTGGCCGCGACCAAGCCCGACGTGGTGTTCAACGCGCTTCACGGCACCCCCGGCGAGGACGGCACGGTGCAGGGCATGATGGACCTGATGGGCCTGACCTATACCCATTCGGGCATGGTCACATCGGTGATCGCGATCGACAAGGAACTGACCAAGCAGGCTTTGGTGCCCCACGGCGTGCCGATGCCCGGCGGGCGGATCGTCGCCACCAGCGAGATCTACGAGCGTGATCCGCTTGAGCGGCCTTATGTGTTGAAGCCGGTCAACGAAGGCTCCTCGGTCGGGGTGGCGATCGTCACCAACGAGGGCAATTACGGCAACCCGATCAGCCCGGATGCCAAGGGCCCGTGGCAGGAATTCGCGTCATTGCTGGCCGAACCCTATATCCGCGGGCGCGAGCTGACCACGGCGGTGCTGGGCGACCGCGCCCTGATGGTCACCGAATTGCGGCCCAAGTCGGGTTTCTACGATTTCGACGCCAAGTATACCGAGGGCATGACCGAGCATGTCTGCCCGGCCGAAATCCCGGATGAGATCACCCAGGCTTGCCTGGAGATCGCGCTGCGCTGCCACAAGCTGCTGGGCTGCAAGGGCTGCAGCCGCACCGATTTCCGTTGGGACGACGAACGCGGGATCGAAGGGCTGTTCGTGCTGGAAACCAATACCCAGCCCGGCATGACCCCGCTCAGCCTGGTGCCCGAACAGGCCCGCCATCTGGGCATCGAATACGGTGAACTGGTCGAGATCATCATCGCCGATGCCCTTGCGGCAACGCAGGGCAGGAAAGATGCACTGGCCGCGAAGGAGAACGCCAAGTGAGCGCGCGGACAATCAAGCGCGGCGGCAAGAGCGCGCGGCGCGCGGCCGCCCAGCAGGGCAAGGCCCGGCAGGTGCGCGTGGCCAAGGCCAGGACCGGATCGGCCTTTGACACGGTGATGGCCTGGTTGCCATTCAGCGAGACACAGCTGCACCGGATCTTCCTGGCGGCGATCCTGGGCCTGGTGGCAGTCGGCGCATGGATGGCGGCCAGTTTCGCCGGGGTTCCGGCGATGGCGCAGAACCAGATCGCGGTCTTTGCGCACGATGCCGGGTTTGAACTGCACAACGTCAACGTGCGCGGCACCAACCACCTGAACGAACTGAAGGTCTATCAAATCGCGCTGGGCGACCGCGACCGGGCGATGCCCTTCGTCGATGTCGATGCCCTGCGCGAACGGCTGCTGGAGATATCCTGGGTGGAGGACGCGCGCGTTTCGCGCCAGCTGCCCGATACGCTGGTGATCGATATTGTCGAGCGCAAGCCGGTGGCGGTGCTGGAAAAGCCCGACCGGCTGGTGCTGATCGACGCCCAGGGGCAAGAGCTTGAGACGGTCGGTCCAGACCGCGCCAAGGGCAAGCTGCGGCTCAAGGGACCGGGCGCGGGCAAGCAGGTCGCGGCTTTGTCGGAACTGCTCGATGCCGCCCCGGCGCTGCGTCCGCAGCTGTCCGGCGCCGAATGGGTTGGCAACCGCCGCTGGAACCTCAGCTTCAAGACCGGACAGGTGCTTGCGCTGCCCGAAGGCAAGGACACTTCGGCCAAAGCGCTGGTTACCTTTGCCCAGCTTGACGGGCGCAACCGCCTGCTTGGCGGCAAGGCCGTGGCCTTTGACATGCGCGCGCCTGACCGGATCTATTTCCGCCTGCCTGGCCGGATCGATGCGATCGAGCAGCCCAAACCCGCTGCCAGCGTCAGCCCCGAATCCACCGCTACCGCCAAGGCCGAGGCAACCAAACCCGCCGCTGCCAAGAAGGAGACGCCATAGTGGCCGCCCCCCGCATTTCGCGTGTTTTCGGCGCGGTCAACGTCGGTTCGTTCCGGATCTCCGCGATGATCGCCGGGCTGTCCGAGACCGGCGAAATGGTCGTGCTGGGATCCAGCCACCGCGCCGCGCAGGGGATCAAGCGCGGCTATGTGACCGACATGGCGGCGGCAACCTTTGCCGTGCGCGACGCGGTCGAGCGGGCCGAGAAAATGGCCAACACTTCGGTATCGAGCGTGTGGATCGGCTGCTCTGGCGCCGGTATCGCCAGCCAGATCGCCCAGGTGGAAGTCGATATCGGCGGCAGGCGGATCGAGGCAGAGGATATCGAGCATCTGCTGGTTTCCGCGCGCGATGTGATCCAGCCCGACGGGCGCATGGTGCTGCACGCCCAGCCGGCGCACTACACCCTCGACGGGGCGGACGGGGTGTCTGATCCCAAGGGGCTGCATGCCGAGCGGCTGGGCGTCGATATCCACGTTACGCTGGCGGACGGCGCGCCGATCCGCAACATCACCGAAGCGGTGCAGAACGCGCACCTGCAGGTCGAGGCGGTGGTCGGATCGCCGATCGCGGCCGGCCACGCCTGCCTGAGCCCGGAAGAGCGGGAGCTGGGTGTTGCGCTGGTCGAATTCGGGGGCGAGGTGACCAACGTTTCGGTCTATGCCTCGGGCATGTTGCTGGGGCTGGTAACCGTACCGACCGGTTCGGGCGATATCACCGATGCGATTGCCAGCGCCTTCGGGATCCGCCGATTCCAGGCCGAGCGCCTGAAGTGCGTCCATGGCTCGGCGATCGCCAGCCCATCCGATCACCGCGAGATGATCCCGGTCAACGCACCGGGCGAAGAGGGCGGGACATCGGCCGCGCGCCATGCCGACGACAAGAACCGAATTCCCCGGGCCGAACTGGTTTCGGTTATCACAACCCAGCTGGCCGCCTGGATCGATGATGTCGGCAAGGCTTTGAAGGGGCTCGGCTTTACCGGGCAGCGCGGACAGCTAGTCGTGCTGACCGGCGGCGGCGCGGAGCTGGCTGGTCTGGCCGATTTTACCCAGGCGGCCCTGGGCAAGCCGGTTCGCATCGGCAAACCGCAGCATCTGAAGGGCCTGGCCGAGGCCCACGCGACCCCCGGATTCTCGACGCTGTCGGGGCTGGTGCTGTACGCCGCGGCCGATCCGATCGACATCCGATCGATCGGGCCGAGCTATCAGCCGGTGGTCAAGGTTAAAGGCTTTGAGCTGGTGAACCGGATTTACCAAGCCATGCGAGAGTATTTTTAGAAGGCTTCGTGCCCTATAAGGGGGCAGAGCGGTTGTGGAAAATGGTTGACGCACCTTTGATTAGACGATTCGAAGGGTGCAAGACCCGTTTCAATTGCATGCATTGCATCCGCCTTGCGGACAGGAGAGCGTAGATGAGCATCAATATCGGACCGCCCGCTGTGGAAGAGCTGCGTCCCCGGATCACCGTGATCGGGGTGGGCGGTGCCGGTGGCAACGCCATCGCCAATATGATCTCAGCGGGGATCGAAGGCGTTGATTTCGTGGTCGCCAACACCGACGCCCAGGCGCTCAACAATTCGATTGCCGAGCACCGGATTCAGCTCGGCTCGGACATAACCCAGGGTCTGGGTGCCGGGGCGCGGCCGGAAGTCGGACGCGCGGCGGCGGAGGAAAGCCTCGACCAGATCGACCGGGCGCTGGACGGCGTACACATGTGCTTCATCGCTGCCGGGATGGGCGGTGGCACCGGCACTGGCGCGGCCCCGGTCGTCGCCAAGGCCGCCCGCGACAAGGGCGTGTTGACCGTCGGCGTGGTGACCAAGCCGTTCCTGTTCGAAGGCACCCGCCGGATGCGCGCCGCCGAAGCCGGGATCGAAGAGCTGCAGAAGCACGTCGATACGCTGATCGTCATCCCCAACCAGAACCTGTTCCTGGTCGCCAAGGCGGAGACCACCTTCAAGGAAGCTTTCCAGATGGCGGACGAGGTGCTCCAGCAAGGGGTGCGCTCGATCACCGACCTGATGGTCATGCCGGGCCTGATCAACCTCGACTTCGCCGACGTCCGCTCGGTCATGGCCGAAATGGGCAAGGCGATGATGGGCACCGGCGAAGGGCACGGCGAAAACCGCGCGCTCGAAGCCGCGGAAAAGGCGATTGCCAACCCGCTGCTGGATGGCGTGTCGATGCAGGGCGCCAAGGGCGTGATCATCTCGATCATCGGCGGCGAAGACATGAAGCTGCTCGAAGTGGACGAAGCCGCGAACCATATCCGCGAACTGGTCGATCCCAATGCCAACATCATCTGGGGCAGCGCGTTCAATCCCGAACTCGACGGCAAGATCCGCGTCTCGGTGGTTGCGACCGGAATCGACCAGGCCCCCGGCCAGGTCGAAGAAGGCGCGAGCCGTTCCTTCAATTCGTTCGGTTCGGCGCGCGGGCCTGCCCGTCCGGCCATGGCCGCGCCTGCGGCCGCCGAACCGCTGTTCGACCGCGCCGCTGCGCCCGTCCCGGAACCCGAACCGGAACCGGTGGTCGAGGCTGAGTATGAGCCGGTCGTAGAGGCCGAACCCGAAGTGACCGCAAGCGCGGCGGATGACGATTGGGACATGCCCGAGCTGACCCCGCCGGATGCTCCTGCCGCTGAAGATGCCGGCGATCCGCTCGAACTCGACCTTGAAGCCGACGGCGACACCGGCGAAGGAGCGGGCGACGAACTGCTGCTCGATGCCTCGCGCCTGGTTGACGAAGATGCTCCGGTTGGCGGCGCGCTTCCGGGCCGCCGTCGCGGGCTGGTTTCGGGCAGCGACGATACGGTTGAAACGGGCGCGGGCGACGAGGGCGCAGCCGCTCCGGCCCAGCCCGCCGCACCGGCTTCGGGCGGCGATGTCTCGGGCGGCGCTGCGCCGCGCGCGCCGCGTGTCGGCGGCGGAGCGACCCTGTTCGAACGCATGGCCAACCTGTCGCGCGGCGGGCGTTCCGCTTCGGACGACGAGGATGAAGACGAGGATGGCGATGGCCCCTCGATCTCGATTCCGCGCTTTCTCGGCCGTCAGAACAACCAGTAAGCACCCGCGCGCGTTCGGCGCGGGTTAAGCTTGGGGATTGCATCGCTTCGCGGTGCGATCCCCGCTTGCCCACGGGCGCGAAAAGGTTAACCCGGTTGCCGATGTCCAGATCGATCGCTCTGTTTCCGCACGCGCTGCTGGGCGCTTCGTTTGTTGCGCTGGGCGGTCTGGCTGGTCCGGTTGCCGCACAGCAAGCCGCGGCCTTGCCGCAAGTCAGCCATCCGGTGGTCCAGGCCGTGCCGCAGAAATCGGCCGGGCTGCGGCTCAACGATGCCCTGGGCCGCCTGGCCCGCAATCCGCAAGACGTCGATGCTTTGGTCGAGGCTGGACAAGCCTCGCTCGAACTTGGCGATGGCCAGGCCGCGATCGGATTCTACCAACGCGCGCTTGAGCTGCAACCGGCCAACGCCCGGGTCAAGACCGGCCTGGCGGGCGCCTATGTGCTGAACGAGGATCCGTTCACCGCGATCGAGCTGTTCGACCAGGCCGAAAGAGCCGGACCGATCCCGCCAGAGCGCGTGTCCGATCGCGGGCTTGCCTTCGATCTGGTCGGCGACCCGCAGACCGCGCAGGTTTACTACCGGCAGGCGCTGGCAGCCGGGCCAGACGATGAAACGCTGCGGCGCCTTGCGATCAGTCAGGCGATCAGCCGTGACCGCAAGGGCATGGACCAGACCCTGGCTCCGCTGCTGCAGCGCCAGGACAAGGCGGCGTGGCGGGCGCGGGCATTCGGCCTGGCGATCCTGGGCCAGACCGAAGAAGCCGAAGCCATCGCCCGGCAGACGATGCCGGCGGAAATGGCGACGGCGATTACCGCCTATCTGCGCTTCATGCCGAAGCTGACCGGGGCCCAGCAGGCGGGCGCCGCGAACCTGGGCCATTTCCCGCGCGCGGCGGAAATCGGGCACGATGATCCGCGGCTGGCGTTCTATTCGCGCTCTCGGGTGATAGTGGCAGCAGCGACGCCCGCCGTGGCTGTGCCCGGCACCGACAAGGGCAAGCGCGGCAAGGACAAGAAGGACAAGGACAAGAAGGACAAGGACCAAGGCAAGGGCAAGGACGGTGGGCGTACGGTCGCAGCAGCAACCGCGCCGGTTCCGCCGCCTGACGTGGTGGTCGGCCGCGAAACCACGACCGTTCCGGTCAAGCTGGCCCAGGCCGATCCGCCGCGGCCCGCTCCGGTACCAACGCCGGTGCCTGCACCCGTGCCGCCTCCTCCGCCACCGCGGCCCGTTCCGGTGCCAACGCCAGCGCCAACGCCAGCGCCTGCACCGACACCTGTCCCCGTCGTTCAGCCCGCAGCATCAGGCCCCGGATTTGCCACGCTGGACCATGGCAGCAGCCCGGCAGTCTCCGGGTTCGACCTGGGCAAGACGGCTGCGCCAGCGCCTGCCGCGTCTGCGGCCCCGAAACCGGTCCCGACCCCCCCGCCGCCCGCGCCCGCCGCCAAACCAAAGCCAAAGCCGGCGAGCATCGACGACGTCTTTGCCGATCTCTCCCCGCCCAGCCGCGAGCCGGAGGTGGAATCCGGTGCGGTCGACGTTCGCCGGATCCGTCCGGTCGCCCCAGTGGCCAAGGATCAACCGGCAGCCGACAAAGCCGCGCCGGACAAGCCCGCGCCGGACAAGCCCGCGCCGGGCAAACCCGCGACGGACAAGGCCGCCAAGGGCAAGGCAGGCCCGGACAAGACAGCCGCCGACAAGGCTGCTGGCGACAAGACCGGAAAGGGCAAGGACGCCAAGCCCGCGGCTCCCACCCAGCCAAGCCGGATCTGGGTGCAGGTCGCAACCGGGCGTGACAAGGCCGCGCTGGGTTTTGACTGGCGCAAGCTGGCGAAGGATAATCCCGCTATTTTCAAAGGGATGAAGCCGTACACTACCGCCTGGGGACAGGCCAACCGTCTGCTTGCCGGGCCATTCTCCTCGGCCAGGGAAGCCAATGCCTTTCTTGCCCAGCTCAAGAAGGCGGGAGAGAGCGGGGCGTTCGTCTGGACCAGCCCCGCCGGGCAGGTGGTCGACACGCTTGGCGGCGGCAAGTAACCATGCCGTCCAGCGCGCCAGCGAGCGCGGCGGGGCTTGCATCCACTCCTTTTCCACACCTTGTAAACAGTCTTGTCGAGTTTTGCGCAGGCCAGCGGCGGCAGGCAGTTGTCGATTGCCCCTTCAGCGCGGCATCCAGCCGGACATGATGCAAGGCGATCACACCTATCAGCGCGACGATGACGATTCCGCTCCCGTCGATATGCTCGCCTCGCTGTTCGAGGCGCGCGGTTGGCCTTGCGAATTTGTCGGCGAGGATGAGATCTCGGGCGAGATCAAGGGATCCTGGGCAACCTATACCCTGCGCGGGGTGTGGCGGCGCGAAGACCATGTCCTGCAGCTGCTGTGCCTGCCCGATATCCGCGTGCCGGACGACAAGCGCAGCCCGGTGGTCGAACTGCTGGCGCTGGTCAACGAACAGCTCTGGGTCGGGCATTTCGATATCTGGTCGAACGGATCGGTCCTGCTCTATCGCCACGGCCTGCTGCTGGGCGACGACGGGCTGCTCAGCCTGTCGCAGGCCCAGGTCGCAGTCGAAGCCGCGGTCGAGGAATGCGACCGGTTCTACCCGGCCTTCCAGTTTGTCCTGTGGGGGGACAAGAGCCCGGCCGAAGCGCTGGCCAGTTCGCTGGTGGACGCCGCAGGCGAGGCTTAGGCGGCAAGCACGAATTCGGTAGCGACCGGTTGCAGCGAGCTGGTTCCATATTCTGCCGTTCCGGACACGACAGGATTGCGGACGAACCAGTCAGCCTCTGAGACGAGCTTTCGGACAAGCGCTTTTGATCTCCACTTTTCGCGCGTTGAACATCGTCTGGTTGTATCGACGAGCGAAATTGATTGCCGCATCACGTGTGGGAGAAGAAAGCGGACCAGGCTCTTGCCAATTAGCTTCTGGAAGATCGGCAAATACAATCTTGCTTGCCTTGCCTCCACCAATCAGTGGATCGCAAAAAGCTATGCCGGGAGTCAGAAAACCGGGCGCACGTCCGTTCAGAACAGCGGTATAGAGCTTGGTCGGACGCTTCGCCCTTATGTCCGCGGCCGCTTCAACCGCGCCATCTCGTCGTTCGAAGGGTAACGTCTTCGTGGCACCAGCCGCATCAAGATTTGCGGCCAGAACGCTGCAAGCGATGAGCAGGACCGGGGCCATTCGTGCGCGTAACGTTGTTGTCATGAAAAGATTATCGCATTATCTGGCTTAGAAAGTAAACGTCCGCTTTCCCAACATTCCTGCCACTCTAGCCGTTGCGCGCCTACGACGAAACCGGCCGGTCTGCATCGGCGGATCGTGACCATGCGATCTGGTGAAACCGGACAAAATCCGCTGTCCTACTGGGCGCACTTGGTGGCATGAGGGTTCGCCATGTGCGACCCGATCAGCCCCGTTCCGACTGACCCCGAACCGCGATCCGTCCGCTCGCAACGGGCACGAGACTTTTCTTTGGCTAGACACTGGTCCATGCGGTCCACGCACCTGACAATCGAAGGACGAGCCGCGTGACATCCATACTCATCTGCGGCTGCGGCAACATGGGCGGGGCAATGCTGGCCGGATGGCTGGCGGGCGGGTTTGATCCGGCGCGCTTTACCGTGGTTGACCCGGTCCTGGCCGCTGCGCCGGACGGAGTCCGGCTGCTGCGCGCGGTGCCGCCGGAAACCTTCGACATCGTCCTGCTTGGGGTAAAGCCCCAGGCGATCGACGCGGTTGCGGCCGATCTCGACCCGGCGGCAGCGGGGGCGGTGATGCTGTCGATCCTGGCCGGGGTCGAACTGTCCAGCCTGGCCGTGCGGTTTCCTGACGCGCGGGCGCTGGTGCGGGTCATGCCCAATCTGGCCGCGGCAATCGGCAAGGCGCCGATGGGGCTGTTTGCCAGTGGGCTCGATCCGGCGGCGCGCGCGGCGGTCGAGGGGCTGCTTGCCCCGCTCGGGACCGCGGAGTGGCTTCAAAGCGAGGATCAGCTCGATGCGGTTACCGCGCTGGCCGGGTCTGGCCCGGCCTTCGTCTATCGCTTTCTGGCCGCCTTGTCCGAAGGCGGTGCGGCGCTGGGGCTGGAACCCGCCCAGGCCGACCGGCTGGCCCGGGCGATGGTCGAAGGGGCTGCCGCGCTGGCGGCCGCATCGTCCGAAAGCCCGGATGAACTGGCGCGCCGCGTGACCAGCCCGGGCGGGACCACGGCTGCGGGCCTGGCGGTGCTGGACGCGGAAGGAACTTTTGCCCGGATCATCGCGGAGACCCTGCGCGCCGCGCGCGACCGCGGGGCTGAACTGGCAGCGGCGGCGCGGGGCTGAAACTCCATTACAATTTGCGACAGTTGCCAAACCGGTTTTTCTTGAAACCTTTAAAGTTTGACCCGATATTCCCGCCATCGCCTCCATTTCGAGGCGGCAAAGGAGTTTGACCATGGCTGATTGGAATGATCCGCAGACCACCCGTTCGCCGCTGGGCAACGGTCCGGTCCTGAACGGAGAGGTGCTGGGCGCTTCTTCCGTGGATCAGGGCCTGCG
>JBJTMC010000112.1:0-7187 GCA_046063325.1 Novosphingobium sp.
CACCAACGCGACGATCTTTGCCAACCTTGGCACCGCACCGCTGGTCGAGCATGCCCTGCGCAACGGTGAAGGGCGGCTGACCAGGGACGGTGCGCTGCTGGTCGATACCGGCCGGTTCACCGGGCGCAGCGTCAAGGACAAATACGTCGTGCGCGATGCGACGACCGAAGGTCCGATCAACTGGGGCGCGATCAACCAGCCGATGTCGGTTGAGCACTGGGCCAACCTCAAGGCCGATTTTCTTGCGGCGCTGAACAGCCAGGACGAACTTTACGTCGCCGACCTGTTCGGCGGCAGCCAGCCTGAATACCGCGTCAACGTGCGCGTGGTCACCCAGCTCGCCTGGCACAGCCTGTTCGTGCGCACCCTGCTGGTGCGGCCCACGGCGGACGAGCTGGCGGGTTTCGAGCCAGAATACACCATTCTCAACCTGCCCAGCTTCAAGTCCGATCCGGAGCGGCACGGCTGCCGCAGCGACACGGTGATCGCGGTCAACTTTACCGAAAAGCTGATCCTGATCGGCAACACCGAATATTCGGGCGAAATGAAGAAGGGCGTGTTCGGCCTGCTCAACTTCCTGCTTCCGGCAGAAGGCGTGATGCCGATGCACTGCAGCGCCAACATCGGCGCCGACGGCAAGAGCGCAATCTTCTTCGGCCTGTCGGGGACCGGCAAGACCACGCTGTCCGCCGACGCCAGCCGCACCCTGATCGGCGATGACGAACACGGCTGGTCGGACACCGCCGTGTTCAACTTCGAAGGCGGTTGCTACGCCAAGATGATCAACCTTTCGGCCGAGGGTGAGCCGGAGATCTACGCCACCACCAAGATGTTCGGCACGATCCTTGAAAACGTCGCGATGGACGAGGCGAGCCGCGAGCTTGACTTCACCGACGCCAGCAAGACCGAGAATACCCGCGGCGCCTATCCGATCGAGTTCATCCCGAACACCAGCGAAAAGAACCTCGGCCCGCCGCCCTCGAATATCATCTTCCTGACCGCCGATGCGTTCGGCGTGCTGCCGCCGATCGCGCGGCTGACCCCGGACCAGGCGATGTACCATTTCCTGTCGGGCTACACCGCCAAGGTCGCCGGCACCGAAATCGGCGTGACCGAACCGGAAGCCACCTTCAGCACCTGCTTTGGCGCTGCCTTCATGCCGCGCCATCCCAGCGTTTACGGCAATCTGCTCAAGAAGCGGATCGCCGAGGGCGGAGCGCAGTGCTGGCTGGTCAACACCGGCTGGTCGGGCGGCAAGGCGACCGATCCGGGGATCAAGCGCATGCCGATCAAGGCGACCCGCGCGCTGCTCAACGCCGCGCTCGACGGCAGCCTGAACAACGCCGAGTTCAAGAAGGATCCGAACTTCGGATTCGAGGTCCCGGTTGAAGTACCGGGCGTTGATACCGCTCTGCTCGATCCGCGCGGCGCCTGGGCCGACGGCGCACAATACGATGCCAACGCGCACGAACTGGTGAACAAGTTCGTCCAGAACTTTGCGCAGTTCGCCGACCATGTCGACCAGGGCGTGCTGGCAAGCGCCCCCAAGGCGGCCTGACCGGACCCGGACCGCTCCGGGTCGCCCATGACCCGGAGTTTCCGACCATGACCGACCATCCGATCCGCCTGTTTGCGTCTGATGCGGCCATCCGCCGCATCGGCGCAGGCCTGCTCGATCGCAGCCTGCCCAAAGCCGACTGGACCCACGAGGCCCATCTGGCCGCCTGCACCTGGCTGCTGCTTGAACGCTCCGAGATTCTGCCCGAACGGGATCTTCCCGGGATCATCCGGGCCTACAATGTTGCCGTGGGCGGGGTGAACGACGATAAGCAGGGCTATCACGAAACGCTGACCCAGCTGTATATCCGCGGTGCCCGGCGCTTTCTTGCGGACCGCGCGGAAGGCGGGCTTGCCGACACGGTCAACGCGCTGCTCGGCAGCGAGATGGGCCCGCGCAGCTGGCCGCTGAGCTTTTATTCGCGCGACCGGCTGTTCTCGGTCGAGGCCCGGCGGGCCTGGATCGCACCTGATATTGCTGCAATTTAACTTGGCGCTTCGGGCCTGAAGCGGCATGTTCGCGCCTCAACTGCATGGAGTCGCAGACATGGGTATTTTTGACAGCATTCTGAGCCAGGTTGGCGGCCATGCCGATGTCGGCAACATGGCGGCCAAGCTGGGCATTCCGGCGGACGTCGCCGAAAAGGCGATCGCCGCGCTTGGGCAGTCGCATGTCGAACAGGGTGATACGATCGAAGGCGCCGCCGCCAAGACCGGCCTCGATACCGGCATGCTGAGCCAGATCGTTCAGCAGATCGGCGGCGAAGGTTCGCTGGGCCAGTACGCCCAGGCGCTCAAGGATAATCCGGCCGCTTCGGGCCTGCTTGGCATGCTTGATCGCGATGGCGATGGCAATCCGCTCAACGACCTGGCTGGCCTCGCCAGCGGGCTGTTCGGCAAGAAATGACCGGGGGCCAACGCACTCTGCGTTGGTTTCTGACACTGTTCGGACTGGTGTGCGTCGGGATTGCCCTGGCGCACATCGTCTTTGGGCCGCGCTCGATTCCCGGTTCGCTCCCGGTGAACGCGACAATGGACAGCGAGGACCGGTTCTACGCGACGCTGTTCCTGGGGTTTGGCCTGGCCCATGTCTGGGCGGCGCGTGACCTGGCGGCGCGGGCCAACGTCATCCTGGCCTTGCAGGCGGTGTTCTTTGCAGGAGGTCTGGCGCGCCTGGTTTCGCTGGCCCAGGTCGGTCCGCCCGTGCCACTGTTCCTGTTTCTCGGCGCGCTTGAACTGATCATCCCTCCCGCCGTGTGGTGGGCGGTGCGCCGTATCTGAAGCAAGAAAAAAAAGGCCGCCGCGACGGTTCGCGACGGCCCTTTGTTCCTTGGGTGTCGGTTCAGTCGAGCAATTCGGCGGGCACCTGGCCGCCATTGTCGGCCAGGGCCTTCATCACCTGCTTCTGCAGCGAGATGTTGTCCTCTGCCGAACCGGCGTAATCGGCATTGCCCAGTTCGTGGGCCAGCGACTTGCGGTTGTCATAGCTGGCGTCGATCCCGACCAGCTTCATGAGGTCGACGACCGAAGTCTGCCAGTTGAGGCCATCGGCCCCGGGCATGGAAGACAGAACCGCGGCAACATCCACTGGCGCCGCAGGTGCGGCTTCGGGCGCCGCAGCAGCGGGTGCCGCATCGGCGGGCGGGGGAGTTGCGGCTTCGGCCTTGTGTCCGAAGATGGCATCCTTGATGGCACTGAAAATCGACATGCGAAAGCTCCTGTATCTGGATTGCGACTCACCGGTTCGCGGTTTCCCTGCTGCATTCAAGCCTAGCAGGAAAGTGCTGCAACCAAAGTGAAATTCATGTCATGGTTGCGGCAATATAGCGTTCCACGTTCCGCCCCAGCACGTCGAGTGGGACATTGCCGCCGGTGACCACCGCATCGTCGAAATCGCGCAGGTCGAACTTCGTTCCCAGCGCCTTTCGGGCCTTGGCGCGTTGGGCCAGGATTTCGCTGTGACCGACCTTGTAGCCGCAGGCCTGGCCCGGCCATGAGCAATAGCGGTCGACCTCGGGCGCAACCTCGGCCAGGCCCGATCCGTTGGTGCTGGAAAACCACTGCGCCGCCTGTTCGCGGGTCCAGCGTTTGGAATGAAGTCCGGTATCGACCACCAGCCGGCAGGCCCGAAACGCGATCGACTGGAGATAGCCCAGCTGGCCGACCGGATCGCCTTCATAGGCGCCCAGTTCGTCACCCAGCGTTTCGGCATAGAGCGCCCAGCCTTCGGAATAGGCGTTGAAGGCCAGCAGCGTGCGGATCAGCGGCAGGCGGTTGGCGTATTCGCCCTGCCAGACGTGGCCGGGGATCCCTTCATGGAACGCCAGGGTTGCCACCCCGAAGCGGCTGTGACGGTCGGTATCGCCAAGATTGAGCCAGATCTTGCCCGGCACCGTGCCGTCGATCGAACCCGCCCCACCATAGGCCCCCGCAGCACCAGCCTCCTCGGCCACGGGCAAGCGCCGGATTTCAAGGTTTCCGCGCACCAGGGTGCGGAACGCCTGCGGCAGTTTGGTGCGGATAAAATCGATCTTCTGCTGCATCGCCGCAATAATCTCGGCGCGGCCCTGATCGTTGTTGGGAAACTTGAAACGCGGGTCGTTACCCAGCGCCGCCATGCGCGCGCCGACCGTGCCCTGGCTGTAGCCCAGGCCGCGCAGGATCGGATCCATCCGGCCGTGCAGCTCTGCCAGTGCGTCGAGCCCCATCCGGTGCACCGCGTCCGGCGAATGGCGGGTGGTGGTGCTGGCGCGCAGGGCCCAGGCATACCATTCCTCGCCGTGGGGACGGGCCCAGAGCCCGGCATGATCGCTGGCGCGGGCACGCTGGGCCTTCAATTCTGCAAGCTGGCGGGCCAGGGCATCTGCGACCGGGCCGGTGGCGAGCGCGAGGGCGCGCGAGCCCCAGGCTCCGGGGATTGATTTGGTGCGGGCGATCAGCGAATCGACCAGGCCGCCGCCGTTCTGGGCACCCTTCAGGGTCAACTCCATCTGGCGAATCGCCTTGTCGAGGAGGAACGAAGGTGCGATCGCGCCGATCCGGCCGGCCGCTGTCAGTCGTTCCAGCTCTCCGTCAAGCTGCGCGGGGAACTGGGCCAGACGGTCGAGGTAGGCTTCGGCATCGTCGGCATCGTGAACCGGATGCTCACTGTCCAGAAAACGCGGCGTATCGAGATAGGCCCCGACATTCTGGATCACCACATAGGGCGTGTTGCGCCAGCCGCCGACCGCAACGTCGCCATAGGGCAGGGCAAAGCCGTCAATCCCGACCGAGAATGCGCTTTTCACCACATCGAGGCTGGTCCGGGTGGCGTTATCAAGCGCGGCACCGTCAAATTTCCTGGCGGTGCTCAGCGCTTCAGCCAGCAGCGCCGCGACCTTGCGCTGTCCTGCGGCAGAACGATCTCCCAGGCGGCTGCGCAGCGCGGCGTGGGCGTCCTTGTCGATCCCGAGCGAGGTTGCCCCTTCCGGCGACAGGTCGAGCAACTGCCAGGCCAGCGCATCCAGCCAGCCCGTCGCGTCAGCCGGAGCAGCCGCAGGCAATCGCGGCTGGCAGGCGGAAAGGCCAAGGGCAGCGCCGCTGGCGCCGAGAGCGGTCAGCGCATCGCGGCGCGACAGAAGGGCATGATCCATTTCCCGACCCTGCGGCCCGCACGCGCGCCTGTCAATTTGCTGGTCTGCGAACGACTTGGCAGCTAGACGATTGCCAGGATCCGAACAGGAGTTTCTAGATGGACATGATGGATATGCTGCGCGCCAGCGGCGGGCTTGATGCGATTGCAGGTCAGCTCGGGATTTCTCCGGAAATGGCCCAGGCCGGGGCCGGTGCGCTGCTCCCGGCGATCGTCGGCGGTTTCCAGAAGCAGAGCGATGGCTCAGGCGGCGGCGCTGGCGGGCTGGGCAGCCTGATTGGCATGCTGGGCGGCCTTGGCGGCAGCGCGCTGGCCGATAACGTGCTTGGCCCGGAACCGACCGAGGTGAGCAAGGGCAACGACATTCTGGGCCAGATTTTCGGCTCGAAGGACGTCAGCCGGACCGTTGCGGGCCACGCCGCCGGGCAGACCGGGATCGACCCGGAGATCCTCAAGAAGATGCTGCCGATCCTGGCGATGCTGGTTGGAGGCTATCTCTCGTCGCGGGCCGGCGGCGGAACGCAGGACCAGGGCGGGGGCCAGGGCGCGGGCGGAATCCTCGGCTCGATCCTCGGTTCGGTGCTGGGCGGCGGTCAGCAAGCCGCACCGGCCGGTGGCTCGCTGGGCGGGCTGGGTTCGCTGATCGACCTGAACCACGATGGCAACCCGCTGGATGACATTATCGGCATGGCGGGCAAGCTCGCCGGACGATGAGCACCGACACTGTTCTTTCGGTCATGGTCCTCGCCGTCATCGCGCTGGTGCTTGGTGCCATCGCGATGTGGCGGCGGGGCGGCCAGAGGAAGCAAGTGTGGCTGATGCTGCTGCTCGCGGCGATCGTCGCGGGCAACCTGGCGATCTGGGTGCTGCCGGACAGTTCCGGGCAGTCGCTTGCCGGGCAGGCCGCGACTGCCCGCTAGATCAGCGGATCGGGCAGTCGGGCGAAAGGCGCATGTCGAGGTAGTTGTCGGCCGAGCGCATCAGGTCTTCCATCTCGTTTTCAAAGAAATGGTTCGCCCGGGGAATTTCATCGTGGTGGATGGTGATGTGGCGCTGGGTCCGCAATTTATCGACCAGCTTCTGCACCGCGCTGGGGGTCACGACGGTATCGTTGACGCCTTGGACCATGATCCCCGACGCCGGGCAGGGCGCCAGAAAGCTGAAATCATACATGTTGGCGGGCGGGGCGATCGAGATGAAGCCGCGGATTTCCGGACGGCGCATCAACAACTGCATCCCGATCAGCGCGCCAAAGCTGTAGCCCGCGATCCAGGTAGTGCTGGCTTCGGGGTGGATCGACTGTACCCAGTCGAGCGCGGCGGCGGCATCGCTCAATTCGCCGATGCCGTTGTCGAAGCTGCCCTGGCTGCGGCCAACCCCGCGGAAATTGAAGCGCAGCGTGGCAAAGCCGCGGCTCACGAAGGTTTTGTACATCGCCATCGTGATCCGGTCGTTCATCGTGCCGCCGGCCTGCGGATGCGGATGCAGGATCATCGCGACCGGCGCGCGCGGGCGCGTACCAGGCTGGAAACGGCCTTCGAGCCGGCCTTCGGGTCCGGGGAAAATGACTGACGGCATAGCTACGGCACCTGCTGTAATGGCCCTGCTGCGCGGCGTCCGGGGGAAATATATCGGATGCCGGACCGCATTGGGCTAGGATCGGGAAGCAGGCGCTATATAGAAACGAAGGTCCGAAAAGCAACGACAAGCGAACATGCCCGCCCGATTCATCTATCTCGACCATCAGGCCACCACGCCGCTCGCATCCGAAGCGCGCGACGCGATGCTGCCGTGGCTTGGCGGGGCAGGTGCTGCAGTCGGGCTGTGCGGCTATGCCAACCCGCATTCGATGCACCGCGCCGGGCGGGCTGCTGCTGCTGCGGTCGAGATCGCGCGCGAACAGGTGGCCGCTCTGCTGCCCCCCGGCGGGCGGATCATCTTCACCAGCGGCGCGACCGAGGCGTTGAACCAGGCGATCCGGTGCATGCCGCATGGCTCG
>JBJTMC010000113.1:0-13258 GCA_046063325.1 Novosphingobium sp.
ACCCCTGCAACCGCGCCCACCTGCGCCACGACCTCTTCCGCATCGGCCATTTGCGGCACCTTGCGCGGGTTGACGAAGCTGGTCAGCTCGATCCGCCGCGCCCCGGCATCGATAGCGCGGCGGACCAGTTCGACCTTGTCGGCGGTCGCAACGAGCCTGGCCTCGTTCTGCAACCCATCGCGCGGGCCAACTTCGACAAATTCGATTGCGCGCACCATTGCTCAGCCTTGCTTCGCGATCCAGTCGCGCACGGTCTCGGCGGCTTGCTGCACCAGTTCGGGCTGGCCGAAGTAATAGTGGTTCGCGCCCATGATCATCCTGTGATCGATGGTGCACTGCTTCGCCGCAGCCATCAGCCGCGCGGCGTGGCTGGGGGTGCAGGCATCGTCGGCGCTGTTCTCGATCACCAGCATCGGGCAGGAAATCCGCGCCGCGCATTTGAGCCCGTCGGCGTTGCTATCGTCATAGGACCACTGCGACAGCCACGAACGCAGCGTGGTGAAACGCGCCAGCCCGACCGGGCCGTCGTTGACCACATAGGGATCGCCCAGCATGCAGTGGTTCGGCTGGCGGTCGTTGGGATCGACTGTGGGATCGACCCAGCGCGGATCGGCCATGGTGCCCTGGACGGTGAAGCAGCGTTCGTGGTTTGCCAGCCCCTTGGCCTTGAGCTCGGCCAGCTGCGCCTTGACCCAGGCCGTGATCCGCCGGTTGCGGGCGATCTGGCGCTCACGGAATTCGGCGACGAATGCGGCAGAGAACGGCGGTTTGGGGCCATTCTCCGCGTAGATGTCCCATTCGGGATTGCGATCCCACGGACGGCTTTCATCCTCGATCGATGGGTCCATCCATTCGGTCAGGGTCAGGTTGCGCGAAAGGTGCGCGGCAAGCAGCAGCACCCCGTCGGCGGGGATGAAATCGGCCGCGGTCAGGTCATAGGGATCGCCTGCCGGGGTGTGGGTGACCCGCGGGTCCTGCGCCTCGGCCTGGTAGAACATCGAGAGCGAACCGCCGCCCGACCAGCCGCCGAGATAGACCTTGCTGTAACCCAGCCGTTCCTTCGCGTCGCGCACGCAGGCGCCCAGGTCCATCGCCGCGCGCTCCATGATCAGGGCGGTGTCGTTGCCGCGGTAGCGCGGGTTGCAGTAGATCGTGTGGACGCCCATTTTTGCCAGCTGGCCGACCAGCGGCAGATAGGCCCCGCCGCCGATCGGGTGCGAGAAGATCACCGCGCTGTCGCTGGGCACCGCAGGCTTCAGCAGCTGGCATTCGACCGCCACCGTCCCGATCGCGCCGCCATAGGTATCCTTGAAGGCGCTCTGTTCGTTGAACACGACCAGATAGGAAATCCGTTCGTAAGGGGCCGCCATCGGTGGTGTCTCCTGTTCGGGTCTGCCGGCACAACGAAAGAAAGCTGCGACCCAGAGCCCCGTACTTTTGCAGCCCGCGGGCGCCTAGTCCAGTCAGGCCGGAACAGCGGATGCACGAATCCGGGCCCAAGGCACAATCCGGAAGCCCGTTCACCAACTAAGTCATTGATCCTTATTGTATTTCCTGTCGGAGCGGTGCACGATCCGCCTACAGCAAGTCGGGCACGCAAGTTTACACGAACATGCGGCGATGGATTCCACAAGTAATGGAAAGGGGATGTCACGATGAACGATATCAACTCCACAATTCGCAGCGTGAAGCGCCAATGGGGCTGGATGCTGGCCTATGGCATCCTGCTCGTGGTGACGGGAATCTTTGCTCTGATGGCTCCAGGGGTGACCGCAATTGCGGTCAGCGCAATCCTGTTTGCCACTTTCATGATCAGCGGCATCGGCACGCTGCTGGCGGCTTTCCGCGATGCCGGCTGGCAGGCCAAGCTGGTCGACGTGCTGTTCGGAATTCTGGCGCTGCTGGCCGCCTTCCTGTGCATCGCCAATCCGTTCGGAAGCGCGGTCACGCTGGTCTGGATTGCGGGGATCTTCTTCATCGTCAACGGAATTTCCGAGCTGGTTGGCGCTTCGCGCGCCGGTGAGGACAAGGGAATGCTGATCCTGCTGGGGGCGATCGACCTGCTGTTGGGGATCTATCTGGGCTTCTTCATCGGACCGCTCGCCGCGCTGGCGACGCTGGCCTTCGCGGTGGGACTGGGCTTCATTTTCCGCGGCGTCGTCGTTTCGATCCTGGCCTTCAAGGTTCGCGGGCTGACCAGCAGGCTGCCGTCCTGATCGCCATGCCAGGCCGGCGCCGACACCCGAGGCGCAAGCAAACCTGCATGGCGCCCCGGTGACGGCCCGGTCTGAAACCGGCGGCGAAAGTGCCGCCGTGATCGTCAAGGCGTTCGCCGCGAACCTGGGGATCGCGATCGCCAAGTTCGCGGCGGCGGCTTTGACCGGTTCTTCGGCGATGCTAATCGAAGGCGTTCACAGCCTGGTCGATACCGCCAACCAGGTGCTGCTGTTTTACGGGCAGCGCCAGTCCCGGCGGCCCGCCGATGCGCTGCACCCGGGCGGCTATGCGCGCGAGCAGTACTTCTGGACCTTCGTGGTAGCCGAACTGGTGTTCACGCTGGGCGCCGGGATCGCGGTGATGGAAGGGATCGATCACCTCAGGCATCCGTCCGAAACGCAATCCCCGTTTATCGCGCTGACGGTTCTGGCCATCGCCTTCCTGCTGGAGGCCTGGTCGCTCAACGCGGCGCTGCAAGCCTTCCGCCAGCAGAACCGGGGCACGCCCTTCTTCCAGGCGATCAAGCGCAGCACCGACACCACCACCTTGTCGGTGCTGCTGGAAGATTCGGCGGCGGTGATTGGCCTGTCGATCGCTGCGGCGGGGATCCTGCTGGAACTCGCCACCGGCAATCCGATGTGGGATGCGGCCGCATCGATCGCGATCGGCATCGCGCTTGGGCTGGTCGCGGTTCTGCTGCTGGCCAAATCGAAACACCTCCTGATCGGACAGGCGGCCGACCCGGCGATTGGCCTTGCGGTGCGGCGGCTGGTGCGCGGGTCGGAACACAAGGGCCGGATCGTCGACGTGCTGACGATCCAGGATGGGATCGACCGGGTGATCTGCGTCGTGACCATCGATTTCGAGGATGGCCTGGCGATGGAAGAGGTCGAGCGGCTGTGCACGCGGCTGGAAACCATCGTCCGCCAGGAACTTCCGGTCGTTTCACGGTTTTACATCAGTCCTTACTACCCCAACCCCGCGCTGGCCCAGACCGGAAGCTGACGCGGTTTCACCCGGCGATGGAGAACAATTCGATGAACCGC
Organism: Novosphingobium sp.; assembly: GCA_046063325.1. Taxonomy (GTDB): domain Bacteria; phylum Pseudomonadota; class Alphaproteobacteria; order Sphingomonadales; family Sphingomonadaceae; genus Novosphingobium. Next base: position 3,264 of record JBJTMC010000113.1, read on the forward strand.
AGGATCCTTGCCGTTGCCGCCGCCTTGGCGCCGCTGTTTCTGACCGCTTGCGCCGCGACCGGTTCCGGACCGGACAATGCCGGGCTGGCGAGCGCGCCGAGCGCCGAAAGCGCGGTCATTTCCGGTTCGATATTCTACCGCGAGCGGATGCTGCTCCCGCCCGGCAGCACCGCACAGGTCACGCTGATCGACGGTTCGATCGCCGACCGCGCAGCCCCGGTGCTGGCGCAGGCGGACTATTCGGTCGGCACCGCGGGCGGGCCCTTTGGCTATCGCCTGTCAGTTCCGGCCAGCGCGCTCTTGCCGCAGGGGCGCTATTTCGTCCGGGCCACCATTCGGGACCAGGCGCAGCGGCTGCTGTGGACCAGCGATACCGCCACCCCGATCGATCCCGCGCTGCGCAGCCAGACGCTGGCGCCGATCCTGCTGGTCAAGGTCGGGCACGATGCCGCGATCGGCCCCGGACCCTGGCGGGTTCGCTCGATCGGCGGCGTTCCGGCCCTTGACCCCGCGGCCCCGACAATCCGGTTCGGCGCCGATGGCCGGGTCAATGGATCGACCGGCTGCAACGCCTTCTCCGGCACCTTCGAGACCAGCGGCGACACACTGACGATCGGCGCGCTGGCCATGACCCGGCGGGCCTGCCCTGGCCCGATTGGGGTCCAGGAACAAAAGTTTGTCAGCGCGCTGGCCGCCGTGGCGGCATATCGGTCTACCGCATCGGGCGGCATGGCTCTGGTCGGACCGGGGGATGCGGTCATCGAGCTTGATCCATGAGGGCATCGCGGAAACGATTTCCGGGGAGGGAGAGAGTGGCGTGGTCAGACGCAAACGATTTGGTCGAAGCGTGATCATCGGGCTTCTGTGGCTGGTCGGCGGACTTGCGGTCCTGGCCCTTGCCCTGAAGCTGGCCTTTCCGCTGCCCGACCGAGGCGGGATTGCCAAGGATGGCGCCGCGCCGGACCGGCCTAGCGCGCTGGTCCGGTCCGTCTCTGCCGAGGCGGCATCGCACCCGGGTCTGGCGGGGGTGCGGCTGATCCCGGTCGGGGTCGATGCCTTTGCCGCGCGGATCGCGATGGTCCGCGCCGCGCAGAACACGATCGATGCCCAGTACTACATCTGGGAAGATGATCTTTCGGGCCATCTGCTGCTGCAAGCCCTGATCGAGGCGGCCGATCGCGGCGTGCGGGTGCGCCTGCTGATCGACGACAACCCGACCGCCGGGCTCGATCCGATGTGGCGGGCGATCGACAGCCATCCCGGGATTTCGGTGCGCCTGTTCAATCCGCTGACGATCCGGGCGGTGCGCCCGCTCAACTACCTGTTCGATTTTCCGCGGCTCAACCGCCGGATGCACAACAAGTCGCTTACCGTCGATGGCGCGGTAACCCTGGTCGGCGGGCGCAATGTCGGCGACGCCTATTTCGGCGTCAAAGCCGAGAACCTGTTCATCGATCTCGACGCGGTCGTGATCGGGTCCGCGGTGCCCGAGGTTTCGCACCTGTTCGAAACCTATTGGCAAAGCCCGTCCGCCTATCCGGCCGGAATGATCCTGGGCCCGGGGTCCGCCTACGATCTGCAGCGGTTCCGCACCAAAAGTCATGCTGATCCGGAACTTGAGCGCGCCTTTGCCGCGGCCGCGGGCAACGCGATCACGGCGATGGATTTCGGCAATGCGGCGGGCCCGGTGGTCTGGGCTCCGGTCCGGCTGGTCGGCGATGATCCCGCCAAGGCCTTGGGCAAGGCGGATCGAACCGGCCTGCTGGCCAGCCAGATCGCGCCGCTGATCGCCGGGGCGCACCAGCGCTTTGACCTGGTCTCGGGCTATTTCGTGCCGGGGACGTACGGATCGGACCTGCTGACCGGGCTGGCCCGCCGCGGCATCCCGGTGCGGGTCGTCACCAACAGCATCCAGGTGACCGACGTTCCCCTGGTCAACGCCGGTTATGCCCCGTACCGCAAGCCGCTGCTGGCCGCCGGGGTCGCACTGTTCGAAGCCAAGCCGCAGCCGCGCGGGGACGGTTCGGCTTCCGAAACCAATCTGGGCAGGACCAGCTTCAGCGGTGGCGGCGAAAGCGTCCATGCCAAGACCTTCGCGATCGACGGCAAGTCCCTGTTCGTCGGATCGTTCAACTTTGATCCGCGCAGCGCCTTGCTCAACTGCGAGATGGGACTGGTGATCGAATCCGCGGACCTGGCCGGTGCGTTCAGCCAGGCGCTCGACCAGCGCCTGCCGCTTTCCGCCTACCGGCTCAGGCTCGACCGGAACGACCTGGTCTGGGAAGACGGTGCGCGGCGCTATGCGCAAGAGCCGGGAACCACCGCGTTCCAGCGCGGCGTGCTGGCGGTGCTGTCCCGCCTGCCGGTCGAATGGCTGCTGTGATCGCTCAGCGATAGGCCTGCGCCAGGAAGGTTGCGGTCCCCAGCACCACGATCACGGTCATCAGGGCCCCCATCTTCGAATAGTCGGAGAACCTGTAGCCGCCGGGAGCCATGACCAGCAGGTTGTTCTGGTGGCCGATCGGGGTCAGGAAGTCCGAAGAGGCCCCGATCAGGACCGCCAGAAGCAGGGCATCCGGCGGTGCATCCAGGATCCGGGCCACTTCGACCCCCAGCGGAGCCATGACCAGCGCCGTCGCCACATTGTTGAGGAAGATCGACAGCAGCATGGTGACCGTGCACATCGTCGCAATCGTCACGAACAGGCCCTGGCTGGCCAGAGCCGAGCCGAGCCAGGTCGCCACATAGTCCGACGCGCCGCTGGTTTCGAAGCTGGAGCCGACCGGGATCATCGCGGCGAGCATGACGATCACGCTCCAGTCGATCGAGGTATAGACCTCTTTCGAGGGGATCAGCCCGGTCGCGGCATAGACCGCGGCTGCCACAAGAAAGGCCAGCCAGGCCGGAACCGCGAACAGCACGATCGCCATGATCGAAACCAGGAACACCGCCGCGATCGCCGTGGCCCGGGCCCGTTTCACGGTGGCGCGTTCGTATTGTCCGATTTCCAGCAAGCGCAGCTGCGAGGCGAAGCGCGAGAGATCTTCGCTGGTGCCTTCGATGAACAGCTGGTCCCCGGCGGAAATGATCATCTGGTCCAGCGGCAGGCGCGCCGTGGCCGCGCGGGGGCCGGCCGCAACGATTCGCAGGAGGCTGGCGGTCAGCAGGCCGAATTCGGCATAGGACCGGCCGATCAGGCGCGAACCGTGGGCGACGCTGACCTGCGCGACGTGGCTGCCCGGCTCTGGCGAAGGTTCGCTCGCCACGAATGGAAACTCGGCCTCCATCAGGATAGGGTCCTTGCGGCCCAGCACCAGCAGCCGGTCTCCGTCCAGCAGGACTTCCCCCACCGGCCATTCTATCACCTGGCGCCGCCGGACGATCCCGAGCAGCCGCGCGCGGTGCCTGCGCAGAACCGCCTGGACCAGATCGCGGTCTGCCTGCGCACCAGCCGCAATCTTCAATTCATAGGTCAGCCAGGGATCGCGCTGGACCCGGGCTGCCTTGCCCCGCACCGGAAGCAGCCGCCAGCCGATCAGCGTGATGTAGGCGATCCCCAGCACCGTCACCAGCAGGCCGACCGGAGCCATCGCGAAGAACGTGAAGCCATCGCCCAGCAAGCGTTCGCGCACGGACGATATGATCAGGTTGGCGGGGGTTCCGATCAGCGTGATCATTCCGCCCAGGATCGTGGCGAAGGCCAGCGGCATCAGGATCGCGCCCGAGGACCGGCCGCTGTCGGCCGCAACCTTGGTGGCGATCGGCATGGTGACAACCAGTGCCGCGATGTTGTTCATGAACGCCGAAAGGGCGGCGGCGATCACCAGCAGGATCGGCATCCGCACCCCGAACGGCGCGTCCCGCGGCATCAGGCGGTCGGCCACCGCCCCGGCTCCGCCGCTAAGTTCAAGCGTCCGCCCGACGATCAGCACCGCCGCCACCGCGATGACCGCCGGATCGGAAAACCCCGCCAGCGCGTCGCCCGGGGCGACCAGGCCGGTGACGATGCAGGCGATCAGCGCAATGACCGCGACCAGATCATGCCGGATCCGTTCGCTGACAAACATGATCAGGGTAAGCCCCAGGATCAGTCCGCTGAGCTGTGCGGGGCCGATGGAAATGCGCTGTCTCCCGTTGCGTCGGGGCCATGTTGATTGCCCGATGCGATCGGCTATTCTCATCCACCCGTCGGGCCTTGATCGCAAGGCAAATTCAGGGATTTGGACTTGACCGAACTTGCACCTTTCGATCCTGCCGCGATCCCGGGCGTCTTCGCCGCGCTGCTGGGTTTCGCCATTATTCGCAAGCGCCACCAGCCCGAAGGAGAACCCGCGTGAACGAACCGGCCTCTGCAACCGGACCGGCCGGACCGGACTGGCGCGGCCGGTTGCTCCATTGGCGCGAACGGCTGGGTACGGCGCTGCTGATTCCGCAACTGTCGGCCAGCGAAGCCAGCGACCTGCGGCAACGGATCCTTGCCGGAGCCGAGCTTGACAAGGGCTATGCCCTGATGTGCTGCCTGTCGGCCGGGATCGCGATCCTGGGGCTGCTCCAGTCATCGACCGCGGTGGTGATCGGCGCGATGCTGGTTTCGCCGCTGATGGGGCCGATCGCCAGCCTGGGCATTGCCTTTGCCTCGATCGACGGCGAACGGATCCGGCAGGCGGCAAGAACCGTCGGCGTCGGCGCCGCAATCGGGATCACCACGGGCATGGTCCTGACCTGGATCAGCCCGATCACCGATGCCACGCCGGAAATCCTGGCCCGGACCCAGCCGAACCTGCTCGACCTGGCCGTCGCGCTGCTTTCGGGCCTGGCCGGCGGCTATGCCACCATGATGGCAAAGGGCGAAACCGCGATCGGGGTCGCCATCGCCACCGCGCTGATGCCGCCGCTGGCCACGGTCGGATACGGCCTTGGCACGATGAACCCGGGCTTTGCGCTGGGCGCCATGCTGCTGTTTCTGACCAACCTGTCGGCGATCGCCTTTTCCTTTGCGCTGATCGCACGGCTTAGCGGTGCGGCGCGGCTGGCCCGGAACGTCGTGTGGACCTGGCGCTATACCGCGGTTCTGGTGGTGATGTTCCTGGTCCTGGCGATTCCCCTGGGCTTGACCATGGCCCAGCTGAAGCGCGAGCTGGCGCTGCGTTCGGATGTGCGGACGGCGATCCAGCAAACGGTCGGCCAGCAGCAGGTCAACATCGCGCAGCTCAACGTCAAATGGCCGATTTTCGGCAGCCCCGAAGTGCACGGCGTGATCATCTGCAATGCCTATACCAGCGGCTTCACCGAGCGGCTGCACCAGCAGCTGCTGGCCAGCACCGGCAGCGCGCTTGAAATCGACGTCCAGCAGGTGGTGGCATCCGACGCGGCCAACCAGACCCAGGCGGTTGCCAACGCCGCGATGGAGCGCGGCCTGGCCGCCTTTATTGCCGATGGTCCGCCGATCGACGATGTCCGCTCGTCGCTGGGGATCCCGGTCCGCGGCCTGTGGACCGACCGGCAGCGCCGGATCGTGTTTGCCGAACCGTTCGACGTGCGGGGCTGGTCGATCGAGGACTATCGCAACCTCGAGGCCGGACTGGCCGAACCGCGCGGCGGCTGGTCGGTCCAGGTGGTCCCGCCGTTCCAGGCCAACCTGGTGATCGCCTTGACCGGCGCGGCGGCCACCGGGTCGGAACTGAAACCGGCGACCGCCGCCTGGGCCTTTTCCCGCTGGGGGCTGCGCACGGCCGATATCGCGGTGACGGGCGAACCGGACCTGACCGAAATCACCGATCAGTTTGCCGGGGCGGGCGTCAGCCTTAAGGTAACCGCCAGCCAGGGCCGCAGCACCGGTCCGGCCGGGGTGCGGGTGACCTTGCCCCCGGTGGGCACCAAACAGGCCGGGCAATGAAGCGGACAACAAGGGAAACATGATGCCAGACCAGCGGATCAAGGCCAACCGGGCGGAGCTTATCCTGCTGACCGTGCTGACCGGACTGCTCGGGTGGGTGATGTGGCCCTATGCCGGGGCGCTGTTCTGGGCCGTCGTGCTTGCGATCCTGCTCGATCCGCTGTGGCTGTGGATCGAACGGACCGTCCGAGCGCCGAAATGGGTCAAGGCGCTTCTGGCGATCCTGGCGGTCCTGCTGCTGGTGATCGTGCCGCTGATCGGCGTGGCGGCGCTGCTGCCCGGCCAGATCCAGACGCTGCTGGGCAACCTCCCTTCGATCAGCGCAAAGTTCCAGTCCGGACTGGCGCAGATGGAGCAGGCCCTGCCCGATTGGCTGGCGCTGGAAGTCAGCAAGATCGGTTCGTCCAGCGACGGGCCGTTCCAGATGTCGGCGATCCTCAACCGGTTTGCCGGGTGGCTTTCGTCGCTGGCCGCCTCGACCATCTCGATCTTCGTGATGGCCTCGGTTGCGCTCTACGTGCTGTTCTTCCTGTTCCTCGACGGGCGGCGGATGTTCGCGCAGATCCGGGCCTATCTGCCGTTCGACCCCACGGTCGTCGACATGCTGGCCAGCCGGTTCGCCGAGATCGTCAGGTCCACGGTCGGCGGGGTCTTCGCCATCGCGGTCGCCCAGGGAATTGTCTGCGGGATCATCCTGGCCCTCCTCGGGGTCGGTCCCGCGCTGATCTTTGCGATCCTGACCACGATCGTCTCGCTGATCCCGGCGATCGGCTCGGGCCTGGTCTGGGTGCCGATCGCGATCTACCTGCTGACCCAGGGCGAGGTGACCAAGGCGGTGATCCTGCTGCTGTCGGGCATTTTCATCATCAGCATGGTCGACAACCTGCTGCGCCCCCGGCTGGTCGGGCGCGGAACCCGGATTCCGGATTTCCTGATCCTGGTCACGACGCTGGGCGGGCTGAGCCTGATGGGCGCGGCCGGGATCGTGATCGGGCCGATGATCGCCGGGCTTTGCCTGTCGATGTGGCAGGGCATATTCTCGAAGCCGGAAATCGCATTGGAACAACCAGGGAAAGGACCGGAAAATGGATGATCGCAAGGAAACACCCGTGCAGCAGGGCTCGGTCCAGTCCGACCCGGCGCTGTGCATCGTGGTTCTGGAAAACGGACCCTACCTTGTCAGGGGAACGCCTCCGCTGCACCTCCAGTCGATCGTCCGGAACCAGGAAGGCCAGTCCTGGACCTATCAGCAGGGCCGCGAATTTCCGATCAAGGACAAGACCGCGCTGTGCCGCTGCGGCCATTCCCGCAACAAGCCCTATTGCGACGGCACCCATGCCAAGGTCGCGGTCGACCTCGCCGAAACTGCTTCGTTCGAACCGATGCTGACCGGCGCGGAACAGATCGACGGCCCCGACCACAGCCTGACCGACAACGAACGCTACTGTGCCTTCGCCCGGTTCTGCGACAACGGCGAACGGATCTGGAACGAGGTCCAGATCCCGGGCAAGGATCATTCCGATCTGGCCACCTACATGGCCCACCAATGCCCGGCGGGGCGGCTGCTGGTCTGGGACCAGGCCAGCGGCGCGCCGGTCGAAACGCCGTTGCAACCGTCGCTGTCGCTGCTCGAAGATCCCGCGCTGGGGGTCAGCGGTCCGCTGGTCGTGCGCGGCGGCATCCGGGTGCAGAGCGCCAGCGGGCAAAGCTATGAAATCCGCAACCGCCAGGCGCTGTGCCGCTGCGGGGCGTCGTCAAACAAGCCCTTCTGCGATGGCAGCCACGCGTCGATCAAATTTCATGACGGGCTCGACTAGCCACCCGCCCGGCGCTTGCCTAAGCACAGTCCCAAGCCCTGACCCTTTAGGAGAATCTGCCATGTCCGAAGCCCTTGCCGGTGCCAGGGAGCACATCGAGGCCGCCCGCGCCCACGCCGCGGTGGTGGACGATATTCCGGCCGGAACCGCGCTGCTGCCGATCGAACGCGTCGGCGTGCTGGGCGCGGGCACGATGGGCGGCGGGATCACCATGAACTTCCTGACCGCGGGCATCCCGGTGACCATTGTCGAGCGCGAACAGGCTGCGCTGGACAAGGGCGTGGCGACGATGCGCCGCAACTACGAAAACTCGGTCAAGCGCGGGCGGATGACCCAGGACGAGGTCGAGGCGGCGATGGCCCGGCTGACCCCCAGCGTCGAATTCGGCGATCTGGCCCACTGCGACCTGGTGATCGAAGCGGTCTATGAGGCGATGGACCTCAAGAAGGACATCTTTGCCCGGCTCGACCAGATTGCAAAGCCCGGCGCGATCCTGGCCTCGAACACCAGCTACCTCGATATCAACGAAATGGCGGCGGTAACCGCGCGGCCCGAAGCGGTGCTGGGGATGCACTTCTTCTCGCCCGCCAACATCATGAAGCTGCTCGAAGTGGTGCGCGGCGCAAAGACCGGTGACGCCCAGCTGGCCACGGTGATGGCGCTGGCCCCGAAGATCGGCAAGATCCCGGTCGTCTCGGGCGTGTGCCCCGGCTTCATCGGCAACCGCATGCTCAGTCTGCGCCAGAGCCAGGCCCAGGCGATGATCATGGAAGGCGCGGCCTACAACGATATCGACGACGTGCTGCTGGATTTCGGCTTCCCGATGGGGCCGTTCCAGATGAGCGACCTGGCCGGGCTCGACATCGGCTGGCACCGCGATCCCGCGCGGATCGAGACGGTGCGCGACGCGCTCTGCGCTGCCGGGCGCTGGGGCCAGAAAACCGGCAAGGGCTATTACGACTACGACGAGAACCGCAACCGCACGCCTTCGGCCGAGGTCAAGGCGATCATCGCCGATTTCGCCGCCCGGCAGGGCAAGCCGCAGCGCAGCATCGGCAAGGACGAAATCCGCGAGCGGTTGCTCTACCCGATGATCAACGAAGGCGCGAAGATCCTGGATGAGAAGATGGCCCAGCGCGCGGGCGATATCGATACGGTCTGGCTCAACGGCTATGGCTGGCCGGCCTGGACCGGCGGGCCGATGTACTGGGCCGACCATGTCGGCCTGGGCGCCGTGGTCGCCGGGCTTGAACAGCACGGTCTGGAGGTTTCGCCCTATCTGCGCGGCAAGGCCGAAACCGGAGGAAGCTTCGGCGGCTGACGGTCAGACCGCGGCGAGCGTGCCCAGCACCAGCGCGGCGTGTTCCCTGCGGCAGATCAGCAGATCGGGCATGTAGGTATCGGCCTGGTTGTAGACCAGCGGACTGCCGTCGATCCGGCTGGCGTGAAGCCCGTGGCCCAGCGCCACCGCCACCGGCGCGCAGCTGTCCCATTCGAACTGCCCGCCCGAATGCAGGTAGATATCGGCCTGCCCCAACACCACCGCCATGGCCTTGGCTCCGGCGCTGCCCATCGGGATCACCTCGGCGTCGAGCGCGGCGGCAACCGCCAGCGCCTCGGCCGCGGGGCGGGTCCGGCTGACCACCATGCGCAGCCGCGCCGGCGGCGGCGGGACTGCAACCGGATCGTCGCTGCGCAGCACGACCCCGGCCCCCGGCAAGGCGACCGCGCCGGCCACCGCCGCGCCGTCGATCGCCAGGGCGACGTGCACCGCCCAGTCGCTGCGTTCCTCGCCAAATTCGCGGGTGCCGTCGAGCGGGTCGACGATCCAGACCCGGCTTTTCGCCAGCCGCGCCGGGTTGTCCTTTTCCTCTTCGGAGAGCAGCCCGTCATCGGGCCGCGCGCCGCGCAGCGCCTCGCAGATCAGCGCATTGGCCGCGGCATCGCCTTCGGCGCCAAGCGGCTTGCCGGTCACCCCATCCGCGCGCAGCGCCGCCCGCCGCTCCAGCAGCAGGTCCCCCGCCGCAGCAGCCAGCTGCGCCGCCAGCGCGGCATCGCTCAGATTACCGGCATCCATGTGTCTACCCTGTTGCCCAGAATATAGTCGACGATCCGTTCCGCCGCGTCTTCGGGGCTTTCGGCCGTGGTGTCGACCCGAATTTCGGGCCGCACCGGGGCTTCATAGGGGCTGTCGATCCCGGTGAAGTTCTTGAGGGTCCCGGCTCGGGCCTTCTTGTAGAGGCCCTTCACGTCGCGGCTTTCGGCCACGCTGAGCGGGGTAT
>JBJTMC010000114.1:0-6997 GCA_046063325.1 Novosphingobium sp.
GACCGAAAATTTCCTGCGCCGGTTCGAGGCGCGCTTTGGCGTACCCCCGGTGCTGTGGCATTCCAGCCTCAAGCAAAGCGAGCGGCGCCGCGCCTGGCGGGCGATCGTATCGGGTGACGCGCAGGTGGTGGTCGGCGCGCGCTCGGCGCTGTTCATGCCCTACAAGCGGCTCGGCCTGATCGTGGTCGACGAGGCGCATGAGGTGTCGTTCAAACAGGACGACGGGGTGCGCTACAACGCCCGCGACGTGGCGGTGATCCGGGGCCGGTTCGAACAGATCCCGGTCATCCTGGCCAGCGCCACCCCGGCGCTCGAATCGCTTCAGCTGGCCGAGGCCGGAATCTATGCCAGGATCGACCTGCCCGACCGATTCGGCGGGGCCACCCTGCCCGATATCCAGGTCGTCGACCTGCGCAGCGAAGTGCCCGAACGCGGCCGCTGGCTTGCCCCGCGGCTGGTCGCCGAAATGCGCGACCGGCTGGAACGCGGCGAACAGAGCCTGCTGTTCCTCAACCGCCGCGGCTATGCTCCGCTGACCCTGTGCCGCCACTGCGGCTACCGTTTCCAGTGCCCCAATTGCAGCGCCTGGCTTGTGGAGCATCGGCTTTCGCGCCGCCTGGCCTGCCACCACTGCGGACACGAAGTGCCGGTGCCCGATGCCTGCCCCGAATGCCACACCCCCGATTGCCTGGTCGCCTGTGGCCCGGGGGTGGAACGTATCGCCGATGAAGTGGCCGAGATCCTTCCCGAAGCACGGGTCGCGGTGGTCACTTCCGACACGCTTAACAGCCCGGAAAAGATCAGCGAATTCGTCGCCGCGGCAGAAGACAAGCTGATCGACGTGATCGTCGGCACCCAGATCGTGACCAAGGGTTATCACTTCCCCGAACTGACTCTGGTCGGGGTGGTCGACGCCGATCTTGGGCTGGAGGGTGGTGACCTGCGGGCGGCGGAACGGACCTACCAGCAGATCGCCCAGGTTGCCGGGCGCGCCGGGCGGGGCGAAAAGCCGGGCGAAGTGTTGATCCAGACCCGCCATCCCGAAGCCGCGGTGATCGCCGCACTCGCCGCAGGAGATCGCGACTCCTTCTACGAAGCCGAGGCCGAGGCCCGCAAGGACGCCGGGGCGCCGCCATTCGGGCGCTGGGCCGCGATTATCGTTTCCAGCGAGGACGAGGCCGAAGCCCGCGATGCGGCGCGCGCGGTTGGCGGAACCGCGCCCAACCTGCCGGACGTGCTGGTGCTGGGCCCAGCCCCCGCCCCGCTATCTTTGCTACGCGGCCGCTACCGCTACCGCCTGCTTATCAACGCGCGGCGCTCGGCCAAGTTGCAGGACGTGATCCGCGAATGGCTCGCCCCGCTGCAGTTCCCGCAGGGCGTGCGGGTCAATGTGGACATCGATCCGTACAGCTTTGTCTAGCCAGAAGGCTGCACGCCCGAACGCCGCCACATTGGCTCCACGATCTGGCCTTGGCCGACTGCACGGTAAAGCAGCGCGATTCCCGCAAGCGTTGCAATCACGATTGCAACGACGCTGGCTTCCAGTCCGAATTCCCCGCCAGTCATCCAATCCGGCCCGGTGCGGCGGGTCACCAGCAGACCCAGCGGTGCCGCGCCGCCGGAAACAGGAACGGAAAAGACCCAGCCCTGGGTAAAGTTCCAGGCAGCGTGGATCCCGATTGCCAGCCACAGCCGCCGGGTCAGCAAATAGGCCGCGCCCAGCAGCACCCCGGCTTCCAGCGCGATCGCCAGGGCCGACCACCAGGTGGCCCCCTGGTTGCCGAGGTGAACCAACCCGAAAAATCCGGAAGTAAAGGCCAGCGCGCCCCAAGTGCCGATCATTGCCTCCATCTGACGCATCACGATCCCGCGAAACAGCGTCTCTTCCAGCGTGCCGGATATCACCGCCATCAGCAGCATCGACCATAGCTGGCCGATCCCACGCAGACCGTCGATCTGCAGGCCGCCGAGCGCCCAGACCGCGCCAGCGGCCAGGGAAAACAGCACGAAGCCGAAAGCCAGACCCAATCCAAGTTCACGCGCCGCGCCAACAGGTTCGAATTCGGGGTCCGGCTTCCGCTCAAGCCAGCGTTTGTAGCCCTTGTAGGCCAGGACTATCCCGGCCGCGATCGCCACCCCGCCAGCGAACTCTTGCGGGCTGTTGCGGGGCAGGTGCGCCAGGTGAAGCAGAACCGAGCCAAGCTGGGCGGCGAGGATCACCACCCCGGCTGCTACGACCAGCTGAACCAGCGGAAAGCGCCAGATCCGCCCCAGCAGGCCCGGCGGCGGCTCAGCCTCGGGCATAGGGTACAATCTCTCCGGCAAAGACCGCGCGTGCCTGTCCGGCCAGCCAGTCCATCGCGGCCGCCCAGGGTCCGTGCCCGTAGGAAATCCGCGCCACTCCGCAGGCGGCCAGCTCGGCGCGGTTTCCGCGGCCCGGTCCCCACAGCATGTTGACCGGCAGTGGTGAGTCCGCGCAGATCGCGGTGATCGTGGCGTGATCGCCCAGGAACGGCACGAACAGCCCGCCCGCCCCGGCCTGAGCGAACGCCTGCGCACGCTCCAGCACGGCATCGATCAGGTGCGCGCCGTAATCCTCTGGCTTGACCCCACGGTAAACATCGGTGCGGGCGTTGACGAACAGCCCGCTTTGCGCCGCCGCGCCGACACGGTCGGCCGCTTCGGCCACCGGCAAGAGCGCGGCCTGATCGGGCAACCGGTCTTCCATGTTGATCCCTGCCGCTCCCGCATCGCGGGCGCGCTGGACCGAACGGGCGACCTCGGCGGCGCTATCGCCATAGCCGCTTTCGAAATCGAGCGTGACCGGCAGGTCGGTGACCGACAGGATTCGTTCCAGATTGCGCAGGGCATCCTCGATGCTGAAGGTCTCGCCATCCTTGAACCCCTGGGCTTCGGCCACGCCGTAGCTGCCGGTGGCGATGGCCCTTGCCCCTGCCCCGGCCACGGCCCGCGCGCTGCCCGCGTCCCAGATGTTTAACAGCATCAGCGGATCGCCGGGCACATGCAGTGCCTTGAACTCTGCAATCCTGTCGCTCATTTCGCTTCCCTTTCCAGCAGTTCGCGCTTGATATCGAGGCCGTAGGCGTAGCCGCCAAGATGCCCGCCGGTGCGGATCACTCGATGGCATGGGATCAGCACCGCAACGTTGTTGGCCCCATTGGCACTGCCCGCGGCGCGCACCGCCTTGGGTTTGCCGACCGCAGCGGCGAGCTGGGCATAGGTGCGGGTCTCTCCGGCGGGAATCCGGCGCAGTTCCCGCCAGACCGCCTCCTGAAAGGCCGTGCCTTTCACGTCGAGCGGGATGTGGGCGAAATCGCCCGGAGCTTCGACAGCGGCGATCACTTCCTTTAGCAGCGCGGCGAAAGCATCCCCGCCCTCGATCAGCTCGGCCTTCGGAAATCGCATTTCCAGCGCCTCGCGCCCTTCGTTGAACGACAGGCGGCAGACACCCTTGTCGGTTGCGGCAACCAGCATCCGCCCCAGCGTGGTATCGACAACCGCCCAGTGGATCGTCGCGCCGGTGCCGCCGTTCGCCCATGCCGATGCCGCCATGCCCAGCCTTCCTTCCGTTGCTTCATAGAACCGCGAAGGGCCGGAATAGCCCGCTGCATAGATCGCGCCGGTAACATTGCCCTCCTCGCTCAGCGCCTCCGCGGCGCGCTCGGCCTGGATCGCGCGGGCATAGGCTGCCGGGGACAGCCCGGTGTGGCGGGAAAACACCCGCTGGAAATGGCTGGGCGAATAACCGGTTTCTTGCGCCAGGGCCGCCAGGGCGAGCGGCTGGCCCGCCGCCTTGATCGCGGCGATGGCAGACAGCACCGCGCGTTCGTCGCGGGAAACGTCGTCCGGCAGGCAGCGCTTGCAAGGCCTGAGGCCTTCGGCTCGCGCCGCTGCTCCATCGGCGAAGAACTGCACGTTGGTCCGCGCGGGGCGCCGCGCCGCGCAGCTGGGCCGGCAATAGATTCCGGTGGTCAGAACGCCGGTCACGAACTGACCGTCAAAGGCACGGTCGCGGGCCAGTACGGCGGTCCAGGCATCGTCTGCGGCAATCATCGTTGGTATCATGGCCTATCTCCTTGTGAGAGCAAGCCATGGCGCAACATTTCGCCCCGCGCGTCCCGCCCCTTGCGGTCAAAACCGATCGAGCAGCCGCAGGGCCAGGGTCCAGGCATCCCCCGGCCAGCGCGCCGAAAGGTAGTTGCCGTCCTGCACCACGAACCCGGCCTCGGGCGCGCTGCGACCGGCATAGCGCGGGAACAGCGGGCCGCGCTCAAACCCGCCGCCCGGCTTGATCCGGCCGCGCACTTCGGCCTCGACGCTGACCGGATAGGTCCGGTAGTGGCCTGGCAGCGCTCGGGAGGTCAGCCGCACGGCGACCTCTTCCATCAGAAAGGTCAGCGCGGTGGTCCGCCTGCCCTTCAGCACCCCGGCGCGCGCCAACGGCAGCACCCCGTGGCAGATCGCGCTGACCGGCTGGTTTACCGCAAAGGCTACTCGCGCCAGCCGCCACACTTCCTCGCTTTCGCAATAGGGCCGCATCCCCGGCGCATGGCCGCCCGGGAAATGCAGCGCGGCAAAGTCTTCGGCGCGAGCCTTTGCCCAGCTCAGCGGCCTGAGGAAATTGGGCGCCGCGCGCATCGCGGCATAGGCCACCTGCGCCTCAAGCCGGGCGCGCAGCGACGAAGCATAGGCCGGCAGCCCCTCGCCGGTCAGCGTCACCGGGTCACAAGCGGCTGTCTGACCAGTTTCGGTGGCGAAGCACACCTCATGCCCGGCCTCGGTCCAGACCAGCCAGGGCAGCGCGACTTCGCTGGGATCGAAATCGGTCTGCGGCAGGATGACGAGGATCCGGGCCATGGTTCAGCCTCCCAGCGCCTTGAACAGCATCAGCGTGCGCTCTTTCGCCAGTTCAGCGCTTTCCGGATGGTAATCCTTGCGCCGATCAGAGTTGAACCCGTGCCCGGCCTCATAGACAAAGTGTTGCGCGGTGGGATGGGCTTTTTCGATCAGGCGTTCCACCGGTTCGATCGGGACCATCGAATCATAGCGCCCGAAATGGGTGATGGCGGCGCACTTCGGGGCAGAATCGGCAAAGCGCGTGGCGATGTAGCCACCATAATAGCAGCTTGCCCCATCCAGATCGTCCGAAAGCTGGGCCATCCGCCAGGAGACCGAGCCGCCGAAGCAATAGCCCAGGATGAACACCGGCCCGCCCCGCTCTTTCATCCAGGCGATGCAGCGCGCGGTATCGTCGAGGCCCTGGTCCCAGTCGTGCTCGGTCCGTGCGATCTGGACCGCGCGTTCCCAGTCCGCACCCGAATAACCCAGTTCACAGCCCGGCTGCTGCCGGTCGAACAGGCCGGGGCTGATCACCTCATACCCGTCGGCGGCATATTCTTCGCATAATTCGCGGATATGTTCGGTGACGCCGAAGATTTCCTGAACCAGAACCAGCCCGCCCCGACGCGCTCCATCCGGTATCACGTGGTAACAGGGCATTTCGTGCCCATCGGCCATGGTCAGGCTGATCCAATCGCCCTGCATTCCACGCTCCTGTCGCATTCCTGTTCGGGAATGTCCTAACCTCACCTTGCATCGCAGCAAAATCGTCGCTATGCGCGCCCCCGTCCAAGGGGCTTGCGACGCTTTTCCCGTGTTGCTCCTGCCCTGCCAACGCACCCGATGCAAGGAACCTTAACGCGTGGAGAATTCCGGCGGCATTTCGGCCAGTTTGCAAGGGCGTTACGCCTCTGCACTTTATGAATTGGCAGTTGAGAACAAGGCGGTTCCCGCGGTTGAAGGCGATCTCAATTCGCTTGGCCAGGCGGTGAAAGAATCGGCTGATCTTGCGGCACTGATTCGCAACCCCCAGCTTGGCCGCGATGCCGGGGCCAAGGCGATCGACGCCGTTGCCGCCCTGCTCAAGGTTTCGCCGCTGACCCGCCAGTTCCTTGGCGTGCTGGCCAGCAACGGGCGCTTGGCCGTGCTGCCGCAGGTGGTCAGCGCCTTCGCCGCGATTGCCGCGGCTGCCCGGGGTGAGGTCAAGGCCGAAGTCACCAGCGCCCACCCGCTGTCCGATGCCCAGCTGGGGGCGCTTGCCGCCAAGCTCAAGGCCCGCGAAGGCAAGGACGTTACCCTTTCCGCCACCGTCGATCCTGCGATCCTCGGCGGCCTCGTCGTCAAGATCGGCTCGACCCAGATCGACAGCTCGATCCGTACCCGTTTGAACACCCTCGCTAACGCGATGAAAGGCTGAACATGGATATCCGCGCCGCTGAAATCTCCAAGGTCATCAAGGACCAGATCGCCAGCTTCGGCACCGCCGCTCAGGTCAGCGAAGTCGGTTCGGTGCTGTCGGTGGGTGACGGTATCGCCCGCATCCACGGCCTCGATCAGGTCCAGGCCGGTGAAATGGTCGAATTCGCCAACGGCGTTCAGGGCATGGCGCTGAACCTCGAAGCCGATAACGTCGGCGTCGTGATCTTCGGCTCGGACGCCGAAATCCGTGAAGGCGACACAGTCAAGCGCACCGGCACCATCGTCGACGTTCCGGTCGGCAAGGGCCTGCTCGGCCGCGTGGTCGACGCGCTGGGCAACCCGATCGACGGCAAGGGCCCGATCGTTTCGGACAGCCGCCAGCGCGTCGAAGTCAAGGCTCCGGGCATCATCCCGCGCCAGTCGGTCAACGAACCGGTGCAGACCGGCCTCAAGGCGATCGACGCCCTGGTTCCCGTCGGCCGCGGCCAGCGCGAACTGATCATCGGCGACCGCCAGACCGGCAAGACCGCCGTCGCGATCGACACCTTCATCAACCAGAAGGAAGTCAATCAGGGCACCGACGAGGGCAAGAAGCTCTACTGCATCTACGTCGCCGTCGGCCAGAAGCGCTCGACCGTCGCGCAGATCGTCCGCCAGCTCGAAGAAAACGGCGCGATGGAGTATTCGATCGTGGTCGCCGCAACCGCGTCGGAGCCCG
>JBJTMC010000017.1:0-4307 GCA_046063325.1 Novosphingobium sp.
CTGCGCGATCTGCTGATAGGTCCGCTCACCCGCGCGCAGATCGCCTCCTTCAAGGCCAAGGTCTGCATCAACCACGCCAACCAGGGTCAGTTCGGGAAAGTGATAACCCTTTGTGACGAGCTGGGTACCGATGATCACATCGATCGCCTTGCCCTCGGCCGCAGCGACGAAGGCACCGATCTTCTCCGGCGTATTGAGCGTATCCGAAGTGACCAGCGCCAGCCGCGCTTCGGGCAGCAGCCCCGCCACCTCGTCGGCGATGCGCTCCACCCCCGGACCGCAAGCGACCAGGCAGTCGCCGGTGTGGCATTCGGGGCATTCTTCTGGCACCCCGGTTTCGTGCCCGCAGTGATGGCAGGCCAGCCGCCGCGATAGCCGGTGCTCGACCAGCCAGGCGCTGCAGTTGGGGCACTGGAAGCGATAGCCGCAATGGCGGCACAGCGTCAGCGGGGCATAGCCGCGGCGGTTGAGGAACAGCAGCGACTGTTCGCCCCGCGCAAGCCGATCGCGCAGCTCGGCAACCAATCGCGGGGCCAGCCATTGACCGCGCTCGGGCGGTTCGTTGCGCAAGTCGAGTATTTCTATGGCGGGCAGCTCCGCCCCGCCGAACCGGGCCGGTAGGTCGATCTTCCGGTAAACCCCGGCTTCGGCCAGTTCCAGCGATTCAAGCGCGGGGGTGGCGCTGGCCAGGATCACCGGTATCTGTTCGAACCGGGCACGGATCACTGCGACGTCGCGGGCGTTATAGCGCACCCCGTCGTCCTGCTTGAACGACACCTCGTGCGCTTCATCGACCACGATCAGGCCGAGCCTGGCAAAAGGCATGAACAGCGCCGAGCGGGCGCCGACCACGACCTGTGCCTGTCCGCTGACAATCGCTCGCCAGGCGCGGCGCCGCTCGCTTTGCTTGAGGCTGGAATGCCACAGGACCGGCGGCACCCCGAAGCGCGCCTCGAACCGGCGCAGGAAGTTTTCGGTCAGGGCGATTTCGGGCAGCAGGACCAGCACCTGGCGCTTTTGCCGGATCGCCTCTGCGACGGCTTCGAAATAGCATTCGGTCTTGCCCGATCCGGTCACCCCGTCGAGCAGGAAGGGGGCGAATTTCGCCTCTCTCACTGCCGCGACAAAGGTATCGGCCGCGGCTTGCTGGGCTTCGGACAGCGCAGGCTCGGCATAGTCGGGCCGGGCGCGCGGGTAAGGACGGTCGAGGTCGACCGTGACCGGTTCGAGCACGCCGATACCCACCAGCCCACGCAGCACCGCTTCGGAAACCCCGGCATAGTCGGCCAGTTCGCGGATGCTGGCCTGTTCACCGTGCAGCGCGTCGATCGCGGCGGCGCGCTGCGGGGTCAGGCGCTTGGGCTCTTCGCCGGACAGGCGGTATTCGGTGGTGGTGCCGCCGCCGCGCAGCGCCGCCATCGAACCCAGCGCCATCCGCGCCACCGAGTTCAGCGGCGCGACGTAGTAGTCCGCGCACCATTCGATCAGGCGGCGCAGCGGGGCCGACAGCGGCGGCACCGGCAGCACTTCCAGGATCGGGCGCAGCTTGGCATCGGGAACCTCGTCCCCGCCCAGCCGTTCGGGTTCCCAGACGATCCCCAGCACCTGCCGGGGGCCAAGTGGCGCGATCACCAGCTGCCCGAATTCTGTCGCCATTCCAGCGGGAAGGCGATAGTCAAGCACTGGCAAGGCCGGATTGAAGACGAGGAGTCGGACGCGGTTCATTCGTCGTCTCTATGACGGCATTCGGCGGTGGGTGACAGCCCCCCGCAAGATCAGGAGCAGTTGTCCCATGGATTCGATCATCGCCAATCCGGTCGCGCGCCGCACATTCCTAGCCGGAACTGCCACCGCCGGACTGCTTGCCCTGCCGGGCTGCACTTCGCTGGGCGGATTTTCGATGGTCGAGGCGATCAAGCGGCTGCTCACGCTTTCGTCCGAGCGCGCCTTTGCCAAGCTGACCGCGCCGGGCGGGTTCTGGGACAGCGAGGTTGCGCGGTTCGAGGTGCCGGTGCTGTTCACCGGCAGCAGCGGCCTGCTCAAGACCTTGCTGACCTCTGGCGCGTTCAAGGGCCAGTTGCAGCACCAGCTCAATCTGGTTGCCGAAAAGGGCGCGCAGCAGGCCGCGCCGGTGGTACTGGAAGCGGTGCGCAACATCTCGGTCCCGGATGCGGTCGGGATCGTGCGCGGCGGGCCGACCGCGGCGACTTCGTACTTGCGCGCCCAGATGGGGGCCGGGTTGATCAACGCAATGATCCCCGGGCTGACCGATGCCCTGCGGGTATCGAGCGATCCGGTGCTCGGTCAGGCGATCAAGGCGCTGTCAGGCGTGGACCTGGGCGGCGTGGCGCAATCGGTCGCCAACCGGGCGGACAATTCGATCTGGTATCAGATCGGCAACGAGGAAAGCGCGATCCGCGCCAACCCGCAAGGCACCAACGATCCGCTGCTGATCGGGGTGTTCAAGATTCTATAGCGGGTTGGCGCCGGTTCGGGCCGGTCAGAGGCTCCGTGCGGCTTCGATGATCAGCGCCGCCACGGCTTCGGGCTGCGAAGCCAGCGAGGCATGGCTGGCGGCGAGGCGAATCGTCTTTTTCGGATTCATCCGCGAAGACATCATGTCCTGGTTGGCGGGGGCAATCATCCGGTCGTTCTCGGAAACCTGGTACCAGCATGGCTTGTGCTTCCAGGCCGGGTCGGTGATCGTATCGCCAAAGGTTGAGCCAAGCGGCGCCTTCTGGGTTACTGCCATGACCAGGGCTTCGTCCGCGGTGAGGTCCTGGCAGAAGTTGTCGTGGTACTTGTCCTGGGTGATCCACAGGTATCCGTCGCTGTCCGGCGCAATTGCGGCTGCGCCTGCGGGCGGGTTCGCCTGGGTAATGCCGCCGGGGCTTTCTCCGGCGTCAGGAGCGAAGGCTGCGATATAGACCAGCCCCGCCACGTTCGGATGGTTGCCGGCTTCGGTAATGACGGCCCCGCCATAGCTGTGCCCGACCAGCAGCACCGGGCCGTCGGCCTGGGCGATCATCTTGCGCGTCCGTTCGGCATCGTCGGCCAGCGAGGTCAGCGGCATCTCGACCGCGTTCAGCCTGGTAAGCCCGGCCTTGTGCAGGATCGGGATGACCTTGGCCCAGTGCGCCGCGCCGCCCCAGAAACCGTGTACCAGAACGATGTTGGGTGTGTCAGACATTGAAATTCCTCCCCGGATCAAGTTGGGGTCTGTCACCCCATGATAGGAACGAACGTCTGGCCGAATTGATCCCCGGGTCAAGAATCTTTGTCGAAACGACCTAGGCCCGGGTCCGAAATCGTGCCACAGCGACCAGGTTCCGCCGCCCGGGACCTTTCGCCAGCAGGAGCCGAACCGTGAAGTTTTTTGCCGACACCGCCGAAATCGCCGACATCAAGGAACTGGCCGCGACCGGCCTGCTCGATGGCGTCACGACCAACCCTTCGCTGATCATGAAGTCGGGCCGCGATTTTCACGAGGTTGTGAAGGAAATCTGCGGGGTCGTCGATGGCCCGGTCAGCGCCGAAGTGGTCGCGCTCGATCATCCGACGATGATGATCGAGGCGGAAAAGCTGCGCAAGATCGCGGACAACGTCTGCATCAAGGTGCCGCTGACCCCGGACGGGCTCAAGACCTGCAAGGCGTTGACCGGCGATGGCAGCATGGTCAACGTCACGCTGTGCTTTTCCGCCAACCAGGCGCTGCTTGCCGCCAAGGCCGGGGCGACCTTCGTTTCGCCCTTCGTCGGCCGTCACGATGACAACGGCTGGGACGGGATGGAGCTGATCGACGATATCCGCCTGATCTACGACAACTACGATTACCAGACCCAGATCCTGGTCGCATCGGTCCGCCACGGGATCCACGTCCTCCAGGCCGCCAAGATCGGCGCCGACGTGATGACCGCACCCCCGGCGGTGATCTGGGGTCTGTTCAAGCATGTCCTGACCGAAAAGGGCATCGAAGGCTTTCTGGCCGATTGGGCCAAGACCGGGCAGGCAATTTAGGCCTGACCCTGCGGATGGCAGACGAATCCCCCCTCGATCGCTTCAAGAGCGTGCTGACCGGCGCCAGCCGGGCGATCGCGCACGAGCCCGAGGTTGAGCTGGCCTGGACCGCCGACGCCCCGGTGATCAACGGCAAGAACATGCGGGTACCGATGCCGGGCCGCAACCTGCCGCGCGATCAGGCGATGGAGGCGCGCGGCTTTGCCGACAGCTTCGCGCTGAAGATCCGCCACCACAACGATACGCTCCACGCGAAGAATGCCCCGTCCGAACCGACCGCCCGCGCGGCC
>JBJTMC010000018.1:0-8903 GCA_046063325.1 Novosphingobium sp.
GACACCGAAACCAGCGCGCTCGATTCGATCCGCGCCGATCTGGTCGGGATCAGCCTGGCGCTGGGCGCCGGGGATGCCTGCTACATTCCGCTGGCCCACGGCGGCAGCGACATGTTCGCCGAACGGCCCCGCCAGATCGCCTCCGACCGGGCCATCGAACTGCTTCGCCCGCTGCTGGAAAGCGATGCCGTGCTGAAAGTGGGGCAGAACGCCAAATACGATCTCAATGTTCTGGCCCGCCACGGGATCCGCGTTGCCCCGATCGACGATACCATGGTGATGAGCTTCGATCTCGATGCCGGGCGCAGCAGCGACGGGATCGGCGGCGGGCACGGAATGGACGAACTGTCCGCCCGCCACTTGGGCCACACCACCCTGGCCTTCAAGGACGTCTGCGGCACCGGCAAAAAGGCGATCCCGTTTGGCGAAGTGCCGCTGGACCGGGCGACCGAATATGCCGCGGAGGACGCCGAGGTGACCTGGCGGCTGCACCGGCTGCTCAAGCCGCGCCTGTCTGATGAAAGCGGCACCCGGGTCTACGAACGGGTCGACCGGCCACTGGTCGCGGTGGTCGCGCAGATGGAGCGCCACGGAATCAAGGTTGACCGGGAGCGTCTGGCCGGCCTGTCCGCCACCTTTGCCGCAGAGATCGGCAAGCTAGAGGGGGAGATTCATGCTCTGGCCGGGCAACCCTTCACCATCGGCAGCCCCAAGCAGCTGGGCGATATCCTGTTCGACAAGCTGGGCTACAAAGGCGGGCGCAAGGGCAAGACCGGACAATATTCCACCGACCAGGCGATCCTTGAAGGGCTGGCCGGGGAAGGCGCGGAAATCGCCACCAAGGTCCTTGAATGGCGGCAGCTGTCCAAGCTGCGCAGCACCTATACCGAGGCGCTCCAAGAGGCGATCAATCCCGATACCGGCCGCGTCCACACCAGCTACAGCCTGGGCGGCGCGCAGACCGGGCGGCTCTCCTCAACCGAGCCGAACCTCCAGAACATTCCGATCCGCACCGAAATCGGCCGCCAGATCCGCGAGGCCTTCGTGGCCGAGCCGGGCAATATCCTGCTGGCGGCGGATTACAGCCAGATCGAACTGCGGCTGGCCGCGCACATGGCCGACGTGCCCGAACTGAAGCAGGCCTTTGCGGCGGGCGAGGACATTCACGCCCGCACCGCGCAGGAAATGTTCGGCGAGGTCAACCGCGACACCCGCGGGCGGGCCAAGACGGTCAACTTCGCGATCCTCTATGGCATCAGCCGCTGGGGGCTGGCCGCGCGGCTGGGCGTGACACCCGAAGAGGCACAGGGAACGATTGACCTGTATTTCCAGCGTTTTCCCGGAATCCAGCGCTACATCCACGATACCCTGGCCAGCGTGCGCGAACGGGGCTTTTCGGAAACCCTGTTCGGCCGCAAGTGCTGGTTCCCGCGCATTTCCTCGCCCAACCAGGCCGAGCGTCAGGGCAGCGAGCGCGCGGCGATCAACGCCCCGATCCAGGGCACCTGCGCCGATATCATCAAGCGGGCCATGGTGCGGATGATGCCCGCGCTGCAAGAGGCCGGATTGGGTCACGTGCGGATGCTGCTGCAGGTCCACGATGAACTGGTGTTCGAACTGCCCGAAGGCGACGCCGCCGCGGCCGGCGCGGTGATCCGCGCGGTGATGTCCGATGCGGCCGAGCCTGCAGTCAGCCTCAGCGTGCCGCTGGGCGTTGAAATCGGAACCGGGCCAAGCTGGGGAGCCGCGCATTGACCGCAAGACCCGCCCTGCCCAGCGCCGATGCCGTAATCGGCTGGTCCGAAACGGTGTCCCGCGCCGCGCTCCACACCGGGGTGGCGATCAGCATCGCGGTGCTGCTGCACCTGGGTGTTTTCGCGCTGCTCAGCCGCCTAGCCAAGGCATCGGCATCGAAAACCGACGATATCGTCTATGACCGGCTGCGCCAGCCGGTGCTGTGGTCGCTGATCGCGGTCGCGATCTCGATCGCGTCCGAAGAAAACCCGTTGGTGGCGCAGATCTGGGACATGGTCGGCCGCTTCATCGAACCGGCGCTGTTCGGCTGGGTCACCTACGCGCTGGTCCAGGCATTTACCCAGGCGATGCAAGCCAAGACCGACGCCAGCGAGGACGAGCTGGCCGCGCGCAGCCGCAAGACCCGGATCGCGATCTTTTCGCGCACGGCGAGTTTCGTGATCGTGTTCGTCACCGTGGCGCTGGTGCTGTTCGGCATCCCTGCGGTGCGCAATATTGGCACTACGCTGCTCGCTTCGGCGGGGCTTGCCACCCTGGCCGTCGGCGCGGCGGCCCAGCCCGCGCTCAAGTCCTTGATCGCAGGGATCCAGATCGCGCTCACCGAACCGATCCGCATCGGCGACTACGTGGTGGTCGATGGCGAAAACGGCCGGATCGAGGATATCCGGCTAAGCTATGTGGTGATCCGCACCGGGGACGAGCGCCGCCTGATCGTTCCCACCGCCAAATTCCTTGACGGCAGCTTCCAGAACTGGACCCGCGAGGGTGGCGGAATCACCGGATCGGTGGTGCTGCCGATCAAGCCGGGCAGCGCTATCGCACCGATCCGTGAGGCCTATGCCGGGCTGCTCGCCGCCAACCCGGATTGGGACAAGCGCACCGGCGCGCTGCAAGTCTCCGAAGTCCAGGTCGGCTCGATCGAACTCAAGCTGGTGATGAGCGCGCAGGGCCCGACCTCGCTGGGCAGGCTGCGCCCGGCAATGCGCGAAGCCATGCTTGAATGGCTGCGCGAGAACATGCCGGACGCGCTCTGCGACGAAGCCTGACGCCGCCGCCTTCAGCTGTGCTTCTTGTCGCGGGTCGATTCGACCATGCCCGGGGCAAGGAACCCGATCGGAGCGGGATTGATCGCCGCCGCGCGCTTTTTCAGTTCGCCCTTCATCTTGAGGTATTCGGCCTCCATCTCGGGTGAGACCGTGGCGCGCGAATCTTCGAGTGCCTTGGCGAAATCGGCGCCTGTCACTTCCTTCACATCGGCGCCGCGGGCCCGGATCGCAACCATCCCGGCGCGCCGGGTCAGGTCTTCCAGGTCCGCCCCGGTGAACCGTTCAGCTTCGGCCGCAATCGCCTTCAGATCGACGTCCTTTGCCAGCGGCATGTTGCGGGTGTGGATCCGCAGGATATGCTCGCGCCCGGCGGCATCGGGCGTGCCGACATAGACCAGTTCGTCAAGCCGTCCTGGCCGCAGCAGCGCCGGATCGACCAGGCCGGGCCGGTTGGTCGCCCCGATCACCACGACTGAGGACAGCTCTTCCATCCCGTCCATTTCGGCCAGCATGGTGTTGACCACCCGGGCGGTGACCTGCGGCTCGTTCGCGCCCGATCCGCGCGCAGGGACCAGGCTGTCGATCTCGTCGATGAACACCACGCAGGGCGCAACCTGCCGGGCGCGGGCGAACAGGCGGCTGATCTGCTGTTCGCTTTCGCCATACCATTTCGACAGGAGATCGCTGCTCTTGATCGAAATGAAATTGGCTTCGCTCTCCTTGGCGACCGCCTTGGCCAGCAGGGTCTTGCCGGTGCCGGGCGGGCCGTAGAGCAGGAAACCCTGCGCTGGACGGATCCCCAGACGGCGGAATGCCTCGGGGTTCTTGAGCGGCAGCTCGATTCCTTCCTTGAGCTTTTCCTGCGCCTCGTCCGCGCCGCCGATGTCGGCCCAGCGGATGTTGGGCATCTCGACCATCACCTCGCGCATCGCCGAAGGCTGGACCCGCTTGAGCGCGGACAGGAAATCGTCGCGCGTGACGGTGAGGTTTTCCAGCACTTCTGGCGGGATGGTCTGCGCCTCGAGATCGAGCTGCGGCATGATCCGCCGTACCGCGTCCATTGCCGCCTCGCGCGCCAGTGCGCCGATATCGGCGCCGACGAAGCCGTGGGTGGTGCGCGCCAGCTCGTCCAGGTTGACCCCTTCGGCCAGCGGCATGCCGCGGGTGTGGATCCCCAGGATTTCGCGCCGACCCTTCTCGTCCGGCACGCCGATCACGATTTCGCGGTCGAACCGGCCGGGGCGGCGCAGCGCTTCGTCGATCGCGTCGGGTCGGTTGGTCGCGGCGATCACCACGGTGTTCGAGCCGGTGCCCATCCCGTCCATCAGCGTCAACAACTGGGCGACCAGACGCTTTTCCGCCTCGCCGGGTGTGCCCGAGCGCTTGGGCGCGATCGAATCGATTTCGTCTATGAAGATGATCGAAGGCGCGGCCTTGGCGGCCTCTTCGAACACCTCGCGCAGACGCCGTTCACTTTCGCCATAGGCGCTGCCCATGATTTCGGGCCCGTTGATCGTGAAGAAGCTCGCTTCGCTCTCGTTGGCGACCGCACGGGCCAGGCGGGTCTTGCCGGTGCCTGGCGGGCCGTGGAGCAACACGCCCTTGGGCGGATCAACGCCCAGGCGGGTAAACAGTTCGGGGTATCGAAGCGGCAGTTCGACCATTTCGCGCAGCTGCTGGATCGTATCGCCCATCCCGCCGACGTCGTCGTAGTTGACATCGCCGCGGCTGCCGCGCGCTTCCTCAAACTCCTCACGCAGTTCGACTTCGGTGTTTTCATCGATGTGAACGATGCCCTTCGGCACGGTCGAAACCACGGTCAGGCGGATCTGGGTGAGCGAAAAGGCCGGGGCGTTGAACATCCGCGCCACTTCGGGCGGCATGTCGCGGACCTGCTGCTGCCCGGTGGTGGCGACGATATCGCCCGCAGCCAGCGCCCGACCAAAGAAGTTGCGCTTTAGCGCCTGGCCCGGCCCCTGCAGCCGCATTTCGCGCTGGGCGGGGGCAAAGACCACGCGGGTCGCCGGTTTGCTTTCGGCCTTGCGAACCAGCACGTGATCGCCCGACCCAACCTCGGCATTGGCACGCTGCAGGCCGTCGAGCCGGATCACTTCCAGTCCTTCGTCCTCGGCATAGGCGACCATTACGCGCGCCGCAGTGGCGCGCTTGCCCTCGATCTCGATCACGTCGCCTTCGGTCACGCCAAGTGTAGAAAGCGCGGATTTGGGCAGGCGGGCAAAGCCGTTGCCGCTTTCTTCCTGACGGGCGGCTGCGACCTGCAGCTTGACGGTGGTGATGGTGTTGGCGTCTGCCATGCTTGAAAGTCCCCTGGGAGCGATCGGTGCGGCGCAAGTCCGCTTATTCGAAAGCTAGGAACTGGTTGCGCCAATTGCAAATCCGGCGCGGTGCGGGGGCTGGATCGCGCGGCGGATCGAACAAAAAAATGGCCGGGTCATTGCTGACCCGGCCATGGAAGTTTTTGGGAGAGGATGCCTGAAAGGCAGGCTCTAAGTGGGGCAGGTGCGGTTTTTGTGCAAGTGCGAAAAGCTCATTTTTTGTTGCATAATTTGCAACTGCTGTTCACTTCCGCTCAAGGACGGCGGAATTTCAACGTAAAACGGTCGGTCTTGCCGCGCACTGCGGGATCGAAAACCAGCTTGCCGTGATCATCTTCGCTGCGCCGCAGCACGTTCGATTCCGCTTCGAGCACGAAACCGGCGGCGGCCATGTCGGCCTTGACCTGCTCGGGATCGATGCGGTGATACTTGTCAGCCGTCTCGCGCACGTCGCCGGGATTGCCGGCATGATCGATGATGATGACGTGCCCGCCGGGCTTCACCGCGGCGAACCAGCCGGCCAGGAACTTCGGCACGTCGATCGCCGGATGCTGGTACTTTTCGTTGACCCAGTAGAGATCGTGATAGGTCAGGTGCGCAAAGATCACATCAACGCTGCGCGGGGCGAGCACCAGCGCCAGGCCCGGCGCGACCATCGGCGCGACCTGGGGGTGCGCCTTGACGATCGGATCCCACTCTTCCGCCTTGTAGAAATTTGGCTGGGTCATGGCATAGACCCGGCCCTTGGGACCGACCAGATCGGCGATCAGTTCGCTGTAATAGCCCGCCCCGGCCTGGTAATCGGCCACCACATCGCCGCGCTTGATGCCCGAGAAGGCAAGAATTTCGGCCGGGCGGCGCCCTTCATCCAGCTTGCGGTTTGCTTCGGCGCGCGCCGTGTCGGCGATTGCCGCGGCAGCCGCATCCGGCTTTGCCGCAAGCGGCGGCACGGCAAACGCCAGTGTAGCCGCGGACAGGGCGAGTGGCAGCAGGTGCGGACGAAGCTTGATCATGGCGTGTCTCCCGTTTGGCTTGGCGCGGCGAAAGGCAGCCCACAGCGCCGGGAATGTCGCACCACCTTCGACGAAAGACCAGCAGCGATCGGCTAATGCGCCAGAAGCAGCGCCGGGCCCTTTTCGTCGTCGAGGAAGTAGCGGGTCACCCCGCCAAACAGGAATTCCCGCATCCGGCTGTGCCCGAATGCGCCCATCACCAGCAACTGCCCGCCAAGCCGCATGACCGCACCCGCCAGCGTCTCTTCGATCGAATTGCCTCGGGGCAGCTCGTGCAGTTCGGACTTGATCCCGTGCCGCGCAAGGTAGCGTTCGGCGTCGGTCGAAGGGAACCCGTCAGGCTTGTCGGTCAACACCGTCAGGACATGGACCGCGGCACAGGTCTGGAGCAGCGGGATCGCGCTGCGCAGCGCGATCGCCGCCTGATCACCGCCGTCCCAGGCCACGCAGGCAACACCCAGCGGAAAGGTCAGGGCCTGCTGCGGCTGCAGCACCAGCACCGGGCACCGCCCCTCGACTGCGAGGTCTCCGGCATAGCCGCAGGTTCGCGAAACGACGGCGATGTCGGCCAGCTGCGCCGCGTTGATCATCGCGTCCAGCGGCTGGGTCTCAAACTTCGCCACGTCGAACGGGACATCGTCGCCAGCGAGCCGACCGGCAAAAGCCTTGGCCAGGGCGTCATCATCAGCCAGCGCGGCGTCCAGTGCCTCGCGCGCGACATAGGTGCCGCCATAGGGATCGACGGTAACGAACCGGTCGATCGGCGTATCGATCGCCAGAGTCACGTGCCCGCTGGTGGCGCGGGCCAGGTTCAGGGCGGTATCAAGCCGCGCCGCCATGCCGCTGTCCCGACCGGTCTGAACTAGGATGGAGCGCATGATTCGTTCTCCTTTGGATGGCCTTGTCTGCAACGCAGATACATTTGCCGCCATGACCTGAATCAACCGCCGCAGACTTGCACCGTTCGGCCGGATCGGTCAGTGGCAGGCAGGATAGCACATCAGGGGAGGTTCGGCATGGGCCGGTTCGCGGCGGTGATTTTCGACTTTGGCGGGGTGATCACGGCCAGCCCGTTCGAAGCCTTCAACCGGCTGGAGGCCGAACGCGACCTGCCCCGCGATTTCATTCGCAGCGTCAACGCCGCCAATCCAGACAGCAACGCCTGGGCCCTGTTTGAACGCGCCGAGATCGATGCCGCCGCCTTCGACGCCCAATTCGCCGCCGAAGC
This sequence comes from Novosphingobium sp., assembly GCA_046063325.1. GTDB lineage: Bacteria > Pseudomonadota > Alphaproteobacteria > Sphingomonadales > Sphingomonadaceae > Novosphingobium. Next base: position 7,379 of record JBJTMC010000018.1, read on the forward strand.
AGCGGCGTTGGGCCACGCGCTGGACGGCGCTTCGGTGCTGGCGGTGCTGTCCGGGTCGATCCGCCCGGCGATGGTCGCCGCGCTCGATACCCTGGCCGGGGCGGGATACCGGCTCGCCTGCATAACCAACAACGTGCCGGCCGGTCACGGCGCGGGCATGGCCCGCAGCGGCGATGCCCAGGATGCCTACGAACAGGTCTTTGCCCGGTTCGAGGCGGTGATCGAAAGCAGCAAGGCCGGGGTGCGCAAGCCCGATCCGCGAATCTACCAGATGATGTGCGCGGCGCTGGGGCTGGAACCCGCACAATGCGTCTATCTTGATGACCTGGGCATCAACTGCAAGCCTGCCGCGGCGCTGGGCATGGCGGCAATCAAGGTGACCAGCGGCGAACAGGCATTGGCCGATCTGTCCGCGGTGCTGGACTTGCCGCTGCCCTGATCAGCCGAGCCGGAGCGCGCCCGCGCGGCGGAACAGTTCCAGGATCACCGGATCCTGTTCGGACGCACGGATCGCGGCTTCGAACTGGATGGTCTGGCCCGGCGGCGGCAGGACCGGGCAGAGCCGTCCTTCGGCTACTACCTCGCGAGTCATGGTTTCGGGAAACAGCGCCGCTCCGGCCCCGGCCGCGACGATCGCGATCATGGTCTGAACGTTGTTGCAGATATTGACCGACCGGCAGGCCAGGCCCGTGCCCAGTTCCGCCAGCAGCACGCCGTGAATCGGCGAATGGGCCCCGACCGACCAGACCGGCAAGGGCTGCGCGAACCCGCCCTGAGCCAGCACCTGCGGGCTGGCCAGCCAGACCAGCGAGACCGCGCCGATCGGGGCGGTCTGTACGCCCGGACTGGCGACCGGCCCGGCCAGGAACACCATGTCGCGCGTGCCGCCCAGCAACTGCTGGAGCATTCGCGCGGTCAGGTCGAGCTCGATTTCCAGCGTCACGCCGGGCAGGTCCTGCGCTACATCGCCCACAAATCCGGGCAGGCAGCTGGCCGCCGCGATCTCCCCCGCGCCCAGCCGGACCACCCCGGTCGCCCCGGCATAGTCCCCGGCCTGCATCAGCGCGCGCTCGAACCCGGCGAGCAGCGGCTCGCAGTCCTGGACCAGCTGGCGGCCCCGCGCGGTCAGCACCACCCCGCGCCCTTCACGGCGGAATATCTCGATCCCCAGCTGGCTCTCGATCTCGCGTACCCGCGCCGAAATCGCCGGTTGGGTGGTGTTGAGCCGTTCCGCCGCCGCGCGAAACGTGCCCAGCCGCGCGATCCAGACCAGCGTTTCGAGGTGGTAGATCGCGAGTTTTCTCATCATCAATCCTTATCGGATCAGCAAAGAAACAATCATTAGTCGGGATGGATGATTGCCGCTAGAGCGAACCGGTCAAGCGAGAGGAACCATGGCCCAAAAGATCTACCCCGATGCCGCCAGCGCCCTTGACGGGCTGCTCAAGGACGGCCTGCTGATCGCCTGCGGCGGCTTTGGCCTGTGCGGCATTCCCGAACGCCTGCTCGATGCGGTGCGCGACAG
>JBJTMC010000115.1:0-4381 GCA_046063325.1 Novosphingobium sp.
CCCGTTCGCAGATCATGTTGGTCGAAATGCGCTCCATCCCGACTTCGCCGAGCAGCAGGCCAGCCGTATCCAGCAACAGGTCGCGGGTCGACGGGCGGGCCTGCCCCGCTGATTTCCGCTTTGCCGCTGGTCTTGCCATTCTGTTCCAAAGCCCTTTGCGATCGGTTGATCCGTGCCTGCCTAGCATACCAGAAGCGGGCCTGCACGGGGAGGGTTGCCCTTGCATAGTCATTACTATATTATAGTCATGGCTACAAACGAAATGAGGGTGGAATGATGCTGAATTTCAAGGGCATGCTGCGAATCACTGCCGCGCTTGTCGCGCTGTCCGCGGGGATGAATCCGGTTCAGGCTGTCGCCCAGAGCCAGTCTGCAGCGTCCGCTTCCGAGGAAGCAGGCGGCGAAATCATCGTTACCGCGCAGCGGCGCGAGCAGAACCTGCAGGATGTGCCGGTGGCAGTCACCGCGATCACCGGTGCGAAGATCGCCGATCTGGGGATCCGGTCGAGCGCGGATATCGCCGGAATCGTGCCCAACCTTGGAATCGGGCTGCCCGCGGGCGAAGGCAACCAGCCGCTGATCTACATTCGCGGGGTCGGCCTGGCTGATACCAATTCGAACAACGCGGGGCCGAACGGGGTCTATGTCGACGAGGTCTATGTCAGTTCGCCCGGCGCGCAGACCTTTCAGCTGTTCGACCTTGACCGGGTCGAAGTGCTGAAAGGGCCGCAGGGCACCCTGTATGGCCGCAACGCCACCGGGGGCGCGATCAACTTCATCACCGCCAAGCCGGGCAAGGACTTTCAGGCGCAGGGCTCGCTGTCCTACGGCTCGTTCAACACGGTTCACGGGGAAGCGGCGGTGGGCGGTCCGCTGTCGGACAGCGTGCGTTTTCGCCTTTCGGGCACCGGCACCACCTCTGATGGTTATGTCCACAATCTGCTGAGCGGTCGGCGTGAGAACGGACAGGGCAGCTTTGCCCTGCGCGGCCAGCTTGCGGTTGATCTGGGCGGCAATCTGGACGCGCTGCTCAATGTCCATGGCGGCAAGGTCAACGTCCGCGCGCCGCAGTATCGCAGCCTTGGCCTGCTCGATCCGGCCAGCGGCTTTACCACCCCTTGCGCCGCCGATGCGGTGCTGGCGGGCCAGTGCGGCAACGTGCTGGGCTATATCAGCCCGCCGGGCTTCTACGATGGCGAGTATGACCGCAGCGAAAAGCTCAATGTCGAGAACCTGGGCACTTCGCTGCGGCTCAACTGGAAGCTGGGCGGCGCGACGCTGACCTCGATCACGGCCTACGATCACAACACCAAGACCCACCGCGAGGACACCGATGCCAGCCCGCTGGCGATCCTGGCGATCGACTATGGCGTCAAGTCCGATACCGTCACGCAGGAACTGCGCCTGTCCGGTTCGGGCGCGCGGATTGATTGGGTGTTTGGCGGCTATTACCTGAACGAAGTGCTCAAACAGGACCAGACCGGCGACTTGTTCCGCGAACTGCGTTTCCTGACCCCGGGGGGCGGAGCCGACACCGCGGGTGCCACCACCGGCGGCGCCCCGGTGCTGTTTGCCCGCACGCTCAACCGCCAGACGACCGAGGCGGCGGCCCTGTTCGGGCAGATCGAATACCGGCTCGCGCCCAACCTGCGGGCAACCCTGGGCGGGCGTTACAACTATGAGCGCAAGCACTTCCTGGCCGCCGCGCAGCTTGAAGACGCAATCGTCGATGGAACCCCGATCCCCGGCGGAGTGGTCCCGCTCTATGCCTTCGACAACCGCAAGACCTTTGAAAACGTCTCGTTCAAGGCCGGGCTGGACTACGATCTCGCGCCGGACGTGATGGCCTATGCCAGCGTCTCGACCGGGTTCAAGAGCGGCGGGTTCAACGGCGGCTTCCTCAGCTTCGACCCGGCCGAGGCGGCGGTCCAGGCAGAGCCGTTCGGCGAGGAAACGCTGACCGCCTACGAGGTGGGGCTGAAATCCCGGCTGTTCGACCGCCGCCTGCGCTTCAACGCCGCGGCGTTCCTGTATGACTACAAGGACCTGCAGCTTTACACCCTGATCAACACCGGGACGATCCCGCTGACCCTGCTCGACAACGCGGCCAACGCGCGGATCTATGGCGCCGAGTTCGAAGTGGTCGCGCGGCCGATCGAACGTCTCGACGTGACGCTCAACCTGGGCCTGCTGCATACCGAGATCCGCAACTTCGTGAGCGCGGGCACTTACTTTTCCGGCAACCGGCTGGCGCTTTCGCCGGAAGTCACCTTCAGCGGGCAAGTGGATTATGAGGTGCCCTTGGCCTCCGGCCTGTCGCTGGCGTTCCAGCCGGCGTTCTCCTATCGCAGCAACCAGTTCTTTTCGGCGGACAACAACCCGCTGCTCAGGCAGGATGGCTATTGGCTGGTCGACGGGCGGATCGCGCTCGAGGGACAGGATGGCCGGTGGGAGGCAGCGGTGTTCGGACGCAATCTGACAGCCCGCAAGTACGTCAACTTCGCGACCGACCTGACCGATTTCGGCACGATCGAGCAGTTCCGGGGCGAGCCGCGGACCTTCGGCGTCGAACTGCGGTTCAAGTACTGATGCGCGCGCTTGCCGCAACGGGTCTGGCGATCCTGCTGGCGGGATGCCAGCAGGAAGCGCCCGCGCAGCCGCTGACGCCCCAGCAAAGCGCACAGCTGCGGCCCGCCGATGCCCGGCTGGCCGGACTCTATGAGCAATCGTGCAAGTCCTGCCACACGGTCGCCGATACCAAGGCGCCGCTGACCGGGGACCGCACCTTGTGGGATCCGCGCTGGACCAAGGGTGAGGACGTGCTGCTGAACAGCGCGGTCCAGGGCCTAAACGGGATGCCGGCCGGCGGGCAGTGCTTCGCCTGCACGCCGGACGATTTCCGGGCCCTGATCCGCTTCATGGCCGGGAGGGACAAATGAGCAAGATGTCACGGCGCGCGGTGGTGGTTGGCGGCAGCGTGGCCGGGGTCGGCGCGCTGGCTGCGGGCGGCCTGGCGACCCGCAATGTCCTGCGCAATCGCGAACCGGCCGCGCTCGCCGCGCAGGACGGGCAGGGCCACCTGTTGTGGAGCAATTGGTCGGGCAGCGCCCATTCCTATCCCGCCGCGCGGGCCGCTCCGCGCAGCGAGGACGAACTGCTTGGCGTCCTGACCCGCTCCCCCGCGCCGGTCCGCCCGGTCGGATCGGGCCACAGCTTTACCGCGCTGGTCCCGACAGAAGGCACCCTGATGACGCTGGACGGAATGGCCGGGTTGGTCAGCCACGACCCGGCAACCCACCGGGCGACGGTCAAGGGCGGAACCCGTCTGGCCGATCTGGGTCCGGCACTGGCCGCGGTCGGGCAGGAGATGATCAACCTGCCCGATATCAACAAGCAGTCGATCGCCGGGGCGATCGCGACCGGAACCCACGGCACCGGACGCGGGATCCAGGCGATCCACGGTTCGGTACTGGCGATGCGGCTGGCCACTGCGACCGGCGAAGTGATCGACTGCGATGCCAATACCCGGCCCGAGGTGTTCAACGCCGCGCGGGTCGGGCTGGGCGCGTTCGGGGTGGTGACCCAGGTCACCTTGCAGAACCAGCCGTTGACCCGGGTGGTCAAGCGGGTCGAAGTGCGCCCGACCGAGGAGGTGCTTGAGGATTGGCCGGGCCTGCGTGCCAGGCACCGCAACGTCGAATTCTACGTCCTGCCCTTTACCGATCACGCGGTGACGATCACCAACGATCCCACCGACAAACCGGTCAAGCCGCGCGGTCCCGATGCCGATACCGAAACGCTGATGGGGCTCAAGAAATTGCGCGACTGGTTTGAATTTGCGCCATCGCTGCGCAAACGGCTCGCGTCCGAAGAGCTGGCGAAGATCCCGCCCGAGGAAGTGGTCGACGAAGGCTGGAAGCTCTTGTCCAACGAACGCCCGGTGCGCTTCAACGAGACGGAATACCACCTGCCGATCGAGGCGCAGATTCCGGCCCTGCGCGAAGTGCTCGCCGCAATCGAGAGCCAGCGCAAGGATGTGTTCTTCCCGATCGAGGTCCGCACGATCGCGCCCGACGACGCCTGGCTATCGCCGTTTTACCAGCGCGAAAGCGGCTCGATCGCGGTCCATGCCTATTACAAGGAAGACCACGACTTCTTCTTCACCGTCGTCGAACCGATTTTCCGCCGCCACGGCGGGCGGCCGCATTGGGGCAAGCTGCACAGCCTGAAGGCGCGCGATCTGGCGCAGCTCTATCCGCGCTGGAAGGATGCCGCCGAGGTTCGCCGCACGCTCGATCCGCAGGGGCGGATGCTCAACCCCTATCTCAAAGGGATATTCCTCGATGGCTGACAAGGCAAAGGGCACAAGCTGGAGCCGCCG
>JBJTMC010000019.1:0-3223 GCA_046063325.1 Novosphingobium sp.
CTCGCCAACCAGAAGCGCGACCTGATCGATGCCGAATTCGCGCTCAACGAAGGCGGCGGCGGGCGCAGCGACGGCAAGGGGCACCTGCTGGTCCAGTCGATCCAGGTCGGCGAAAAGGCCTACCAGGACTTCACCCTGACCGCGACCAATCCCGGCGGACACTCCTCGCAGCCGGTGCGCGACAACGCGATCTACGCGATGGCCGATGCGGTCGGGAAGATCCGCGATTACGAATTCCCGCTGGAGTTCAACGACACCACCCGCGCGTTCTTCTCCAAGGCCGGCAAGATGCGCCCGGATGATACCGGCAAGGCCATGGTTGCGCTGGCCGCCAACCCGGCCGACCATGCGGCCGAAGCCGTGGTCAACAAGGACAAGATGCTTCATTCTATGCTGCGCACCACCTGCGTCGCGACGCTGGTCGAAGGCGGCCATGCGCTCAATGCCCTGCCGCAGTCGGTTACCGCAAACGTCAACTGCCGGATGTTCCCCGGCCGCACCGCCGAGGAGACCCAGGCCGCGCTGGTCGCCGCAATCGGCGATCCCAAGGTCAAGGTCGAAACGCGGGTCAAGGACAAGCCGATCGCCAAATCGCCGCCGCTCGATCCCCGGATCGTCGGGCCGATGGAGCAGCTGGCCGCCAAGCATTTCCCCGGCATCCCGGTGATCCCCAGCATGTCGACAGGCGCGACCGACGCGGTCTATCTGGGCGCGGTCGGCATTCCGACTTACGGCGTGCCGGGTGTGTGGGGCGATCCCGACGGCAACGGCGCGCACGGCCTGAACGAACGGATGGAAGTCCGCTCGCTCTACGCAGGGCGCGACTATCTCTACGAACTGGTCAAGCTGCTAAGCAGCAAGTAGTCCCGTCCGGGTTCAACAGACAAAGGGCCGTCACGCGGGAAGGCGTGACGGCCCTTTGCTGTTTTGGAGGTGGTGCCGAACCGCCGCTCAAGCGAGCGTGGCGGTGAACATCAAGCCGGTCAGCGAGGCTGCGGCGATGATCGGCAGCACGACCGAAGCGATACTGCGCATGGGTTTTCTCCTGTTGCATTGGCGAACTCAGTTCGCATTTGCAACATAAGTAATATAGTAGAGATTGCCAGTGCAAAGGAGGTCACACCTGTTGCGTAAAATGCAACCAACCCGGCAACCTTTCGATAAGCCCTGGCTTTGGCGCGAGGGACTGGACAGCGCCCGACCGGTTGCGCAAAGCAACGGGAATCGAATCCGATAGTCGAGAGGAAGTGTCCCGATGGCCAGCGATCCCGCAGTGCAGCTCGATGCCGATTTTGGTTCCTTCCCCGGCCTGATCGCCGCCTGGGGGGAATTCCGCGGCGCTGCTCCGGCACTCCACGACGGGGCGGAAACGCTGTCGTGGCGCGAGGTGGCGGACAAGGTCGAGCGGATCGCCGCGCGGCTCCAGGCCGATGGGCTGCAGCGCGGGCAGGCCGTGGCGATCCTGGGCACAACCTGCAACGCCTATGCGCTGGTCTACCTCGCCGCGATCCGCGCCGGGGGCTGCGCCGCGCCGCTGACCACCAGCGCCAGCCCGGAGCAACTCAGGGGCATGGCGATCGATTCGGGCGCGATCCACCTGTTCGTCGACCAGGCCAAGCTGGACGAACTGGGAGATTTCAAGCTACCGGTCGCCAATCAGATCCTGCTAAGCGAACTTGACGCCTTCATGGCGCCGGAAGGCACCAAGGCTGCGCCGTTCGAACCGGCCGAGAACGACCCGCTCAACATCATCTATTCCAGCGGCACCACCGGGATTCCCAAGGGCATCGTCCACAGCCACGGAATGCGCTGGCGGCAGATGACCTTTCGCGCGGCGATGAACTATGGGGTAGAAAGCCGCACGCTGTGTTCGACCCCGCTCTATTCCAACACCACCATGGCGGTGTTCCTGCCGACGCTATATTCGGGCGGCTATGCCAGCCTGATGGGCAAGTTCGACACCGAAAAGTGGCTTGATCGAGCGCAGGCCGAAAAGATCACCCACACCATGCTGGTCCCGGTGCAGTACCGGCGGCTGATGCAGTTTCCCGATTTCGACAAGTACGACCTGTCTGCGATGAAGATGAAGTACTGCACCAGCGCGCCCTTCCCGGCCGATCTCAAGGCCGATGTGCTGGCCCGGATGCCGGGCGGGCTGATCGAGATCTACGGCATGACCGAGGGCGGGGTGGCCTGCATCTTCCCGGTCCACGAACACCCGGACAAACTCCACACCGTCGGCAAGCCCGCGCCGGGCCATTTCCTCAAGGTGGTGGACGAAAACCTCAACGAAGTGCCGCCGGGCGTGGCGGGCGAACTGGTCGGCAAAAGCTCAACCATGATGCTCGGTTACAAGAACCAGCCCGAAAAGACCCGCGAAGGCTATTGGATCGATCCCGCCGATGGCTCGACCTGGCAGCGGATGGGCGATGTCGGGCGGGTCGATGCCGATGGCTTCGTCGAACTGGTTGGCCGGACCAAAGACGTGATCATCTCTGGCGGCTTCAACATCTTTCCGGTCGATCTGGAGGCCGAACTGCTCAAAGACGAGCGGGTGGCTGAAGCCGCCGTGGTCGGCGTACCCAGCGAGTCCTGGGGCGAAACACCGGTCGGCTTCGTGGTCCTGAAAGGCGGCGCGGGCGAGGGCGATCTCGAAGCGATCCGCCAGGCCGCCAACAGCCAGCTCGGCAAGACCCAGCGGGTCACCGAACTCTACGCGATCGAGGATATGCCGCGCAGCCACATCGGCAAGCTCTTGAAGACCGAACTCAGGGAACTGGTCCCGGCCAAGGCGCGGTAGGGGATAGGGCCAGGCCGGGGTTGTCGAAGCGCCTGCTCTGCACTATCCGCCCGCCATGACGGTACAACCTTCCGATTCCATCCTCATTGTCGATTTCGGCAGCCAGGTAACCCAGCTGATCGCGCGCCGCGTGCGCGAGGCCGGGGTCTATTCCGAGATCGCCCCGTTCAACAGCGCTTCCGCCGCGTTCCAGCGGATGAAGCCCAAGGGGATCATCCTTTCGGGCGGACCGGCTTCGGTGCTGGATGCGGACGGACCGCGCATTCCGGAGGAAATCCTGGAAAGCGGGCTGCCGATCATGGCGATCTGCTATGGCCAGCAGGCGCTGATGCACCAGCTCGGCGGCGAAGTGCTGCAGGGCGACAGCGGTGAGTTTGGCCGCGCCTTCATCGAGATTTCGGACGGCTGCGTGCTGTTCGACGG
>JBJTMC010000116.1:0-7618 GCA_046063325.1 Novosphingobium sp.
CCAGGTTCTCGCCGTCACCGGCGCGCACCAGTACGAAGCCGTGGTCGAAGCCGTGCACGAGGCTGCCCCGCCCACCCAGGGGCCGTTCATCGATCTGGTTCCCACCGGCGATGTGAAGCTGACCCCGCGGCACTACAGCTATCTCAAGATCAGCGAGGGCTGCAACCACGCCTGTTCGTTCTGCATCATCCCGTCGTTGCGCGGCAAGCTGGCCAGCCGCCGGATCGACGCGGTGCTGCGCGAGGCGGAGAAGCTGGTTGCCGCGGGAACCCGCGAATTGCTGGTGATCAGCCAGGATACCAGCGCCTACGGGGTCGATGTGCGGCACGAGGAGCGCGACTGGAAGGGCCGTGCGGTCCGCACCCACATGACCGACCTGGCGCGCGAGCTGGGCGGACTGCGCTGCGCGGACGGGACCCCGCCGTGGGTCCGGCTGCACTATGTCTACCCCTACCCGCATGTCGATGCGGTGATTCCCCTGATGGCAGAGGGGCTGATCACGCCCTATCTCGACATTCCCTTTCAGCATGCCAGCCCCGGCGTACTCAAGGCGATGAAGCGCCCTGCAAACGAAGCCAAGGTGCTCGAACGGCTCAAGGCCTGGCGCGAGATCTGCCCCGATATTGCGGTCCGCAGCAGCTTCGTGGTTGGCTTCCCGGGAGAGACCGAGGCCGATTTCCAGTACCTGCTCGACTGGCTGGACGAAGCCCAGCTTGACCGCGTCGGCGCGTTCCGGTTCGAGCCGGTTGAAGGTGCCGCGGCCAATGCCCTGCCCGGCGCGGTGCCCGAGGAGGTCAAGGAAGAGCGCTATGCCCGGATCATGGAAAAGACCGAGGCGATCAGCGCGGCCAAACTTGCGGCCCGGATCGGCCGTCTGATCCCGGTGATCATCGACGAAGTGGGCGAAGCCGACGAGGACGGCGATCGCGGCGCGACCGGCCGCAGCCAGGCCGACGCGCCCGAGATCGACGGCGCAGTGTTCCTGCGCGACGTGCCCGAAGGCTTGCAAACCGGCGACGTGGTCAAGGTCCGCGTGGAGGATGCCGATGCCCACGACCTGTTCGGGGTGATCGAGGCGCGCTAGGCGTCTGCGCAATTTCCTTGCTTTATTCCGCAATGCAGCATAAGGGACCGGACACGATCGGCGTGCGGGCCTTGTCCTGCCGCAGTTTCGGGCAGCGTGATGCCGGCGTTTCAACGCATGGCCGCCCGGGAACTTGCGATCGCCGACATCGCTGAAGCCGCCTTTTTCACGCAGGGTCGCATCGAACGACACCTTGCTTCGTCCGTGCGCAATCCTGCGCGCGTGCGGCGCTTCCATATGTGAGTATCTTCATGTCCTATTTTACCGACCTTGGCCTGGCCGAGCCCCTCATCCGTGCGCTCGAAGCCAAGGGTTACGACACCCCCACCCCAATCCAGCAGCAGGCCATTCCGGCTCTGCTCGAAGGCCGCGACCTGCTGGGCATCGCCCAGACCGGCACCGGCAAGACCGCAGCCTTCTCGCTCCCCTCTCTCCACCGCCTGTCGGCGGAGCCCAATGGCCGCAGCGCTGCTTCGTGCCGGATGCTCGTCCTTTCGCCGACCCGCGAACTGGCGGCCCAGATCGCTGAGAACATGCGCGGCTATGCCAAGTACCTCAACCTTTCGGTCCAGTGCGTGTTCGGCGGACTGCCGGTGGGCAAGCAGGCCCGCGCGCTGGTGGGCGGAACCGACATCCTGGTCGCCACCCCCGGCCGCCTGCTCGACCTGATTGACCAGCGCGCGCTAACCCTGCGCAACGTCGAGATCTTCGTGCTCGACGAAGCCGACCAGATGATGGACCTGGGCTTTATCGTCCCGCTCAAGCGCGTCGCCGCGATGCTCCCCAAGGAGCGGCAGAGCCTGTTCTTCTCGGCCACCATGCCCAAGGCGATCGCCGATCTGGGCAAGCAGTTCATCCACAACCCGGTGCGGGTCGAAGTGACCCCGCAGGCGACTACCGCCGAGCGGGTCGAACAGTACGCCGTGTTCCTGAACCAGAGCGAGAAGCAAGCATTGCTTTCGATCAGCCTGAAGAAGGGCATCGATTCGAACGAGATCGACCGCGCCCTGGTGTTCACCCGGACCAAGCACGGCGCCGATCGCGTGGTACGCCACCTCAACGCCGCCGGGGTCCAGGCCGCGGCGATCCACGGCAACAAGAGCCAGGCCCAGCGCACCGCTGCGCTCGCTGCGTTCCGCAAGGGCTCTACCCCGGTGCTGGTCGCGACCGACATCGCCGCGCGCGGGATCGACGTTTCGGGGGTGAGCCACGTGTTCAACTTCGAAATGCCCAACGTGGCCGAACAATACGTCCACCGCATCGGCCGCACCGCGCGCGCCGGGGCGGACGGCGTGGCCTTGAGCTTCGTCGCGCCGGACGAAAAGGCGTACCTGCGCGATATCGAGCGGCTGACCGGGGTCAAGCTGGTCCAGGCCCCGCTGCCCGAAAACTTTACCACCGAGGCCGCCCGTCTGCCCGCTCCCGCCCGCCGCAGCCCGGCGGAAATGGAGCAGGATGCCCGCCGCGAAGAACGCGATGCCCGCGGGCTGGGCGGTGGCCGCGGCGCCCCGCGCGGCCGCGGCGCGCGTCCCAACAACAACCGCTCGAACGGCGGCCAGAGCCGCGATGGCCAGTCGCGCGATCAGTACATCCGCAATGAGCGGCTTGCCGACGGGCGCCGCGCCACCGCACCGCGCGGCCCGGCGTTCAACCCGCTTGCCGCCGAAGACCGCGAGGCACGGCAGTACGCTGCGCCGCGGTCGGACGAACGCCCCGCCCGCCGCGACGATCAACGCGGTCCGCGCACCGAACAGCGCGGTGAGTTCCGCCGTGGCAGCTCGGCGCAGCAGCGCCCGGACCGCCGCGACGACCGCCCGCGCGACCGGACCGAGCGGGCCGAGCGCCCGGTGCAGGTCCACCGCGATGCGGTGCGGCCCACCGGCGGCCAGCCGCGCACCGATAAGGCGCAAGGCAACGCGCAGCAGGGAGGCGAGCAGCGCCGCAAGCCGGGCGGCAAGAAGCCCAACGGCACGCAGCGCCGCTGGGGCTGAACCCGCATCGCATCCGATCGGGCCGCCTCACCCAAAGGATGAGGCGGCCTGCGATCAGAACATCTGGGTCAGGGTATAGAAGACCGCGCCAACCGCGGCGCTCATCGGGATGGTGATGAACCAGGCGGTAACCACCCGCCCCGCCACGCCCCAGCGCACCGCGCTGGCCTTGCGGGCGGCGCCGGTCCCGATCACCGCGCCTGTGATCGCGTGTGTGGTCGAAACCGGGATGCCCATGATGCTGGCCCCGAAGACCACGATCGACCCCGCCGTGCTGGCGCAGAACCCGGTGTGGTGGTTCAGCTTGGTGATCTTGGTCCCCATGGTCTTGATGATCCGCCACCCACCCGAAAGCGTGCCGAGCGAGATCGCCAGGTAACAGGCGATCACTACCCAGGTCGGGATGTGGAATTCCCCGCCCAGGTGCCCGGTCGAATAGAGCAGAACAGCGATGATCCCCATGGTTTTCTGCGCGTCGTTGCCGCCGTGGCTGATCGAATAGGCCGCGCTGGAAAACAGGTGCAGGGTCTTGAACACGCTTTCCGCGCGGCGCGGCTGAAAGCCCTTGAACAGCCAGCTGGTCAGCAGGACCATCAGCATGGCCAGCGCAAAGCCGATCATCGGCGACAGGAAGATCGCGACGATCGTTTCGATCGTCTTCTTGGCTTCAACCGCGCCAAGCCCGGCATGGGCAATGCCCGCGCCCAGCAGCCCGCCCAGCAGGGCGTGGCTCGAGCTGGAGGGGATGCCCTTCAGCCAGGTCACCACGTTCCAGAACATCGCCCCGATCAGCGCGCCAAAGACGACGCCGGGGGTGACCATGTCCTTGTTGATGATGCCCTTGCCGATCGTATCAGCAACGTGCAGCGGCACCAGCCAGTAGGCGGCGAAATTGCCCGCCGCGGCAAAGGCAACCGCCCAGACCGGCGAAAGCAGCCGGGTGGTGACCACGGTCGCGATCGAATTGGCCGCATCGTGCAGGCCGTTGAGAAAATCGAAGGCCAGTGCGACGATGATCAGGCCGACCAGCAGCGGATAGGCAAGCTCGTGCATTGCCGTACTCCCTTCTAATGTGGCGGCCTCAGCCGTGGTCGATGACCAGGCTGTCGATTTCGTTGGCGACATCCTCGAACGCGTCGGCGATCCGCTCAAGATCCTTGTACATTTCCCGGCTGACCATGAAGGCCAGGGGATCGGACTTTTCGCGCTGCGCCTGAAACGCGCCCTTCATCCCGGTATCGTGCAGAACGTCGACCTCGCCTTCCAGCTTGACCAGCTTGGCGGTCAGTTCGTGGAGGCGGCGGCCGTTACGCTCGACATCGCGCAGCAGCGGCATGGCTTCGGAGATCAGGCGGCAGGCATCCTGAACCAGCACCGCAATCTGCTTCATCTGCGGATCGAAAGTGTGCACCTCGAACAGTTCGATCGCGGACGCGGTGCGGTTCATCTCGTCGATGGTATCGTCCATCGAACCGATCAGCGAGGTGATCGCGCCGCGGTCAAACGGGGTAAGGAAGGTCTGGCGCACTTCGTGGAGGGTCTGGCGGATCACCTCGTCGGCGTCATGTTCGCGGTCGCGGATCGTGCGCAGGTGCGTGGCCCGGTCGCCCTCGCCCGCGGTCAATTGCGCCAAAGCGTCGGCGGCCCCGTTCATCGCCGCAGCATGGCGTTCGAACAGCACGTAGAAATCGCCCGAATGCGGTAACAGCCGCTGAAACCAACCGAACATTGCCCGTCCCCTCTTAGGAATGTGACGGCGCTATGACACTGCGCGGGCAGATTCGCTACTGCGCGCGCGGCGTGTCCACAGGATTACCCAGCGCCGCCGAACGGGCGGACATAGACCCGCGTGACCACCGGGAAATGCGCTGCGACCGCCGCCTCGATATCGCGGACGGTCTGTTCCACCGCAGCGGCGCTGATCGTGTCGTCGAAATCGGCGCTGATGACCGCCAGGACCATGTCCGGCGCCTGGTGGACAGTCAGCACTTCGTGGACCTTTTCCACCCCGGCATGACCGGCCGCGCAGTGGCGGATCGCCTCGATCAGCGCCGGATCGGCGCTTTCCCCGATCAGCAGCCCCTTGGCCTCAATCAGCAGCATCACCGCGATCGCGCCCAGGACCAGCCCGATCAGGACCGAGGCGATCCCGTCCCACAGCGGGTTTCCGGTGAAATACGCCAGGGCCAGCCCCGCGGCGGCGATCGCCAGACCGGCCATGGCGCCGGCATTTTCCAGCAGGACGATCAGGGTCGGCGCGTCCTTGGTATCGCGCAGCGCGCGGAAGATCGACTTGCCCCGGTGCGAGGTGTTGAACTGGCGCAACGCCTCCCAGGTCGACCAGCCTTCCAGCGCCCCGGCCACGCCCAGCACGATGAAGGCGATCCGCAGGTCGCTGGCCGGCTCGGGCCTGAGCATGTGCAGCACGCCTTCATAGACCGAGACGCCCGCGCCCAGCGTGAAGACCAGCATCGCGACCACGAACGACCAGAAGTAGAGTTCGCGCCCATAGCCCAGCGGATGCATGCCATCGGCGAGCTTTCGGCTGCGCTTGTTGCCATAGAGCAGCAGCACGTGGTTGGTGCTGTCGACCAGGCTGTGCACGCCTTCGGTGATCATTGCCGAGGATCCGGTGATCCCCGCCGCGACGAACTTGGCGATCGCAATCCCGACATTGGCCGCCAGCGCGGTCAGGATCACGCGGGACGAACCATGGCCTGCCATGTCTAGAGCCAGCCGATCCGGCGAAAGCGCAGCCACAAGCCGCCGCAACTCGCCAGAATGACCCCCCACACCGCCGGATAGCCCCACTTGCTGTGCAATTCGGGCATATATTCGAAATTCATGCCATAGATCCCGGCAATCGCGGTCGGCACCGCCAGGATCGCGGCATAGGCTGCCAGCTGCCGGGTCATGTCGCCCTGACGGTGCTGTTCGAGCAGGGACGCAGTTTCGACGATCGAGGCAAGCGTATCGCGCAGCCCGTTCATGCGCACCAGCGTCCGCCGGACATGGTCGAGCACATCGCGGAACCAGATTCGCGCGCCGGGATCGACCATCGGCAGTTCGGTGGTCGATAGCCGCTCGCAAACTTCTTCCATCGGTCCGATGATCCGCACGAACCGGCGAAACTGGCGGCGCAGGCGGAAGATCCTGCGCAGGGTCGAAGGCTCCGGAAACTCGTCGATCGCGCGATCTTCCAGGGCCTGGACGCTTTCCTCGTATCGATCGAGGATCGGCTGATAGCCATCGACCAGGAAATCGAGCACGGCATGCGCGACATAGTCAGGCCCTTCGCCCAGCCGTTCGGCGTTGCATTCCAGCCGCGCTCGCAAAGCGGAATGCGCCCGGGTAGAGCCCATCCGAACCGTGACGATGAAATCGCGGCCCAGGAAAATCGCGGTCTGGCCGTAGGCGATGTTCTCGCCCTCTTCCAGCGCGGCGCTGCGCGCAACGATGAACAGTTGCTGCCCGTATGTTTCCACCTTGGGAAGCTGGTTGGGGTTGAGCGCGTCCTCGACCGCGAGCGGATGGAGCCCGAACTGAGAGCACACCAGGCCCATTTCTTCCGCGCCCGGATCGGCCAGCCCGACCCAATCGAACGAATGAGCCGGCAGGGCCATGCGCTCTTTCCCGTCGATCGGCAGGGTGTGCTGGGAAGGTTGGCCGCCCGTGTAGCGGCGCGAAGCAATGATCGCCATGGCGGCGGTGTGCCAAAGCGGCTTGACGCTGGCAATCCCATCCCCATGATGTTAAGCGCACGGCTAATTACTGACACTGATGTCAATTGAGCGGGAGAAGCCAGCCATGAACGCGGTGACGCCAATCGAAGAATGCCTGGATGTTATCATCGTCGGCGCGGGAATCTCCGGCATCGGCATGGCTGTTCACCTGACCCGCGACTGCCCGGACAAGAGCTTTGCGATCCTCGACCGACGCCAGCAGATCGGCGGGACCTGGGATCTGTTCCGCTATCCCGGGATTCGCAGCGACAGCGACATGCACACCCTGGGCTTTTCCTTCGCCCCGTGGAAGCACGAAAAGTCAATCGCCGACGGTCCGGCGATCCTGGATTACCTTAACGACATCGCCGACCAGTACGGCCTGCGTGACAAGATGCGCTTCAACCGGAAGGTCGTCTCGGCCGATTGGGACAGCTCCGCGGCGCGCTGGACGGTGGTGACCGAGCAGGCCGATGGCAGCCTTCAGCGCGTGCAGGGACGCTTCCTGTTCCTGGGCTCTGGCTACTACGATTACGACGATCCCTATGACGCCAGCTTCCCGGGGCGCGATGCGTTCAAGGGGCGGATCGTCCACCCGCAGTTCTGGCCGCAGGACCTGAACTATCAAGGCAAGAAGGTCGTGGTGATCGGATCGGGCGCGACGGCCGTGACGATCGTTCCGGCCATGGCCCATTCCGGCGCCGGTCACGTTACCCAGCTGCAACGGAGCCCGACCTATATGGTCAGCCGTCCGGCCAAGGACGCCGTCGCCAATACCCTGCGCAAGGTTCTGCCCGAACGGGCCGCCTATGCGATCCCCC
>JBJTMC010000020.1:0-11923 GCA_046063325.1 Novosphingobium sp.
CGCCGAATAACGGATGGTCGATGACGGGCCATCCTTGATGGGATGGCCCCGCCGGTCCGACGAAACCGGCAGAACGAGGGAGAGGGCCAGGCCCGTCTCCCTTTTTTCGTCTCTCCCTCAGCACGCCCCGCGCAAGGCGCCTCGATAAGGAGGCGTCCGGGCGCAGCGCGTAATGGCACTGTCACACCTCCGCGCTATGTCCGCGGGCGTGGGGCGAATGACGGGAGTTGAGTTATGTTCATTCGCAGCGAAAGGCTGTTCCTGCGGCCCGGTTGGCCCGAGGATTGGGAAGAATTGCTGAGCCGAATCGGCGACGAGGCGGTGGTCAGAAATCTGGCCAAGGCGCCCTGGCCCTATACCGCTGAACACGCGCGGCACTTTGCCAGCAAGCCTCAGGATGCGCGTTGCCCGCATTTCTTCATCACCCTGCCGACCAGTGCAAAGCCCGCCGAGATCATCGGTTCTGTAGGCCTTGCACCGGACGAGGGCGGCGAGGTGCAGCTTGGCTACTGGATCGCGCGCGAACATTGGGGCCGCGGCTATGCAACCGAAGCGGCGCGGGCGCTGATCGGGCTGGCCAGGGTGCTGGGCCACCGCCGTCTGGTCGCCGGCCATTTCATCGACAACCCGGCTTCTGGTGCGGTGCTGCGCAAGGCGGGCTTTGTCCCGACCGGCAAGCTTGGCCGCCGTTTCAGCCTGTCGCGCGGGTACGAGGCACAGTCGGTAGAGCACAGCATCGAACTGGGGCGGCCGTGCGACTGCGACGGGAGTGATGACGATGTGGCCGCCATGCGCGCAGCATAGGGAACACGCGCTCGCCGCATAGCAAAAGGGCTCCAGCCAGCGGCTGGAGCCCTTCTCGCATGGAGCGTTACCCGAATCAGGCGGGGCTGAACACCGCGTCAGGAAATTCGCTTTCCGCCATGCCGATCAGCGCACGATCGTCGTGGTTCCAGGGGTGGAAGCCGGGCAGGAAATAGGCGCACCAAGCGGGGAAGACGCGGCGCATTACCCCGGGGTTGCCGAACAGGTACCAGGCGATCCGGGCATGGACCATCGGCCCGGTGATGCCGTCTTGGCGCAGAAGTTCGATGGTGTCCTGCCAGCGGTTTTTCACGAACCGGCCGGTGACCAGCAGCATCATCACGCTTTTGAGCTTCCAGCGCTTCCACCGGGTCCAGTCTCGGGTGGCGTGGAGCCAGGTGTCATAGGCGACACCCTTGTGCTCGATCTCTTCCATCGAATGCCACTTCCACATCGCGGCCGTTTCCGGCTCTGCCCCGGCAAAATGCTTTGGGTTCTTGAGGAATTCCGCCGCCATCATCGCGGTATAGTGTTCCAGCGCCATGGTCACGGCGAGGTTCAGGATCTCGGGCCGTCCCTTGGTCAACTCGAGGTTCTCAGCGAGCCGTCGATCAATGTCCGACAGGTCGTATCCGGCTTCGGTCGCGGCCTTGTTGAACACGATGTGTTCGCGGGTGTGGTTGATTTCCTGGCGGACAAAGGCGCGAATCTCTGCCTCGAGCTTTGGACTTGCGCCATCGCGGTGCGCCTTGACCGCTTCGATGAAAAAGGCCTCTCCGCGCGGGAAGGTGGCGGACAGGGCATTGTGCCAGGCCGTCGCCACCGGATCGTGATTGAGCCACCAGCGACCGGGCTTGGTTTCGCGGCCAAAGCGCTGGTCGCGCACCGTGATCGTCAGGTCAGCGGGAGTCGGAACCGCCTTGCCCACGGCAGGGGTCGGTTCTACGTCGAGCGGGATGGTGGTGTGAGCGTTCATGCCGCCCGCCTAAAGGTTACTTACATTGATGTCAATAAGAAAGCGCCTGACCCAGGAAGAAAGCCGCACCGTAGCTCTTTAGGCCGCGCGCGCGCTGCTGATCGAACTGGGCCCGCAGGCTGTCACGCTAAAGGCCGTCGCCTCGCGAATCGGGCGAACCCACGCAAACCTGCTGCACCACTTCGGCTCGGCCGCGGGCTTGCAGAAGGCGCTGGCCGAACACCTGGCGGTAACGATCTGCGCCACCATCGAGGAGGCCGTGCTGGCCAGCCGCGCGGGCGAGGGATCCCCGCGCGAAGTGGTCGACCTCACTTTCGACGCCTTCGACAAGGAAGGCGGCGGCGCGCTGGCGACCTGGATGCTGATGAACGGCAACGAGGACGCGCTCGACCCGTTGCTGGAAGTGATCCACGAACTGGTTGACGACCTGGGCGATCATGACGGCGGGAAGATGCACGATGTGACCCACGCGCTGTGCCTGATGGCGCTGGGCGACGCGCTGATGGGCGGGCCGCTTGCCCAGTCGCTCGGTCTGCCGCGAACCTCGGCGCGCGACACGGCCGAAAAGATGCTGACTGAGGGAGCGATAAATGCGGGACTGATCGTGCCAGGGAAGAACTGCTGACCGCTTAGTCCAGGTCCATCCACACCGGCCGCCATTCGGGCCGGATAATCTCGACGCGCAGGTGATCGACGGCCAGCCCCAAGGCAGGATAGGTCAAGCGTTGCCGCTTTGGGTCGCTTTCGTCCAGCGGAACCACCACCAGCCGCCGCCCGACCTTCTGCCGCCAGTTCATCCGTGCGGTGTTTTCCTGCCCGACGTAGCAGCCCTTGGTAAAGGACACGCCGTTCAGTTCGGCGGCATTGCATTCGAGCCAGAGCAGGTCGGCAAGTTCCGCCGCGCCCTCGCAGACGCCCAGCGCGAGGCGATTGGCTAGCCAGTCGTCTTCGGCGCTTTCACCCTCGGGCGCTGCCAGCCAGCGCTGACCCAGATCCGGTAGGCGCGGATCGGGTGAAGGGCCGCTGCCAGACTGCCAATGCACCCCGATTGCGGGATCCACCGCAATTCCGATCTGGCGGCGCAGCCGGTAAATCGACAGGCGCTTGACCAAGGCCGCGGCGGCATCCGCTTCGCAATCGAGCAACAGGTTGGAGCCGTCGTCCCAGACCAGGAAATCGAACAGCACCTTGCCCTGCGGGCTGAGCAGCGCGGCCCAGCATGGCAGCGGGCCGTTTACATCGTTGGTCACCAGACCTTGCAGGAAGCCGCGCAGATCCTCGCTCTCTGCCAAAGGAGACAGGCGGATCACGGCGCGGCGAGTCAAGCGGGTGGCACTCATGCCCGCCTAGGTGGGGTTTGCCGCTGGCAATGGCAACCGCTCAGAAATCGGTCGAAAGCCAGGCCTGCACGTTACGCGCGGTGTTGTGCCCGAATGCGCCGCTGCCAAAGGGGATGAAGAACTGGGTGTCGAAGATGTTGTAGATCCCGACCTTGCCGGTGAAATCGTGCCCCGCCAGTTTGAACCGATAGCGCGCGCCCGTCCCGACCCGGCCTGCTCCGGGGGCATAGGCCGCGTTATCGACCGTGGCGAAGGCGCCGCTTTCGCGGTTCCAATAGGCATCCAGCGTCAGGTTCTTGGCAAATGGCGGGGTCCAGTTGATGTTGAAGCGGGTGCGCAGCCGCGGCTGGCCGACCGGGCGCAGGCCGACCGGCTGGGCGATGCTGGGCGCGGCGGTGACCCGCGGATCGAGCCACACGCCGCCCGCGACAATCCGCACGCTCTTTGTGGGATTGCTGGTGATGCTGAACTCCACCCCGCGGTGGGTCTGCTCGCCCAGCACGCCATAGTGGTTGGCGGTATCGATATCGATGTACGGCTTGGAGATCTGGAAATAGCCGACGATCAGCGTGGTGTCCTTGACCGGTGACCAACGAATGCCGACGTCGAACTGCCGGGTGCGGATCGCTTCGAGCACTTCGTTGGCGTTGGATGCATAGCCGGGTGCGGAGCCGGCATCCTCCAGCCCGCGAACGTAACTGCCGTAGATTGTCAGGTTGGGGAGCGGGGTCAGCGCCGCGCTGAAATAGGGCAAAGTCGCATCGGTCGCGCGGCGGGTAAGGACGGGGCCGGGCAAGGTAACCCGCTTGACGTAATGGGTGCGGCTGAGCCCTGCGGTGAATTCGCCAAACCCTTTCCACTTGAGGCTGTAGGACAGGCCGCCGGTGGTCTGGTGGACATCGTCGAGGGTCTGCTCGCCGAATTCGAACGCCGGCGGCGGGACGACAATCTCTTCGCCAAGCGGGGCGCTGCCCAAATCGACCAGATCGCCTCCGCCATAGCGCGCGTCGATTGCCCGGCCTCGCAGGCTGGCGGTGATCAGGTGCTGGCGGGGGCCATCGTGGAATCGGCGCGAGAGACGGAACTCGCCGCTCCACGATGCGCTTTCACTTCCTGGAGTCGCATAGATCTGCCGGTCGGTGTTCACCAGATCCGGTTGGATGAACACCAGGTTCGCGAAGCCGCCCTGGTCGTTGTAACGCGAACGGAACACCCCGCTGCGCAGGGTCCAGTCGCCCAGGTTGGCATGGGCAATCATACCGAAGCTGTCGCTGGCGCTGTCCTGTTTTGCCCAGCTGGGTCCGGCAAACCGGGTCCCGTCAAGGTGCGGCGGAATGTAGTTTCCGTTGGTGATGTATACCGGACCGCTGGTATTGTCGTTGAACTGCTGATGGTTGGCAAAGGCCAGAACTTCGACATTGGGGGCGGGACGCCAGCGTGGAACCAGCCCCACATTGTAGCCGACCGAACTGCTGCCATTGGCATAGTGGTTGTCGAACACGCCGATCCCGGCCGCAATCGAAAGCTGCTTTCCGTCCAGTGGCACCTGGGCGTCGAATTCCAGACCGTGCGCGCCAAAACTGTCGGCTTGCAGGAAGGCACTGACCACCGGCTTGTCACCGGCCTTTTTCAGGCTGAGGTCGACGATGCCGGTCGGGGCCGGAAAGGCATAGCCCTGCGCGGCGGGCCCGACCCGGATCAGTTCGCCGTCGATCACCCGGCTGCCCAGCCCGCCCTGGATATCGAAATACATGCCTTCCAGGCGGAAGTTGCCCGCGGTGCCGGGGGAGAATCCGCGGACGTTGCCTTCGTCGTAGACTCCGATCTGTTCGTGCTGGGTGGCCGTGCCAAAGGCGTCCTCAGCGCTTTCGACCGCGTTGTCGCTCGATTGGGCCAGGGCTGCGCCAGGCAAGCCCAGGACCGTTGCGGCAACGAGCCCGCGGCGCAGAAATGCGCGGATTTTCATGAACTTCTCCCCACCCAAAAAATGCGGTGTATTGGCGAGGTAACACATTGCGTGGGCAAGTCTGCCGCCGGTCGATGGAGGGCACGATGCGCCCGATGAACGACACAGGCAGGACAAGCCCGGCGCCCTGTGGCATGGCCCCGTCCATGACGAATCGCCTGACCATCCGCCGCCCCGACGATTGGCACGTCCACCTGCGCGACGATGCCGTGATGATGGGCGTGGTGCCCTATACCGCGCGCCAGTTTGCCCGTGCGATCGTGATGCCCAACCTCTCACCGCCGGTAATCACGGTGGGGGATGCGCGCACCTACCGCGACCGGATCGTGGCGGCGGTTCCTGTAGGCGTCGATTTCACGCCGTTGATGACCGCCTACCTGACTGACCACACCGATCCGGAAGAGCTGGCCCGCGGCCGGGACGAGGGCGTGTTCACCGCGGCCAAGCTCTATCCCGCCCATGCCACGACCGGATCGGCGCACGGGGTTACCGACGTGGCCAATATCCGCGTCGTGCTTGAGCGGATGCAGGCCATCGGCCTGCCGCTGCTGGTCCACGGCGAGGTCACCAGCGCCGATGTCGACGTGTTCGACCGCGAAGCGGTGTTCATCGACCGGGTCCTGGCTCCGCTGGTCCGCGATCTGCCCGGATTGAAAGTGGTGTTCGAACACATCACCACGGCCGAAGCCGCACAGTTCGTCGCCGCGGCAGGACCAAACGTTGCCGCGACGATCACGCCGCAGCACCTCCACATCAACCGCAACGCCATGCTGGTCGGTGGAATACGCCCGCACATGTACTGCCTGCCGGTGGCCAAGCGCGAACAGCACCGGTTGGCGCTGCGCCAGGCGGCGACTTCGGGCTCGCCGAAGTTCTTCCTTGGCACCGATACCGCCCCGCATGCTGTCGCGGCCAAGGAAGCGGCCTGCGGCTGCGCCGGGATCTTCAACGCGCCCTTTGCGCTTGAAAGCTATCTGACGGTCTTCGATGAAGAGGATGCGCTTGACCGGTTCGAAGGCTTCGCTTCGCTGCATGGCCCGGCCTTCTATGGCCTGCCGGTCAATGAAGCGACCGTCACGCTGGAGAGGACGACGGTCCACGTTCCGGGCATGGTCGATGCCAACGGCACCGACATCGTGCCGTTCCATGCAGGCGAGGAACTAGGCTGGCGCTTGCTCGGTCCGGCGTAGGCGGCGCTGCGCCAACAGATCCCACATGAACACCGCGATCGCGGCCCAGATCAGCACGAAGCAGGCGAGTTGGCCGGTGTTGAGCGGCTCGTGGAATACGAACAGACCAAGGAAGAAGACGATCGTGGGGGCAACGAACTGGACCATTCCCAGCGCGGAATAGTCCATCCGCCGCGCCGCCATCGCGAACATCAGGAGCGGCGCGGCAGTGATCAGGCCTGATGCCGCAATCAGCAGGCTGGAGGCAAGATCGACACCGATCGCGCTGCCGCCGGGTTCCCCGGCATACCAGCTGACGATCCCCAGTGCAGGAACCAGAAGCACCATCGATTCCACCGTCAGTCCGGCCAGCGATTCGACCGGAGCCAGCTTGCGCACTACCCCATAGGCGCAGAACGATGCGGCCAGGGTCAGGCTGATCCACAGCGTATCACGGGCATCCCAAGCCAGAAGCGAAACGCCCACCGCGGCCAGTCCAACGGCCAGCCATTGCCGCTGACTCAGCCGCTCGCCCAGCAGCAGCGTGCCTGCCAGAACATTGGCCAGCGGGTTTATGTAGTATCCGATGCTGGTGGCGAGCACGTGCCCGCTCTGCACCGCGGCGATATAGACCAGCCAGTTGATCCCGATCAGCACTGCGCTAAGCAGCAGCAGGCGCAGCACGGGCCAAGCCAGCGCCGCGCGCAGCGCCGCGCCCTGGCGCAGGACCAGGACCAGAACCAGGCACAGCGGCAGGGTGAACAGGATCCGCCAGCCGACGAATTCGAACGGCGGTACCTGGTGAACCAACCGCAGGTACAGCGGCATCAGTCCCCAGATCAGATAAGTACCGAAGGCCAGGGCAAGGCCATTGCCGCTGTTGCGATTGGGTCGAGTGGACATGGGGACTGCCGCTAGCCCGCGTTCGCCAGACGGGCAAGGCCGCAGGGACGAGAGCCGACTTGTTGCGAAATATTCAGCTTGGAAGCGCTACTTACACTTGTGTCGATTCGAGGACCGGCGGGGGGCGACGCGCTCGCCCTCCTGCCGGTTCTTTGCAAGTCGGATCATCGCAGCGCAGGGTCGCACCTGTGCGCTGCGGGGAACGCCTCCGGACCTTGTGTCCGGAGGCGTTTCCAATTCGGCCTACTGGCGCACGGTTGGTTCTTGCGGCATGACGGCCCGCGTGAAGCCGATCCTTGCCCTTTTCGTGCCGCTTGTCCTGCTGTCCGCCTGTTCCGGCGACAAGGCGCCTGACCGCCTGGCTGATCGGGACGCGGCGGTTTCCGATGCGCTTGACGATCCGATCATGGCCGATCCCGATCTGTCGTCGCAAAACCGCGGCAATTCCGCGCTGTCGGGGGGAGGGCCCGCGACCGCCGAAGTGCCGCCCGACAAACGCACGAGCGAAGAAGCCGATCGCGCGCGCGGTGCGGCAAAGGACTTGCTTGGCGGCGCGATCGAGCCTGCGCCGACCGCAAAGGACAGCCTTGCGGAATCCGCGCTCAACCGCGCGGCGACGCTGGAGGCGGCGGCAACCGCGCTGAAACTTGGGGCATCGCATTGCCCGGCAAGAACCGGATACGGGTTTGTCTGGGCGGCGCGGTTTCCGTCCCAGATCCCGGTCTACCCGCGCGCCCATGCCCGGGTGGCCGCCGGAACCGACGAGGCGGGATGCCGGCTGCGACTGGTCCGCTTCGCCAGCCCGGTCGAGCCGCAGGACCTGATTGATTTCTACTTCGCAGCGGCACGGAAAGCCGGTTTATCTCCGGTCCACCGCCGCGAAGGGGGTGATGATGTGGTCAGCGGCAGTGCAGGCCAGAACAGGTTTGCTGTCTACGTGCGCAAAGGCCCGGACGGAATGACCGAAGCCGTTCTCGCGACCAGCGGGTTTTAGTTCTCTATTCCTCGCGCAGCCCCACGCCGATCATCGCGCGCGGCTGCTCCATTTCCGTCGAAGCGACCGGGTAGGCGCAATAGTCCGCAGCGTAGTAGGCGCTGGGCCGGTGGTTGCCCGAAAGGCCGACCCCGCCGAACGGTGCAGCCGAACTGGCCCCGTTGGTCGGACGGTTCCAGTTGATTACCCCGGCGCGAACGTTGGCCCAGAAGCGGTTGTAATCCGACGGGGTTCCGCCGATCAGCGATGCCGAAAGGCCGAAGCGGGAATTGTTGGCCTCGGCAATCGCATCGTCGAAATCGCTGACCTGATAGACCTGAAGCAGCGGTCCGAACAGTTCGACGTCGGGCCGGTCCTTCACGGCGGTCACGTCGATGATCGCGGGTGACAGGAACGGCAGATCATCGCGCGGGCGGATCAGGTGCTTGATCGCCTTGCCGCCGTGGCTGAGCAGGTAGAGGAAGCTTTCGGTCAGTCCGTCGGCGGCGGCGTTGTCGATCACCGGACCCATGAACGGCGAAGGTTCGTCAAACGGAGCGCCGACAATGATCCGGTCGGCCAGGCGCTTAACCTCTCCGATCAGGGCATCGTACATCGAATCCTTGACGATCAGCCGCCGTGCCGCCGTGCAACGCTGTCCGGCAGAGGTGAACGCGCTCTGGATCACCAGAGCGGCGGCGTCGGTGATCTTGGGGGTATCCCAAACGACCAGCGGGTTGTTGCCGCCCATTTCCAGCGCGACGATCTTGTCCGGCCGGGTTGCGAGACGGCGGTTGATCGCGATCCCGGTATGGGCCGATCCGGTGAACAGGACCCCGTCGATCCCTTCGTGGCCGACCAGCGCCTGGCCTTCATCGGGTCCGCCGATCAACACCTGCACGACCGCCGCCGAAATGCCCGCGCGGTGAAAACACTGGACCAGCATCTCTGCGGTGGCGGGGGTCTTTTCCGAAGGCTTGAACACCACCACGTTGCCCGCGATCAGCGCCGGGACGATATGGCCGTTGGGCAAGTGCGCCGGGAAATTGTAGGGCCCCAGCACCGCCATGACCCCATGCGGCTTGTGACGCAGCGCGGCGGTGCCCTGCAGCGCGTTGTCCAGTTTGCGCTGGCTGGTCCGTTCGGCATAGGCGCGGACCGAAATCTCGACCTTGTTGATCACGCTTTCGACTTCGGTGCGCGCTTCCCACAGCGGCTTGCCGGTTTCGCGGGCAATCATGGTCGCCAGCTTTTCGGCGTCCTTGCGTACTTCGTTGGCAAAACGGCGGAGCAATTCGATGCGGTTGGCAAGCGGTTGCGCCGCCCAGGCCGGCCAGGCCCGCCGCGCACGTCCGACGATATCGTCAACATTGCCGTGCCTGCCGCGCCACAGCTCGGCGCCGGTAGCCGGCTCAAAAGAGATGAGTTCGGATCTGCTCAATGTCGTTGCGGCCCCTCTTGCGACGACGGCTCCGCGCAAGGAGCCAAGGGTGATCGGGCAGGCATTAGCGGTTACCGACATATAAGGCAAACCGTTGTGCCGTATTGATCCCATATCGGTAATATCCAGTAACGGAAGGGGAAAATTCGCTTGTCCTTGGTGCTTGCGCCGTGCCGCAACGCGGGCAATAACAATCCCGACCATGAGCCCGTCCAATCCCCTTGCCACTTCGCCATCGGCTGCCGATCAGCTGTTCGTCGACCGTTACTGGACCAGTTCGGACGGCCTGAAGCTGCATTTCCGGGACTACCCCGGGCGCGCCGATCGTCCGCCGCTGCTGTGCCTGCCCGGACTGACGCGAAACGCCCGCGATTTCCACGATCTGGCAATGCGGCTGGCGGGTGACTGGCGGGTGATCTGCCCGGACCTGCGCGGGCGCGGCGACAGCGCCTATGCCAAAGATTCGGCGACCTACAACCCGCTGCAATATGTCGAGGATCTGGCCCTGCTGCTCGAAGCGGAGGGGATCGGGCGGTTCGTTTCGTTCGGCACTTCGCTGGGCGGCCTGATCACCATGATGTTCGCGCTGACGATGGGTGAACGGTTGGCTGGGGCGATGCTCAACGATGTCGGCCCCGAACTGTCGCCCGCAGGGCTTGAGCGGATCCGCAACTACGTGGGCCAGGGGCGCAGCTTTCCGACCTGGATGCACGCCGCGCGCGCGCTGGAAGAAGGGCAGACCGGGGTTTGCCCCGACTATGCGATTGCCGATTGGCTGGCGATGGCCAAACGTTGCATGGTTGTGGGCGGAAACGGCCGGATCGTATTCGATTACGACATGAAGATCGCCGAACCGATTGCCCAGGCGGAAGGCGCCGCGCCGGTCGACATGTGGCCGGCGTTCCGTGCCCTTGCCGGTCGCCCGGTCCTGCTTCTGCGCGGCGAGCTGTCGGACGTGCTAGCCCCGGGAACCTTCGAGCGGATGGCAGACGCGCTGCCCGATTGCGATGCCGTTACCGTCCCGCACATCGGCCATGCGCCGATGCTCGACGAACCGGAAGCCGCCGCCGCGATCGACCGGCTGCTGGCCAGGGTCGGATGAGCGAGGGCGGGGCGAACCTTCGCCTGCTGCACCTTCATTCCAGTTTCAATCCCGGCGGCAAGGAATTGCGCGCAGCAAAGTTGATGGGCGCATTCGGCCCGGGTGTTGAACACACCGTAGTTTCGGGCGTGCCGGGCGCGCTGGGCGCGGCCGCGGCGATCGATCCGGCGATCCCGGTGACCTATCCGGCTGGCTTTCCATCGCTTACCGGCGGTGTATCGCCGAAGCGCTACCGCCATTTGGCCAAGGCCATGTGCGGCTTCGATCTGGTGCTGACCTACAATTGGGGGGCGGTCGATGCGGTGATGGCGCACCGGCTCCACGCCCGCGCTCTGGGTTTGCCGCCGCTGGTTCATCACGAAGACGGCTTTAACCAGGACGAAGCGGGCGGGCTGAAACGCCGCCGCAACTGGTTCCGGCGTCTGGCGCTGCCCGGCGCCGCCCGTCTGGTCGTGCCTTCGCGCGTGCTCGAAGCGATTGCCCTGGAGGTGTGGAGGCAGCCGCGGGCGCGGGTTGCGCGGATCGCGAATGGCATCCCGCTGGCCGATTTTGCCACACCGCCGCGTGCCGATGGGCTTCCCGGGCTGATCAAGCAGCCGGGCGAAAAGTGGCTCGGGACAATGGCTGGCCTGCGCGCGGTCAAGAACCTGCCGCGCCTGGTGCGAGCTTTTGCTGGCCTTCCCGAACCGTGGAAGTTGGTGATTGTCGGCGAAGGGCCCGAACGCGCGGCGATTGAGAGCGAGGCGGTGCGGCAGGGGGTGGCCGGGCGAGTCCATCTTCCCGGCCATGCGCCCCACCCGGCCAAGGTGATGGGGTTGTTCGACCTGTTCGCCCTTTCGTCCGACAGCGAGCAGTTCCCGATCTCGGTCGTGGAGGCGATGGCGACAGGTCTGGCGATTGTAAGCCCGTCCGTGGGTGACGTGAAAGCCATGACAAGCCCGGAAAATGGCGACTGGATCGTGCCTCCGGGCGATGACCGCGCACTTGCCGCCACGTTGGCCGCAGCGGCTGCCGATCCGGGGCGACGCGACCGGATCGGAGCCGCCAACCGCGCGCTTGCCCGGGCCGAATACGGCGAGGCCGCGATGGTCGAAGCCTACCGTGCGGCCTATGCCAGGGCGATGGGACGAGCGGCATTTCCCTGACCCGTTCCCGTTCACCGCAGCTTCACCGGGGAATTCGCAAGGGAAGGGCGTTGAAAAGGCCGGTCCATCCGCTAAACAGCCGCCGACATCACTTTTGAAGGCAA
>JBJTMC010000021.1:0-8147 GCA_046063325.1 Novosphingobium sp.
AGTTCCGCGATGATCGTTTCTGTCGTTTGCATCGCGGGCCTATAACCATGTCGCGACGACAATTCAATGACAGCGACCTATCGCGCAAGTTTCCCAACATCCACCGCCGCTCTGCCTGAGCCTGTCGAAGGCCGCGCTCTAGCTTCGAAGCGTGCAACGGCATCCGTCCCGCGTGAGCTTCGACAAGTGCAGGTTGAGCGGGCGGGGAGCGGGCCGATCAACGAAAAGGGGGCGCCGAAGCACCCCCTGAACGTTTGGCCGATGGCGGCGAAGCTTAGGCTTCGTTGCCTTCCTCGGCGGCCGGAGCTTCGGCCGGGGCCGCAGCATCCGCTTCGATGTCTTCGCCGTTGCCGGCTTCGAACTCGCCCGCCGCAGCAGCTGCTTCGGCGGCGTCGTCTTCGAACATCGCGGCAATGACGTCGACGCCGGCAGCCTGCTGTTCGGCTTCATCCGGCGAGCGGGCGACGTTGACCTTGACGGTCACGGCCACTTCCGGGTGCAGCGCCACCTTGACGTCGAACACGCCGATGGTCTTGATCGGGCGTTCCAGCACGATCATCGCCTTCGACAGGCCGGCGCCATCGGCGTTGAGCGCATCGACGATGTCGCGCACCGAAACCGAACCGTAGAGCTGGCCGGCGTTCGAGGACGCGCGGATCAGGACGACCGACTTGCCTTCGACGTTTTCGGCATGCGTTTCGGCTTCGCCGCGGCGGGCCGCGTTGTCAGCTTCGATCTTGCCGCGGTTGGCTTCGAAGACCTTGCGGTTGGCTTCGTTGGCGCGCAGCGCCTTCTTGTTGGGCAGCAGGAAGTTGCGGGCGTAGCCGTCCTTGACGGTCACGACATCGCCGATGGTGCCCAGCTTCTCGATCCGTTCGAGGAGGATGATTTCCATGTCGTCTCTCCTCTTACTTCACGATGTAGGGCAGCAGGCCGATGTGCCGGGCGCGCTTGATGGCCTGGCTCAGCTCGCGCTGCTTCTTGGCGGAAACGGCGGTGATGCGCGAAGGCACGATCTTGCCGCGTTCGGACATGTAGCCCTGCAGCAGGCGCGTGTCCTTGAAATCGATCTTGGGCGCGTTCTTGCCCGAAAACGGGCATGACTTGCGGCGGCGGAAAAAGGCGCGGGCCATCTCTTAGAACTCCTCGCGTTCGCGGCGCTTGGTGCGCTCACGGTCCTGCTTGCGCATCATCACCGACGGGCCGGTTTCGTGCTCGTCGACGCGGACGGTGAGCCAGCGGATCACGTCTTCGTTGATCGCGGTCTGGCGTTCCAGCTCGGCAACGGTGCCCGCGGGGGCCTCGATGTTGAGCATGACGAAGTGCGCCTTGCGGTTGCGCTTGATCTTGTAGGCGAGGTTCTTGAGGCCCCAGGTTTCGGTCTTGGTGACCTTGCCCTGGTTGGCTTCGACGATCTCGGTGGCGGTGGCGGCCAGCGCATCGACTTGCGCTTGGCTGAGGTCCTGGCGTGCCAGGAACACGTGCTCATATAGAGCCACGGCAGCTTCCTTTTCTCTGTCTAACCGATCGCTGGCTGATCCGCACGATTGCGGGGCCCCTCCGGCTTTCTTCATCCCCGCGCGGTGGCGGAGAAGTGGCGGCCCTTAGCGGCTTTGCAGGTCAATGCAAGGGAAAACGGCGGATTATGGGTCGATCAGGAACACCCGGGTCCGCGTCGGGGCGGTGTCATCCTGGAGATAGCCTTCGAGCACGAAATGCCCCGCCCGGTCGGAATCGTTGTGGAACAGCAGGTCACCCTTGCTGGTGCTCCACCCCGCGTTCCCGGGCAGTGCATCGCCGGACAGGTTGCGCATGCCGGTAATCGAAAGGCCGGCCTTGCTGCCCACGACCCAGCAATTGCCCCAGATTCGTGAAGTGCCCGCAAAGCGGCGACCGTCGAGATTGAAACTTTCCGCCATCTGCCCGGTGAAGTCCCAGTCGCTGTCGACCTGCATATCGATCTCGATTTGCGAGACGAACTGGTTACCCTGAACCCAATCGGCCGCGAACGTGCCCGTGCCGCGCCAATGCAGCGCCATAACCCGGCGCATCAGGCTGGCAAAACCATCGGGAACGGCCGCCCTGGCCAAACCGGCCCAGCCGATCGCGGAAAGGGCGGCCATGCTTCCCAGACACTGGCGTCGATCAATCTGCACTGAAACCCCGCTTCGCAAAACAGGCCGGTTCGATAACGGGCCGCGGCTGCGTCCGGCTTGTGCATTTGCGACAGCGAACTTGCGCCACGTCAATGAAATTCATGCTGCAAGCGCTAACAAATGCTGCATTGCAAAAGGAGATAGCCATGCTGGCCGAGCAAACCGTTCCGCAAATCCAGGAAATCCGCACCCGTTCGGGCAAGACCATCGCGGTGCGTCCGGTCACTCCGGCAGACGAACCGCTGCTGGCCGATTTCTTCGACCGGGTCAGCAACGAGGATCGCCGGTTCCGCTTCCTTTCCGCGCACAACCACCTGAGCCACGAGCAACTGGTGCCGATGGTCGAGGTCGATCATTTCCGCACCGAAAGCTTCATCGCCTTCGACGAGGCGAGCGATACCGTGGTCGGCCACGCGCTTCTGGCCTGCGACAATGCGCTCGATACCGGTGAAGTGGCGATTGCTGTGTGCAGCAACTGGCGCGGCAAGGGCGTGGGCTGGGCGCTGCTTGATGTCATCGCCGACGCCGCAAAGCACCGGGGGCTGCGCCGAGTGATCTCGATCGAGGACCGCGAAAACCATGCGGCAATCGCACTGGAGCGGGAAAAAGGCTTTACCCCGCATGGGGTTGAAGGCGATCCGCATGTGGTGCTGCTGGAACGGCTGCTGCGCGATTAATCGCCGCGAGGCCTTGCCAGGTCCCGGCAAGTTCCGCACAGAACGGGAAGGTTCACCCAGGAGTTGCCCGTTCCATGCCATCCGGCCTAGTTGCCCTGCTTGATGATGTCGCGATGATTGCCAAGGTTGCAGCGGCAAGCCTCGACGATGTCGGCGTGGCCGCGACCAAGGCCGGAGCCAAAGCGGCCGGCGTGGTGATCGACGACGCGGCGGTTACCCCCTCCTATGTCACCGATTTCACGCCGGACCGCGAACTGCCGATCATCAAGGCGATTGCGCTGGGCAGCCTTCGCAACAAGCTGGTAATCCTGCTGCCCGCGGCGCTGCTGCTCAGCCAGTTCCTGCCCTGGGCGGTCACCCCGCTGCTGATGCTGGGCGGTCTGTACCTGTGCTTCGAAGGCGCTGAAAAGGTGATCGAGAAGCTGGGCGGATCGAAACATGGCGAAACCCTGGGCGACACGATCGAAAACGCCGCGGAGTTCGAGAAAGAGCGGATTACCGGTGCGATCCGGACCGACTTCATCCTGTCGGCAGAAATCATGGCGATTGCCCTGGCCGAAGTGGCGGGCGAACCGCTGCTGAGCCGCGCGATCATCCTGGCGCTGGTCGGCGTGGTGATCACCATCGCGGTCTATGGCGCGGTCGCGCTGATCGTGAAGATGGACGATATCGGCCTGCACCTGGCGGAAAACCGTTCGGGCGCCGTCACGCGCAAACTGGGCCGCGGAATGGTTCAGGCCATGCCGCGCCTGCTGACGCTGCTTTCAGGCGTCGGCACTCTGGCGATGCTGTGGGTCGGCGGACAGATCGTGATCCACGGGCTGCACGAATTGGGGCTGCACGGCCCGTCTGACCTGGTCCACGCGGCCCAGCACGCGGTCGAGCACGCCACCGGCATGCTTGGCGGGGTGCTCGGCTGGTTGACCGGTGCCGCACTATCGGGCGCCGCGGGACTGGCGATCGGCGCGGTCATTGCAGTAGTGCTGCACAACGCCCTGAAGCTGAGAACCGGGGCCGAGGCCTGAGATCAATCGCCGCTGTCCCCCGCTTGTTCGCCGATCGGATTGCCGGTGCGCCGCGAATTCGAGAGAGCGATCGAAGGATTGGCCTTGAGCTGCGGGTAAAAGGAGTTGGCCGCGGCGACTTCGCCTTCGCTAAGCACAATTGATCCGTGCGCGGTGGTAAAGCGGCGGGTGGCGCCGTGCCGGTTCGCGCCTGCTGCCCAGGGCCCGTCCTCGGCGTTGGGCGCCTGGGCCATGTGGATCGCTTCCGCCATCAAGGGTTCATCCGGGGAAGCGATTAACGCAAGCGGATAGGGCGGCGTCGGCTGCGGCGCGGGATCGCCCCCGGTCAGGAATGGGGCAACGATCACCACGGCAAACAAGGCAAGTGCGCCGATCCGCAGCTCGTACCCGAAGCGGTTGAAGAAAATGGCGAAATCGGCGGCCGATGGGTTCGATTGGGGCACGGTTCAGTTCGAACCCCAGCCTCCGTCGCGCCCGGCATCGTACATCGGAGTGCCCGAACGCGGGCCGGAGTCATCGGACAGTGTTTCGCTGCTGCGCCGGGCCTCGGCACGGGCGCGGGCCTTTGCGATCGCGGTTCGATCTGCGGAAGGATGCGTTCCGCGGGTGTTCGCGCCCCAGAGGTTGTCATCGCCGTCTTCCTCCGGATCGGCAACAAGGGCGCTGCGCGTCTGCTTCGATTCGGATCTGAACGTTCCGCTGCCACCCGGCACCACCGCGCTGGCGATCGTGTAGATAATGATCGCGCCGACTACGGTCCCAAGCGCGCGAACGGCCGGGCTGATGTTGGGCGGAGTTGTATTCTGCTGGTTTTGCATGGCCTTGGCACCCGTCAATCCGGGGAACAAGACTACCCTGATGGGCTTGCTTAAGGGTTAAGGCAGCAGCGCGAGCAGTTCGGCCGCGAAAAGCGTCAGCGTATCGTCGCGCGCGCCCATGATCACCACGCGATCGCCCGGGCGGGCAATGGCAACAATGCGCGCGGCGCAGTCTTCGCGCAAAGGAATGTATTCGGCCGTGCCGCCCGCCGCTGCGATCAGTCCGGTGATCCGTTCGCTGCCCTCGCTGCGGTCGACGGTGCCGCCGAAATAGACCGGGTCGCACAAGATCGTGACGTCATCCGGGCCGAGCAAGCGGGCAAAGGTTCCGGCCAGTTCGTTCCCCATCTGCCGCAGTGGACCGTAGCCGTGCGGCTGGAAGAACGCGATCACCCGGCCTGGCTGGGCCTTGAGCGTGGCAAGCGTGGCGGCGACCTTGTCCGGGTTGTGCCCGAAATCGTCGATCACCGTGATCCCCGAAGGGCTGGTGCCGATCACGTCGAACCGGCGGGAAAGCCCGGCATAGCTGCCAAGCGCGTCGACCGCATCGGCCACCGATACACCCGCGGCGCAGGCGGCGGCCACTGCGGCCAGCGCGTTGGACAGATTGTGCCGCCCGGGCACTTTCAGCCGTAGCGCGTGCTGGCCGGCATCGCGCCGGTCGATCACCGTGGCGGAAATCGCAAAGGATTCGTCCATGATGCTGCCGTCGACCACTCCGATTTCCGCGGCAGGGTTGCCGATTCCATAGCCCAGCCACGGGGTATATTCGGGTGCAAGGGCGGCGGCTTCCGGATCGTCGAGATTGATCACTCCGATGCTGGTCGTGCGCAGGAAATCGCCGAACAGCTGGCGCAGTTCATCCATCGATTTGTGATCGAGGCTGACGTTCAGCAGCACCGCCACCTTCGGCCGGTAAAGCGCAATCGACCCGTCGCTTTCATCAACTTCGGATACGAACACCCCGCCGCCGCCCACGCGCGCGCTGGCAAACGGTGCATCCGGCCCCGCATAGTTCTTCATCACTGCGCCGTTCATGATCGTCGGGTCCTTGCCCGCCCGGTCCATGATCCAGCCGGTCATGCCGGTCACTGTGCTCTTGCCGCTGGTCCCGCCGATCGCGATCCCGGTCGGCGCAGCGTTGAACAGCGCGGCAAGCAATTCGGCGCGGGACATCCGCGGACAGCCCAGTTCGCGCGCCCGGACCACTTCGGGCACGGTATCTTCGACCGCGCCGGAGGCGACCAGGGTCTGCTCGGCCGAAACCACGCCGCTGCCGTCCTGCGGGTGCAGGGCAAAGCCCAGGCTTTCCAGCCAGGCGAACTTTTCCGGCGTGCGCCCCTGGTCGCGGCTGCGGTCCGATCCGGCCACCTCGGCGCCTTCGCCCTTGAGGATCAGCGCGAGCGGCAGCATGCCCGATCCGCCGATGCCGCAGAAAAACCAGGGGTAGGAGGTAAGATCGGTCATGCGCGCTGCGGTATGCGCCCCAAATTCAAAAGACAACTGTCCGTGCCAGCGCAACCGGGTTAGGAAGCACCATGACCCGGATCGCGATTTGCGCCCCCTCCCGTTCGATTACCCCGGATGACGCGGCGCGCGTTTCGGCCCTGGCGGACGAGTTTCCCGGGATCGACCTGGATTTTCACCCGCAATGCTTTCTGGAAAGCGGCCATTTTGCCGGGACCGACCGCCAGCGGCTCGACACCTTGGTCGAATGCGCCAATGATCCCGCTTTTGACGCGGTCTGGTTCGCGCGGGGCGGTTACGGCTCCAACCGGATTGCCGAGGATGCGCTTGCGCGGTTCGATTCCGCGGCGCAGGACAAGGCGTTTCTGGGCTATTCGGACGGCGGCTATCTGCTCGGCGGGCTCTATCGCCAGAAACTGGGCCGTCCGATCCACGCGTCGATGCCGGCCGACATCCGCCGCGCCGGCGGCGATGCCGCGGTGCGCCGGGTTCTGGGGTTCATCGCGGGCGAAACCGGCGGGATAGAACCTGGCCTCGATCACCATCCGGCTGCGGCCTTCAACCTGATTACCCTTGCCATGATCTGCGGCACGCCGCTGATGCCGGGGCTGGCCGGGCACGTGGTACTGGTGGAAGAGGTCAGCGAGTACGACTACGCGGTCGACCGTCTGTTCTTCCACGTCACCGCACACCTTGGCGGGGTGGCCGGGCTGCGGCTGGGACGGGTCGGGGATGTGCCGGTGAACGAGGTGGAATTCGGCCACAGCGTCGAGGATATCGCCCGTCACTGGTGCGATCGGCATGCGATCCCCTATCTGGGCCGGGCCGGGATCGGCCATGATATCGACAACACAATTGTGCCCTTCGGGCTTGCCCGCAGCTTTGCCGGGCAATAGGCGCGGACCCCGCTAAGAGGAGTATTTGCATGAGAGCGTTCGTATTCCCGGGTCAGGGCAGCCAGAAGGTCGGCATGGGCGTGGACCTTGCTGCCGCCAGCCCCGCCGCGCGCGAGGTTTTCCAGGAAGTCGACGACGCGCTAGGTCAAAAGCTGTCGGCGATCATGGCCGAAGGGCCGGAAGAGACCCTGACCCTGACCGAAAATGCCCAGCCCGCGATCATGGCCAATGCCATCGCGGTGCTGCGGGTGCTGGAGAAGGAAGGCGGGATCACGCTTGCCCAGAAAGCCGATTTCGTGGCCGGGCACAGCCTGGGCGAATACACCGCGCTGTGCGCCGCGGGGGCGTTCAGCCTGGCCGATACGGCGCGGCTGCTCAAGCTGCGCGGGCAGGCGATGCAGGCCGCGGTGCCTGTCGGGGTCGGGGCGATGTGCGCGCTGCTCGGCGCCGATGTGACCAAGGCGCAGGCCTTGGCCGATGCGGCGGCTAAGGGCGAGGTCTGCACGGTCGCGAATGACAACGATCCGACCCAGGTGGTGCTGTCCGGACACCGGGCCGCGATCGAGCGCGCGGTGGCCATGGTCAAGGACTTCGAGATCAAGCGCGGCGTGCTGCTGCCGGTCTCCGCGCCGTTTCACTGCCCGTTGATGCAGCCTGCCGCCGACGCCATGGCAGAAGCGCTCGCCCAGACCCCGCCGGGGCCGCTCACCGTGCCGGTCTTTGCCAACGTCACCGCCGCGATCGCCAGCGACCCGGCGGAGGTGCAGCGCCTGCTGGTCGAACAGGTCTGCGGCCGGGTCCGTTGGCGCGAAAGCGTGATCGCGATGAAGGATGCGGGCGTCGACAGCTTTGTCGAACTTGGCGGCAAGGTCCTCGGCCCGATGATCGGCCGCAGCGTTGCCGTTGTTTCGGTGACGAGTGTTGTGACAATGGCTGATATCGAAGCCCTGGCGAAGGATCTGTGACGATGGAACACCGCATGTTTGACCTTTCCGGAATGACCGCCCTCGTCACCGGCGCTGCCGGGGGGATCGGCTCGGCGATCAGCCACGCCCTGGCGCGGCAGGGTGCGCGGCTGGCTTTGTCGGGGACCAATCCGGGCAAGCTG
>JBJTMC010000117.1:0-6566 GCA_046063325.1 Novosphingobium sp.
GTCAGTTCCAGCAGGTCGAGCGCGCGCAGCTCGTCGCGGCTGCGGGTGCCATCGCCCGAACCGGCCCAGCCATAGTGCGCGGCTTCGTGGTAGCCGGAATTGTCGCGGGTTTCCTCGGCCTCGCGCGCAGCGGCTTCCTCGGCGTCGAGCCCGGCGAAATAGTCCCATCCGGCGTTGTATTCCGCGGCATGGCGCTGGCAGAACATCCAGCGTTCCGGGCTGTTGGGGCTTTTGGGTGCGGGGCAATTGCCCGGTTCGTTGCAGCCATGGCGGTCGCACAGGCGAACCTGGGTCGCCTCGCGGCTGCCGCCGTAGCCGCCCCAGCGGGGAAAGCCCCAATTGTCAGATCTGCTCGCGCGGGCCATCACTCCGCGATAGGCCAGTCCGCCGCGGCTGCGCAAGGGTCCAAACGCCGATCCGCCGATCCGCCGCAAGGGGGCTTGATCCGGGGCGCAGTCTTAACCATATGCCACAGCGAGGGCATTTTCATGAGCAAGCAACTCGCCTTGTCGATCGCGGTATCTGTTCTGGCCATGGTCAGCTTCGTGCTGCTGGGTCAGGAAGCCGGCGTCCAGCTGGCCCATGATGCGCGCACGCAGATCCCGGTCAGCGCGGCGCTGGTGCCGCTGCCCCAGGCGTTCCATCTGTTGCCGATTCTGAACTGAGCGGGTGGACGGGGCCGGTGGCCCCGCCCATACCAATCAGTCGATCGTCACCGTCACGGCACGGCGGTTCTTGGCCCAGCTTTGCTCGTCGCTGCCCAGCGCCACCGGGCGTTCCTTGCCATAGGATACCGTGGTGATCCGCGCCGGATCGACGCCCAGGCTGCCCAGATAGTTCTTCGCCGCATTTGCGCGGCGCTCACCCAGAGCCAGGTTGTATTCGCGGGTGCCGCGTTCGTCGGCATGGCCTTCGATCGTCAGACGCTTGGCCGGATACTTCTGCAGCCACTGCGCTTGCGCCGCCAGCGCGGCCTGGTCGGTCGCGTCGATGTTGTAGCGGTCGGTATCGAAATAGATC
Organism: Novosphingobium sp.; assembly: GCA_046063325.1. GTDB lineage: Bacteria > Pseudomonadota > Alphaproteobacteria > Sphingomonadales > Sphingomonadaceae > Novosphingobium. Next base: position 1,021 of record JBJTMC010000117.1, read on the forward strand.
GTGTCCTGGCCCATTAGCGTCGCCACGAAATCGGCCTGGCTGCCCGGGGCCGGAGCGCCGGTGTCGGTCGTGGTCTGGCTGGTGGTGGTCCCGCCCGGATCAGGCGGAAGCGCCTTGGGCGCCTTTTTCGAACAGGCTGACAGCGCAAGGCCGGCGGCCAGCAGCACGGTTACGGTGGCGCGGGTTTTCATGGTCTTCTCCTTTGCCTTTAACTTTTCGTCTCGCCCCCGAGCTGTCAATCCGGTCATACCGGCAATCATTGCCGCAGCGGGCCCCAGGCGGGATCGCTGCCGTCAACCGGGGTTTCCAGCTTGCGCTCGTTCCGCCCGGTCAGGTCGACCTGCCAGATCCCGGTCTTGCCGCTGCCTCGGGCGGTGCGGAAGAACTGGATCACCCGGCCGTTGGGCGCCCAGGTCGGCGCTTCATCCTGCCAGCTGTCGGTAAGGAAACGCAGGTTCCCCCCGGAAGGATCCATCACCGCGATGCGGAAATTGCCGCCGATGTGGGTAAAGGCGATCTGATCGCCGCGCGGGCTCCATTCCGGCGTTGCCGATCGGCCGCCAAAGAAGCTGATCCGCTTCTGGTTCGATCCATCGGCGTTCATCACATAGACTTGCTGGCTGCCGCTGCGATCGCTTTCGAACACGATTCGGCTGCCGTCGGGGCTGAACGATCCGCCGATGTCGATCCCCGGCGCGTCGGTCAGCTTGACCGATGCACCGCCGGTCGACGGCATCTTGTAGACATCGGTGTTGCCGCCGATCGCCATCGAATAGAGGATCCACTTGCCATCAGGCGACCAGCGCGGGGCGAACAGCGGGTTGGTCGATTTCAGCAGCAGGTCCTGCCGGTCTGCCGCCAGATCATAGACATAGATCCGCGGGCTGCCGTTGTAATAGCTCAGATAGAGGATCCGCCGGTAATCGGGCGAATAGCGCGGGGTCAGCGCGATGGTCTGTCCGGTGGTCAGATAGCGGTGGTTCTGCCCGTCCGAATCCATGATCGCCAGGCGCTTCATCCGCCGGTCCTTGGGCCCGGTTTCCGCGATATAGGCAATCCGGCTGTCAAAGAACGGGCTTTCGCCGCTGAGCCGGGAATAGACCATGTCGGCACACTTGTGAGCGGCCCGGCGCCATTCACCGGGGGCCACGGTCCAGCCCGCCGCGGCGAGCCGCTGGCCCAGACCGACATCGAAGAGATAGCAGCCCACGGTGACGTTGCCGCCCGCTTCGGCGCGGACATAGCCCTGGACCAGCATGTCGGCCCCGCGGCCCTTCCACCCGCCATAGTCCGGCGCCTGGACCTGGGCGAGGGCCGGGCGCGGCAGCGCCGAAGGCCCGGTCGGCTTGAACAGGCCATTGTTGCGCAGGTCCGCGAAGATCACGCCCGCGACCGAGAAGCCCAGCGTCGAGGTGCTGCCCGCGCTGGTCTGGGTTGGAACGTCGGCATTGGTGGCGAAGGCCGGAATCGCGATCCGGGCATCGTTGGCCTCGAGCGTACCGACCACGTCTTCCTCAACTTCGGTCGGGCCGGTGGTGGTCGCGGGCTTCGGCGCGGCCGTCTGGGCCAGCAGCGCCGAAGCGGGAAGCGCGGCGGCGATCAGGAGTGGGATCAGTTTCTTCACGGCGCGGTCCCTATTGTTTCGAGAAATTGAGCTTGCGGTTCATCCACTGGTCGTAGAATTCCGGCGGCAGGCCGGTGAACGGTGCGGCCAGCTTGATCGCCCGCACCGCGCAGTCCTTGAACGGCCGAACCTGGGCACGGTTGGCATCGGTCACGCCGGTAACGTCGAAATCCTCGATCCCCAGCACCCGGCCGCTGCGGTCAAGAGTGAAGCGCACCGAGGCCCGCAACCGGTTCACATCGAGCCCGCTGACCGGGCAGGAATTCCACGGCCCGCGGACCCGGGCGTTGATCGATGAGGACCACGAGGCGACCTGCTGAGCCGAAGCCTGCGAGGCCGGGGCATTCTGCGATTTGCCGGTGGCCCCGCCGGGTATCCCCTTGCCGAACACCGAATCGAACTGGCTGGCCCCGGCCTTCGTCGGCTGGGGCCTGGCGGGCTGCGCGCGGGGCGGCTGGGCGGCGGGCGCGGGCTTTACCGGAGCCTTTGCGGCGGCGGTAGCGCTGGGGCGCGGCGCCGGCGGTGCCAGCGTCGGGCGGGGTTGTGGCTGGGCCTGCGGGGCCGGAACAGGCTCCGGCGCGGGCGCCGGTTCACCGATCTCGGGCCCCTTGTCGGGTGCGGGCTGGGCACGCGGCTCGGGCGAGGTCGAGACGGCGCCGGTCTGGTCGCTCAGCGTCACGGTCATTCGCTCAGGCGGGGGCGGTGGGGGTGCCGGGCGATAGGAAACCAGCAATGCGATCAAGGCGGCGTGCCCCAGCGCGGCCAGACCAAGGCCGACCCTTTCGTCAGAACTGAGCACGCGGGCGGTCATGGTAAACGGCTATTGCCCCGCTTCTGAACCCGGGGTGACCGGGGCAGCGGCCTGTTGGCCGGTGACGAAGGAGACCGAATTGAACCCGGCGTGGTTCAGCTCGCCCAGAACCTCCATCACCTGGCCGTGGGTCAGCGAACGGTCGGCGCGGAAAAGGATCAGTGGCGGCTTGCCCTGGGCATCGCGAGGGATGGCCGCCAGCCTGGCCCCCAGCGTGCCGGGGGCAACCGCGTCCTCGCCCAGATAGACCATCCCGTCGGTGGTGATCGAAAGGCTTACTTCCTTCTGCTCGTGCTCCAGCGCATTGGCCTTGCTGTCGGGCAGGTCGAGCGGCACCCCGGCGCTCAAGAGCGGGGCGGTGACCATGAAGATGATCAGCAGCACCAGCATCACGTCGACCAGCGGGGTAACGTTGATCTCCGCCATCGGCGCGCGCCCGCGCCGGGCGCGCCGGTTGGGGGTGGTCCCCATACCCATCAGAGCCCCTCCAGCTCGCGGCTGAGGCTGGCGTGAAAACGGTCGGCGAAGCGCTGCAGGCGGGCTTCGATCTGGTTCACCCGGTGCGACAGGCGGTTGTAGGCGATCACCGCCGGAATCGCCGCGAACAGACCGATCGCGGTGGCGAACAGCGCCTCCGAAATCCCAGGGGCAACCACTGCAAGCGAGGAATTCTGCTGCTGGCCGATCTAGAAGAACGAATTCATGATCCCCCAGACCGTCCCGAACAGCCCGACAAACGGGGCGACCGCGCCGACCGTGGCCAGGAAGTTGAGCCGTTCGGCCAGATTGTCGGCTTCCTGCGCTATAGCGCCGTCCATGGCCGTGGCGAGGCGCTGGCGGGTGCCATCCTTGTCGAGCGCCTTGCCGTTGACCGAGCGGCGCCATTCGGACAGGCCGGCCGCGGCGATCCGGGCGGAGGGCACATCGCCCTTGCCGCGTTCGGCGTTGAGCGCATCGATGTCGGTCGCCCGCCAGAATTCGCGTTCGTAGGCATCGCTCGCCTTGACGATCCGGCCATAGCGCAAGGTGAAGCTGAGGATGATCGCCCAGACCCAGACCGAGGCGATGAGCAGGCCGGCCATTACCACCTGGACCACGATATCGGCATCGAGGAACAGCTTTACCGGGTTGAGGTGGCCCGAAAGCGTGGCCGGCGCGGCTTGGGCGGCAGCGGTGGCGTAAAGCGCAAGGACGGTCATGAATTTCCTTCGATCAGGATGGAGGCAAAGGCCGCGCGCCAGGCATCGGGCATCCGGCGCGGACGGCCTTCGGGAGAAACGAACCCGACCCGCAGTCGCGCTTCGGACAGCAGCTTGCCGTCCTCGCGCAAGGCCTTCTGGTGCATCCGGCAGCTGGCCGCGCCAAGATCCTCGCAGGTCGTCTCGATCAGCACGGCGTCATCGAGCCGGGCTGGGGCGGCATAGCGGATCGTCAGGTCGGTAACCGCAAAGGCGCCCTCGCCGCTTTCGTTCACCGCGCGCTGGTCGATCCCCAGCAGGCGCACAAAATCGCTGCGGGCGCGTTCGAACCAGCGCAGGTAGTTGGCGTGATAGACCACGCCCGAAAGGTCCGTATCCTCGAAATAGGCGCGCACCGCGAAACGGTGCAGCTTGCCATCAATCAGGCCGGAAGGCGGGGCGGGAAAGGCAGTCATCGCCGCAGAGCCTTAGCAAGTGCGCGAGTCGCAGGGCAAGCCCGGACACTCGGGTGGCCGCGTGGCAGCACCAACTTGTCAGCTAAGGATACGTTTCAGCGTGCCAGCATCGGTCCCAGCGGGCGTCCGGCGAACAGGTGGACGTGCAGGTGCGGGACTTCCTGATGTCCGTGCCCGCCGATATTGGCGAGCAGGCGGTAACCCGGCTCGACCAGCCCGGCCTCGCGCGCGACCTGGCCAACGGCGCGGACGAAGCCCGCGATTTCCTCTGCCGAAGCCCGGGCCGAAAAGTCATCCCAGCTTACATAGGAACCCTTGGGGATCACAAGCACGTGCAGCGGGGCCTGCGGGTTGATGTCGTGGAACGCCAGCGCCCATTCGTCCTCAAAGACGGTCTTGTTCGGGATTTCCCCGCGCAGGATTTTCGCGAAGATGTTCTGATCGTCATAGGGCAGAGTGGCGTCGATCGGCATGCTACAGGCTCCGGCTGGCTTTCTCGGCGATTCCGCTGGTCCCGTCGCGGCGGTCGAGTTCTGCCAGCACCTCATCCAGGCTGACTCCCTTGGCGTCGAGCAGGACGAGCAGGTGGAACAGCGTGTCGGCCGCTTCGCCGATCAATTCTTCGCGCCTGCCCGAGAGCGCGGCGACAACCGTTTCCACCGCTTCTTCACCCAGTTTGCGGGCGATCACCGGAAGCCCGCGGGCGTTGAGCCTGGCGACCCAGCTGGTTTCGGGATCGGCATTGCGGCGCGCGGCGATGGTGGCGGCAAGACGGGACAGGCTATCCATGGCTGCGGCCATGCGGCGCGGCGCGGATCAGGTCAAGCCGGAGCGATCAGTCTTCGGGCGGGCGGCGCGAAAAGCGGCGGCCAACCCAGACCCCAGCCAGACCGAGTCCGAACAGGGTAATGCCCGACGGATCGGGAATTGCCGAGCCGCCCGACTGCGCGAAGGCAGGCGTCGCGATCAATGCCGCCAGTACGGCGAGGGCGGAAGAGGCAGCCTGCATGTCCCCGGCCATGTGGCGGTTAGATAACCTGTGCAACCGCGAAATCGGCCCCGTCCCATGCCGGGACGCGCTGATTTTGTTCATGAAACTGTAATCTAGCCGCGCGCGGGAATCCCCGATGCGCGCAGCGCTGCATGGGCTTCGGCAATGGTGTGGGTGCCGAAATGGAAGATCGAGGCCGCCAGCACCGCGCTGGCGTGGCCCTTGGTGACGCCCTCGACCAGATGTTCCAGCTTGCCGACACCGCCGCTGGCGATCACCGGCACCGATACGGCATCGGCGATCCGGCGCGTGAGTTGGAGGTCATAACCGGCCTTGGTCCCATCCCCGTCCATCGAGGTGACGAGCAATTCGCCCGCGCCGAGCTGCGCCAGCCGCACGGCATGTTCCACCGCGTCGATCCCGGTCGGTTTGCGGCCACCGTGGGTAAAGATTTCCCACCGGCCCT
>JBJTMC010000118.1:0-10852 GCA_046063325.1 Novosphingobium sp.
TCGCGCATAACGGCAAGTATGCCAAGCTGCGCTCGACCGCCGAAATATTTGAAACCGGCATGAACAGCGCGGTTGCCAAATTGGCCGAAGCGGCGAACGGCGGGGGCAGGGGCGCACGGGCCGCGGCCGAACCGCTCAAGATCTTTGGCCCGCACCCCGAAAGCGGCGGCGAGATGAAGCTGATGGCAGGCCGGTATGGGCCGTATGTGACCGACGGCACCACCAACGCCACCCTCCCGCGCGACAAGAAGCCCGAAGATCTGACCGCCGAGGAAGCCGTGGTGCTGATCACCGAAAAGGCCGCGAAGGGTCCGGCCAAGAAGGGGGGGCGCAAGAAGGCTCCGGCAAAGAAGAAAGCGGCGCCCAAGAAGGCGGCTGGTAAGAAAAAGGCGGATTGATGGCCGAACAATTCACCAAGCACCGCCAGCCGTGGAAAGCCGACGAAGTGGCTAAGTTGCGCACGTTGGCGGGTAAGGGCAAGGGCCTGAAGGAAATCGCCAAGGCGCTCAACCGCAGTGAGGAATCGACCAAGGAGCGGGCTAAGGCCGACGGGATCGGGATTGCGAAGCTGCGCTAGCGCACCCAATCCAGCCCAAGTTCTTCGTAGATTTCCTTGTCGTCGCTCCACCCCTCGTCGACCTTGACGTGGAGGAACAGGTGGACTTTCACCCCCAACAGCTCGGCCAGTTCCTTGCGCGCGGCTTCGCCGATCGACTTCAGCTTTGATCCGCCTTTGCCCAGCACGATGCCTTTCTGGCTGCCCTTGGCAATGACGATCTGCTGGTGGATTTCGATCGATCCGTCCTTCCGCACGGTGTAGCTTTCGGGCCGCACCGTGCTGTCATAGGGCAATTCGTCGTGGAGCTGGCGGTAGAGCTGCTCGCGGGTAATTTCGCAGGCGAGCAGGCGTTCGCTGGCGTCGGAGACCTGGTCTTCGGGATAGTGCCACGGCCCTTCGGGCATCAGCGCGGCAAGGCGGGTCTTGAGCTCTGGAACCCCGTCTCCGGTCAGGGCCGAGACAAAGAACACCTCGTCGAACTGGCCTTCTCCGGCGAGTTTCTGCGCGGTCACCAGCATCGGTTCCTTGGCGGTTTCATCGACCTTGTTGAGCACCAGGATCTTGCGCTCGGGCCGACCCTGAAGGCTGCCCAGGATGGCATCGAGGTAATCGAGCTTCTTCTTGCGGCCATCGACCACCAGCAGGATCGCGTCAGCCTCTGCCGCGCCTTCCCAGGCGGCGTTGACCATCGCCCGGTCCAGGCGGCGTCTGGGTTCGAACAGCCCGGGGGTATCGGCCAGGATGATCTGGGTTTTGCCTTCGAGGGCGATCCCCATCAGCCGGGCGCGGGTGGTCTGAGCCTTGGCGGAAACGATCGCCACCTTCTGACCGACCAGGGCGTTGACCAGCGTGCTCTTGCCTGCATTGGGCGCGCCGAGAACGGCAACGAGGCCGCAGTGCTGGGTCATTGGGTGGGGCCTTCGCAAGAGGGGGTTTCGACAGGCTCGGCCTGAGCGGGAAGGGGAAACGGAATTTCGGTCATTGCTTTCAATACCCGCTCATGCGGGACTTGTCGAAGCCCGAACCGGCTCAACCAAATCGTTCCATGAATGCCGCCGCAGCTGCGGTTTCGGCATCGCGCATCGAGGTGCCGGTCGCCTCGACCTCGCCCACGTTGCGCACGCTGACCGCCACGGTAAAGCGCGCGGCGTGATCGGGGCCGGAGCGTTCGACCAGGCGGTATTCGGGCATCTTGCGGCGGTTGCCCGCGGCCCATTCCTGCAAGGCGGATTTGGGGTGCTTGGACTTGCCGGCCTGCCCGGCAACCTGGTCCTTCCACAGGCGGCGGACCATGTCGGCGGTGGCCTCGAACCCCTGGGTCACGAAGCAGGCGCCGATCAGCGCCTCCATTACGTCGCCCAGAATATTGTCGCTATCCTGCCCGCCATCGTCGCGGGCCTGCTTGCCAAGCCGGATGTGCTGGCCAAGCCCGATCGTGCGCGCAACCGCGGCGCAGGTTGTGCGGCTGACCAGCGCGTTGAGCCGCTGCGAGAGCTTGCCTTCATCCGCGCCGTCCAGCTTGAAGAGCCATTCGGCGATGACCATGCCCAGCGCCCGGTCGCCCAGGAATTCCAGCCGTTGATAGTCGCGCGCCGCCCCGGTGCTGCCGTGGGTCAGGGCTTCCAGCCACAGCGCTTCGTCGGCCGGTGGACGACCGGCGAGCGCGGTGAGAAACGCATGGGTTTCAGACCCCAGCACAGCGCCTCAGAAGGTTCCGCCGATCCGGTTCCACCGCGCGGCGGTGAACCAGGTCCAGGGCTTTAGCCATTCCGCCCCGCCATCGGTCGACCACATCATCACCGTGGCGCGGCCGATCACGTTATCAACCGGGACCAGCCCGATTCCGCCGCCGACTTCGGCCGGGAAGCGGCTGTCCTCGGAATTGTCGCGGTTGTCTCCCATCAGGAACAGGTGGCCTTCGGGGACCACCACCGGGTCGGTATCGTCCTTGGGCCGCGGGCCAAGGTCTAGCACGTTGTAGGTCTTGCCGCCCGGCAGGGTTTCCTTGAACTGCGGATAGCGGCAAACGTCCTCTCCCGCGTCGTTCTTGGCTTCGAACTGGGTGGAATAGCACCGCGTGTTGGGGCTGATTGCGACTTCGAAATCGGCGAGCTGTTCCTTGGGGATCGGCTGACCGTTGAGCCACAGCTGACCGCCCTTCATCTGCACGGTATCGCCCGGCAGGCCGATCACCCGCTTGATCCAGTCATCCTGGGCCAGCGGCGGGTTCTTGAATACCACCACGTCGCCGCGCTTCGGCATGGACGCCAGGATCCGGCTTTCGGGCAGCAGCGGCACGCCCAGCGGCAGGGACTTGCGCGAATAGCCATAGGGCCACTTGGCCAGCAGCAGATAATCGCCGTTGACCAGCCGCGGCAGCATCGATTCACTGGGGATGTAGAACGGCGCAAAGATGAAGCTGCGGAACAGGATTACCACCGCCGCCAGCTTGAGGATGAAGACCGGGAACGAATCCTCTTTCTTCGCCGGTTTTGCCGGTTTGGCGGTTTCGATAGAGACAGCGGCCGGAGCCTGGGGGGTGGTTTCGTTCATCGCGCTTTCCATGTTGGCCTCTGGCGCGCGCGTCAAGTGCTATAGGTTCGCGCGGATTGAATACGTTTTCCCTGCTTGGCCTTGCGCGTGCCAACAGGCATAGCCGCTTTCGATCAAAGGCAGGAGCAAGACGATGAGCGAGGCGGTTTCAGCGGCATGGGACGCGCTTGAAGCATTGGAGAAGCCGACGCTGCAGCAACTGTTTGCCGATGCCGGCCGGGTTGCCGCCTGGTCGTCGAAACTTGATCTGCCGGGCGGTGCGGTGCGCTTCGACTGGTCAAAGACGCACCTTGATGCCGCCCACGGCGCTGCGTTTGAGGTGCTGGCCGAGGAGGCCCGCTTCAAGCAGCTGCGCGGCGCAATGTTTGCGGGCGAGCCGATCAACGTCACCGAACACCGCGCGGTCGAACACACCGCCCAGCGCGGCGTGGGCCGTGACACTTCAATCGAAGAGGCGACCGCGCTGCATCTGCGGATGAAGGGCCTGGTCGAGGCGATCCACGCCAGGGTGCTGGGCGAGGTCAAGCACCTGATCCACATCGGCATCGGCGGTTCGGCGCTCGGCCCGGCGCTGGCGATCGACGCGCTGACCCGCGACGGCGCCAAAGTAGACGTTCACGTCGTCTCCAATATCGACGGCTGTGCGCTGGAAGCCGCCTTCAAGGGCTGCGATCCGGCAAGCACGCTGGTCGCAGTCGCTTCCAAGACTTTCACCACCACCGAGACAATGACCAACGCGGAATCGACCCTGGATTGGCTGCGCCAGCATGGAGTCGGCGATCCTTATGGCCGGGTCGTGGCGCTGACCGCCAATCCTGACAAGGCGGTCGAATGGGGGGTCGATGAAACCCGCGTCCTGCCGTTTCCGGAGAGCGTCGGCGGGCGCTATTCGCTGTGGTCGTCGATCGGCTTTCCGATCGCCCTCGCGCTTGGCTGGGACGACTTTGCCGAATTTCTCGATGGGGCTGCGGCGATCGACCGGCATTTCCTCGAAACCGATGGCCTTGCCAACTTGCCGCTGCGCGCGGCCTTTGCGGATCAGTACTACACCCGGCTGCGCGGCTGCCAGACCCGCGCCTGCTTTGCCTATGACGAACGGTTGCACCTGCTGCCAAGCTATCTGCAGCAGCTTGAAATGGAATCAAACGGCAAGCGGGTGAAAACCGATGGTTCGCCTGTCGACGGGCCAACCGCGCCGATTACCTGGGGCGGGGTGGGGACCGATGCCCAGCACGCGGTGTTCCAGCTGCTTCACCAGGGTACCAATCTGGTTCCGGTCGATTTCATCGCCGCGATCATCCCGGGTGACAGCCTTGATCCGGCGCACCACCGCAACTTGCTCGCCAACTGCTTCGCCCAAGGCGCGGCGCTGATGGCTGGCAAGGACAGCAAGGACCCCGCGCGGGCCTATCCGGGTGACCGGCCATCCGCGACGATCCTGGTCGAGGATCTCAATCCGGCCACGCTGGGGTCGCTGATCGCGTTCCACGAACACCGCACATTTGCCAACGGCGTGCTGATGCAGATCAACAGCTTCGACCAGTTCGGGGTCGAATTGGGCAAGGAGATCGCCAAGGCGATCGTCGGCGGCGAAGCGAAGTTCGATCCCAGCACCGAAGCGCTGCTGGCCGAGGCGGGGATAAGCTAGCGGCAGCAACGCCTAGAATACCCTGCCTATCACACTGACTAGCAAAACCGATTGGCAAAGCGGGTCCGGGCGCGCCATATCCCGCCAATGACAGACTTTGACTATGACCTTTTCGTGATCGGTGCCGGTTCGGGCGGTGTCCGGGCCAGCAGGATTGCCGCCTCGCATGGCGCGCGGGTAGCGGTGGCCGAGGAGTTTCGCATCGGCGGGACCTGCGTAATCCGGGGCTGCGTGCCCAAGAAGCTGCTGGTCTATGGGTCGCACTTCGCCGAGGAGCTGCAGGACGCCTCGCACTATGGCTGGTCGGTCGAGGGCATGAGTTTTGACTGGAATGTGCTGCGCGATACCGTGCTGCGCGACGTTGACCGGCTAGAGGCGGCCTACACCACCACGCTCGACAACAACAAGGTCGAGCATTTCCACGAACGCGCCACGGTTGCCGGTCCGAACTCCGTGAAACTGGCGTCGGGGCGTGAGGTTTCGGCAAAATACATCCTGATCGCGGTTGGTGCCTGGCCGGTCTTGCCGGATTTCCCGGGCAACGAGCACTGCATCACTTCGAACGAGGTGTTCCATCTGCCGAGCCTGCCCAAGCGGGTCGTGGTCCAGGGTGCGGGCTATATCGCGATGGAATTTGCGGGGATATTCAACGCGCTTGGCTGCCAGGTCACCGTGGTCAACCGCAGCGAAACGCTGCTGCGCGGCTATGACGAAGCGCTGCGCGACCGGTTGCTGCAAATCACCATGGCGCGCGGGATCGAGTACAAGTTCAACAGCCCGATCCGCAAGGTCGAGAAGCAGGCCGACGGATCGCTGTTGGTCCATGCCGGGACACACGATCCGATCCCGGCCGATGTCGTTTTGGTCGCCACGGGACGGCGGCCCAAGACCGACGGGCTGGGGCTGGAGAACGCCGGGATCGTGCTGGGCGAAAACGGCGAGATCCCGGTCGACGCCTACAGCAAAACCAGCTGCGACAGCATCTATGCGGTGGGCGATGTGACCGACCGGGTCCAGCTGACCCCGATCGCGATCCGCGAAGGGCACGCCTTTGCCGATACCGTTTTCGGCGGCACTCCGCGCGCAATCGAACATGATCTGGTGCCCAGCGCGGTGTTCTCGCAGCCGCCGATCGCCTCGGTCGGGTTGACCGAAGGGCAGGCCCGCAACCGTTATGGAACGGTCAAGATCTTCACCTCGGATTTCCGGCCGATGAAGAACATCTTCGCCAGCCGACCCGAACGCGGCCTCTACAAGCTGGTGGTCGACGCGGCGAGCGACCGGGTGCTGGGCATCCACATGATCGGGCCGGACGCGCCCGAAATCCTGCAGGCCGCGGCGATCGCGGTGCAGGCCCGGCTTACCAAGGCCGATTTCGATGCGACCGTGGCGCTCCACCCCTCGATGGCGGAAGAACTGGTGCTGATGCGCTAGGTTGCAATCGGCAACCAAAAGCTTAGGTTCCGGTCGAAATTCAAGGGAGAACGCCATGCAATTGCAAGGCAAGGTCGCGCTGGTTACCGGCGGGACAGACGGGATCGGCGCGCGGACGATCCGCCAGCTTCGCGCAAAGGGCGCGGTGGTGATTACCCAGGGCCGCAATCCCGAGCGGTGCGCGGCAACCCGCGCCGATGGGTTTGAAGTGATCGAGGCCGATCTGGGCAGCCAGGCCGGGGTCGATGCCGTGCTTGCAGCGGTCAAGGGCCGGGCGATCGACATTCTGGTCAACAACGCCGGCGCCGGGGTCGATCACGATTTCCGCGATCCCGGCCTGCCCGATCTGGCTGCGGCCGACGCCACCGTGTTTCTCAATTTCAACGCCCCGATCCATCTCATCACCGGGCTGATGCCGATGCTGAAGAGCCGCGGCGAAGCGATGATCGTCAACGTTACCTCGGGGCTGGCGATTGCTCCGCGCGCAGGCGGGCCGATCTACTGTGCGACCAAGGCGGGACTGCGCTCCTATACCCAGGCCCTGCGCGCCCAGTTGAAAGGCACTGGCGTCCATGTGCTGGAAGCCTTGCCGCCGGTGGTCGAAACCAAGCTCACCGCCGGACGCGCCAGCGGCAAGATGCCACCCGAGGAATGCGCGCGCCAGATCGTCGATGCGATCGAGGACGGCGATGACGAGGCCAATGTCGGCATGGTCAAGTTGTTGCAACTGGTCCATTCGATCTCGCCCGCGCTGGCGCGGCGGATCATGCTGCGGTTCTAGGGGAGGGCAACATGGCCGGAACGGTACTGGTAACCGGTGGCAGCGGCTACATCGCGGGCGAAACGATCCGGCAATTGCTGGCGCGCGGCTGGACGGTCCACACCACGGTGCGCAGCCTGGCGCGTGAGGCGGAACTGCGCCCGATCCTGGACGGTACGCCGGATAGGCTGAAATTCTTCGCTGCCGACCTGACCAAAGATGAGGGTTGGGCCGAGGCTGCGGCGGGCTGCGATGCGGTCTGCCACATGGCCTCACCCTTTCCGCCCGACGTGCCCAAGGATGAGAACGAGCTGATCATACCCGCGCGCGACGGCGCGTTGCGGGCGCTGAAGGCTGCCAATGGCGCAGGGATCAAGCGCTTCGTGCTGACCAGCAGTGCCGCCGCGATCGCCTATGGCCACCCGCCGGGCAAGACCGAGTACGACGAGAACGACTGGACCAACGTCGATGCCCCCGGCGTCCAGCCCTACATCAAGTCCAAGACCATTGCCGAGCGCGCCGCGCGCGACTGGGTGGCGGCGAATGCGCCCGACATGGAGTTCTGCACGGTCAATCCGGTGGCGGTGCTGGGGCCGGTTGACAGCAATGACTATGCCGCGTCGGTGGCGACATTCGAGCAATTGCTCAGCGGCAAGGTCCCGGCGTGCCCGGATGTCGGGTTCTGCATGGTAGACACCCGCGACGTCGCGCAGCTGCATGTGCTGGCGCTCGAGGCTCCGGCAGACACGATCAGGGGCGAACGCTTCATCGGCAGCTCCGGCCCGTTCTTCAAGATTATCGACGTGGCCCGTGTGTTGCTTGAACGGATGGGCGCTGATGCGCGCAAGGTGCCGACCCGGGTCATGCCCAATTGGCTGGTACGGGTCATGGCCCGGTTCATGCCGCCACTGCGCCAGCTGCTGGGCGAGTTGGGCCGGACCCGGTCGATGAGCTCGGCCCACGCGCAGCAGGTGCTGGGCTGGAAGCCGCGCCCGCCAGAGGAAACCGCGGTCGATTGCGCGCGCAGCCTGATTGATCGCGGGATCGTGAAGGTCTAACCTACCCGGTACGGCACCACCCCGCGGCTGTCGGGATCGACGCTGATCGGGCGGTCGCTGGGCGGGAAGGCGCGCTGGTCGCAATCGCCGCGCGGGCAGATCCGGCAGCTGATCCCGATCCGGGTCGCGGCGGGAGCGGCTTTCAGGTCCAGCCCGTCGGCATAGACGAATTCGCTGGCATGCTCCGCCTCGCAGCCCAGCGCCACGGCATAGCGGCGCGGCGCGCGCTGGTAGGATCCGCTCGGCTTGACCAGCCCCTTGGCCATCGAGACATAGCGCACCCCGTCGGGCGTTTCGGCCAGCTGGACCAGGATCCGATCGGGGATCGCCACCGCCTCGTGCACGATCCACAGCGGACAGGCTCCGCCGAACCGGGCGAACTGCAGCCGGGTCGCGGAATGGCGTTTGGTGATGTTGCCGGCCATGTCGACCCGGCAGAAGAAGAACGGCACGCCCCTGGCATCCTCGCGCTGGAGGGTGGAGAGTCGGTGGCAGGTCTGCTCGAAACTGGTGCCAAAGGTCTGGGCCAGTCGGTCGATGTCGTGCCGCACCGCGCGCGCTTCGGCCCGGAAGCGGCGGTAAGGCATCAGCAGCGCGCCCGCGGCATAGTTGCACAGTCCGACGAACAGCAACTGGCGCGATGCCGCGCTGTTGAGCCGGGCGTTCTCCACCACCGCGGCAATTTCATCCTTGAGCGCCAGCGCCGCGAGCTGATGGGCAAGCTGGAACCTGCGGCTTTCGACCGGCTGGCCCGGATCGACCGTCAGGTGGCCCATTTCCGCATCGTAGGAGCGCAGCCCGGCCTGCCCCGAATAGATCAGCGAGACCGACAGGGCATCGCGCAGATAGACTTCGATCGCTCCGGTTTCGGGGAGCACGCCGCCCAGCCGGCCGGCCAGCGCCTCGGCCGCGCGGTCAAGGCTGTCGACGTAGTTGTTTTCCAGATGGAACCAGTCGCGCACTTCCTCCCATGGCAGACGCGCGATCCCACCGGTTTCGGCTGACAGCGCCTCGTCGACCATTGCGAGCCGCTGGCCCGAGCGGCGATAGGCCTCGTGCAGGGCGATGAACCGTTCAGCCAGCACCGGCTGCTGCTCGGCAAAGCGGGCCAGATGAGCGGCATCCATCGGCTGCGCAAACAACGGATCGGCATTGGCCTCGCGCAGCGCGGCGAGCCGCGTTTCGGCGTCCCCGGCCCCGATCTCGCGCCAGTCGAGCGGAAAGACGCGGGAGAGGCGCTCGACCAGCACCGGAGTAAGCGGGCGGTCGTCATTCTCCAGCTGCGAGAGATAGGAAGTGCTGATCGCCAGCAAATCCCCCATCGCCGCCTGGTTCAAGCCCCGCTCCGCGCGAAGCGCCTTCAATCTCTCTCCGGCAAAAATACGACGCTTTGACATGGGTCTGCAATCTCCGTGCCTCCGCGCCTCCGCGTGAACCCATATTCGATTTACGCGGAGGCGCGGAGACACGGAGGATTTTAGGGCGCTTCGTGCGTTTTGCAAACTTGAGCTTCGCAACTTTGCAAATTCACATTGGACATTGCCGCGCCCGCGCGCCATGCCCGAGCCTTCGCAATTTCCGACGGGGCCTCAATGTCCGCAAATATCGCCGAAATGGAACGCCGCCGCGCCGCCGCCCGCCTGGGTGGGGGGCAAAAGCGGATCGATGCGCAGCACGCCAAGGGCAAGCTGACCGCGCGCGAGCGGCTTTCGATCCTGCTCGACGAGGGCAGCTTTGAAGAGACCGACATGTATGTCGAGCACAATTGCGTCGATTTCGGCATGCCCGAAACGACCGTTCCGGGCGACGGGGTGGTGACCGGAAGCGGCACGATCAACGGGCGGCTGGTCTATGTCTATTCGCAGGACTTCACCGTGTTCGGCGGCGCGGTTTCCGAGCGCCACGCGATGAAGATCTGCAAGGTCATGGACAACGCGCTGAAGGTCGGCGCGCCGGTGATCGGCCTTAACGACAGCGGCGGCGCGCGGATCCAGGAAGGCGTGGCCAGCCTCGGCGGCTATGCCGAGATCTTCCAGCGCAACGTGCTGGCCAGCGGCGTAGTCCCGCAGCTCAGCATGATCATGGGCCCCTGCGCGGGCGGCGCGGTCTATTCGCCCGCGATGACCGACTTCATCTTCATGGTGAAGGACAGCTCCTACATGTTCGTCACCGGCCCGGACGTGGTCAAGACCGTGACAAACGAGGTTGTAACCCAGGAGGAACTGGGCGGGGCGATCACCCACAGCACCAAGACCTCGGTCGCCGACCTGGCGCTGGAGAACGATATCGAGGCGCTGCTGACCGCGCGCGACCTGTTCGATTACCTGCCGCTCAACAACCGCGAGGGCGTGCCCGAACGGCCGACAAGCGACCCGTGGGACCGGATCGAGGACAGCCTCGATACCCTGCTCCCGGCCAACGCCAACCAGCCCTACGACATGCACGAAGTGGTGCGCAAGGTGCTGGACGAAGGCGAATTCTTCGAGATCCAGCCCGCCCACGCCGCCAACATCATCGTCGGCTTTGGCCGAGTCGAGGGGCGCACGGTGGGCGTGGTCGCCAACCAGCCGATGGTGCTGGCCGGCGTGCTCGATATCAACTCCTCGAAAAAGGCCGCGCGGTTCGTGCGGTTCTGCGATGCGTTTGAAATCCCGATCCTGACCTTCGTTGACGTTCCCGGGTTCCTCCCCGGCACCGCGCAGGAACTGGGCGGGATCATCAAGCACGGCGCCAAGCTGCTGTTCGCCTATGCCGAGGCGACCGTGCCCAAGATCACCGTGATCACCCGCAAGGCCTATGGCGGGGCCTATGACGTGATGGCCTCAAAGCACCTGCGCGGC
>JBJTMC010000119.1:0-19280 GCA_046063325.1 Novosphingobium sp.
TAGTTCTGCGACTGCAGCGGCGTGGCGCTGACCGTGATCGTGCTGCGGCTTGAACAGAACGAGCCGACCAGCACCTTTGGCGCGGCGCTCAGGTCCGTGCGGAGCTGCCCGGTGGTCAGATCGACCAGCACGCCAAGATCGAAACTGCCGTCACCGTTCAGCGTCCCGGCAAAGCACATCGCCGGAACCGTGCCGATGACGCCGACATTGCGGGTGCTGGTTGCGGCGCTTTGCGCGGCGGCTTCACCGGGCATGGCCAGAACCAGCGCGGCGGAGAGGAGGAAGGCGGGCCGGATCATCTCAATCGCTCCCGCTCAAGATCGCGGCCGGGCCGAGCGTGACGACCACGGTGCCGCTGTAATTGCCCGCCACCAGGATCAGGTCGCCAGGGGCGGTGAAACTGGAAAGGGTCAGGGAAATGTCGGCGATCCTCGGCAGCGGTTGGGTTGCCCCGGTGCCGCTGGCGGTCGCCCCGCTGCCGTCGCGCAGCGCGGCGCTGGTGGCGCTGCTGCCGCCGGTGGCCCAGCCGGTTGCCGTGGCGGTATAGTTCACCGCCCGGGCAAATCCCGGCTGAGGCGCAGTCGTATCGCTGGAGGTGAGCGCCGTGGCGCTGACCGTGACGACCGATCCGGCAAAGTTGCAGTAGCTCGCGGGCAGGATCACCGTGTGCGAGGGGATCACGGCGATCCGACCGGTCCGCGGGCCAGACCCGGCGGAAAGCTGGCCAAGATCGACCAGCGCCGGGTTGGGATTGCCAAGGATGCAGACCGGCGCAACCCGGCCGTCCACCGCGACCGTTCCGGTCTGGGTGGACTGTGCCATCGCCGTGGCCGGCAGAGCCGCCACCGCGATCGCAACAAGGCCAAGTATCCGCTTCATCTGGTTTTCCCTGTTCTCGTGCCGATCGTGTGCTTAGGGCGCGACGGTCGGCGTGAGCGTTACAACCACGTTGCCGGTATAGGCACCGGCAACCATCAGACCATTCGTGGGCGAGGACGCCCCCGACAGCGTGACCACGATGTCCCCGCTGAACAGACCAACGCTGGACGCCGTTCCGGCACCGGCAACCAGGCTGGTGTCGTTGGCGCTGACCGAACCGGTCACCGCCGTGGCGGTATAATCCACCCGGTTGTCAAAACCGGTCGGCGCGGTGGTCGTGTTGGTCAGCTGGGTACTGGTCACGGTCATCGACGCGGCGGTGTTGTTGCACCAGCCGTTCAGCGTTTCGCTGCGGTTGTTGACCTTGCTTGCGTCCAGCTTGCCGTTGCTCGCCAGCGAAATCTCGCCGAGCGAAATGGTCTTGTTGGGCAGCGTGAACATGCAGCGTCCGGCAACCGAACCGGTTATGTCGACCGTTCCGGTTACCGCGCCCGACTGGGCCAGCGCGGGGCTGGCGGCCAGAAGGGCGGGAACTGCCAGGATCATGAGCTTGCGCATCATGGCTACTCCTTTGCTCGCCGCGCCTTAGAGCGGCGAAATCGTAACGACGATCTTGCCCGAATAGTCGGTGCCCGAGGTCAGCAGGTCACCGGTGTTCGGCGTGCGCCAGTTGCTGGTCGCAACGGTGACGTTGGTGCCGCTCGCCGCAAGACGGCCGCCGAGCGCGCTGCTCGACTGGCTGGCCGCGGTCGAATCGTTCGACAGCGCCAGGCTTCCGGTGGTCTTGGTAAAGGTCACGTCGGCCGAGTAGTTGATCGTGTTCGAATAACCGGTCGGAGCGCCCGCGCCCGAGGGCGAAACCAGCGGATCGGCATCGACGGTCACCGTCGCATCGGGAGACGTGCACACCACGTGCGCCGCAAGGCCAGCACCGCCAACCGAACCAAAGGTGGCCGCCAGGGTCGAGCTGGGCTTCAGCGTGCCGTCGGCCTGGGCCAGTTCGCCCATCGCCACGGTGGTGCCGAAGCTGCTGCTGGTGCCGGTGCCGGAAACGACCATGCACTTTGCCGCAACCGAACCGGTAATGTTGATCGTGCCGGTCGTGGTCTGGGCCATGGCCGGGGCCGCGAATGCCGCCGCAGCGGTCATTGCGATAAGAGCCAGTTTCTTCATCTCTCAGTTCCTCGCACTGTGCCGGAATTCACCGGCGGTTCCTTCAATCCCGGGCGGGCGAGCCGTCCGGGCTACTCACGTCCCGCCCTACGAGGCGGGTGAAATCGTCACGACCAGCGTGTCGGTATAGGTCCCCGCAACCAGCACGGCCGGTCCCGGATTGGCGACCCCGGTCAGGGTGATCTTCGAGCCTGCAAGCCCGACCGAACGCGGGACCAGCAGACCATTGCTGTTGCTGGCGGTGCCTTCGAAAGTGCACGCGGTGCTTCCGGCAGCCTGGTCGATCAGTTCGACCGCGCAATTGTCAGCCACCGTGCCGCTTGCCGTGCCGGTGTCCCACGGCAGGTTGAGCGCGACATTGTAGGTCGCCTTGTCGATGTAACCGCTCTGGACCACAGCGCCGGTCTTGAGCCCGCCGTTCTGCGACTTGACCGCGATCCGCCAGGGAGCGGAGCATTCGACCTTGAAGGGAACGTCACGGGTCCAGCCGGTGGTATCGATCGCGCCAACATTGAAGCTGGCATTGGGTTCATTGCCGGGAATGAAGCCGCAGCTCCCTCCGACCGAAGCGGTAACCGGAATGGTCAGCGTCGCATGATCAGGACCAGGCCAGGTATAGCCGGTCAGGGCCGGGTCCCGGTAATAGGCGGTAGTCACCGTCTGCGCCAAAGCCGGCTGCGCCGCGGCCGTTGCCAGGGCGAAAAGCGCCCCGCGCATCAATTGGCCAAAGCTGAACCGGGTAAGCGACATCCAAAAACTCCAATCGGCATCGCCACCGGATTTCTCCGACGCCAATGACAAAGTCCTGTTCGATGCGGCCCAATTTTTGGATCGATCCCTCAGGTTCCCCTGTTTGTGGTTCGATCGTTAGGAAGTCAGGTTACTGCAAGGTAGGGGGGGGCTGCCAAGTAGATTCTTTTCGTGACAGTTTGTTAATCAACAATCTGGCCAAAACCATCGCAAAAATTGCATATAAACATATGATATATAGAGATAGTCTTAAATCGACCTGTTCTGAGGCGCGGACCGATAAGCTTGAAGGTCCTGGTTAATCCAGATGGCTAACGCCGCCATTGTTGCAGCGCTGCAACGGCGAATCGGGTAGCGAATCGAGACTCGCTTTGTTCGCCGTCACTTGCGGCGCGCGCGCGGGACTTGCCCGGACCGGCGAGGTGTGGGAACCAGCCGTGCCATGGGGGAATTCGATCTTGCCGTTGTTGGCTCCGGACTGCTGGCGGGACTGCTTGCGCTGCACCTGGCCAAACGCGATCCCGACCGTTCGGTCTTGCTGCTGACGGAAGACCGGGACGCAGGCGGCGATGCCCTTGAACTGGTTGTCGAACACAGCCTCTCGGACGCGGCGCGCGATCTGCTCGATCCGCTGGTCGTGGCAAGCTGGCCCGCCTACCTCGTCATTCGCGGCGGCGAAACGTTTCGCCGCGAAGAGCCAGTCCTGCTGGTCGATCCGGTCCAGCTCTGGCTTGAACTTGGGGACCTGCTTCCCGCCGGGCACATGCTTTCAGGCTGCGCCGGGCTGAGTGCCGATGGAACCCGCCTGACCTGGAAAAACGGCATGGCCACCGCGCGTAAGACCGTCGACCTCTCCCCGCTTGCCGAACCGCTCGGCCCGGTCGAACTGATCGGAATGGATGCGGTGCGCGGCCTTGCCCTGCCGGTGCTCGCCGATCTCGATACCGGTGATCCGCAGTGGAACGCCTTTCAGCATATTCCGCTGGGGGACGAGCGAATCTATATCCGCAAGCGCGCCTGCCAGGGCGATCCCGAGGCCGAACTCACCGGCAGGTTCGGCCGGATCCTGTCGGAGCTCCTGTCCGACTGAACCGGACCGCGGGGGCGATCAGGCGTTGACGTCGGCGTAGTGGCTGGGCGGCTGGATCACTTCCATGCGTTCGGCCAGCAGCGGGCGGAAACTGGGCCGGCTCTTGAACACCGCGTACCAGCCCGCGGCCTGTTCGTGTCCCGACCAGTCGAGCCCGCCCAGATAGTCCGCGACCGAGATCTGCGCGGCGGCGGCCAGATCGGCGAGGCTCATCGTCGCCCCGGCCAGCCAGGGCCGGTGATCGATCAGATGGTCGATATAATAGAGATGCTCGTGCGCCAGCTTCATCGCTTCGCGCAGGACCCGCGAATCCGGCGAAACGCGATAGACCAAACGCTTCTTCATCCGTTCGTGGAGCAGCGGCGCGGTGACATCGCCATAGAAATTCTCGTCAAACAGCGCGACCAGGCGGCGGATTTCCGCGCGGTTCGCAGCGGTGCCGTTGATCATCGGGTTCTTGTCCGAGGTCTCCTCGAAGAACTCACAGATCGCCCGGCTGTCAACCAGGGTCAGTCCCTTCTCGCTCTCGTGCAGCACCGGGGTCCGCCCGGCCGGGTTTAACGCGAGAAACTCGTCGCGCCCTTCCCACGGGTTCTCGCGCCACAGTTCATAACCGATCCCCTTTTCGCTGAGGAGCAGGCGAACCTTGCGGCTGAACGGACACAGGGGAAATTGGTAAAGCTGCCACATGGAATACCCCCATGCCCAAGCGCGAGTCGCGCTTCAACCCGCGACAGGGCCAGGGCGGCTTTAATTCAGGTGGAAAACTGCCGGTGGGCCAGCAGGCCCTCGCGCAGTCCGGCGCCCGAGACACAGACCCGCGCAACCCCGGTATCGGCAACCAGGGCGTGAAGCAGCGCGGCGGCATGGACCACCTGCCCGGCCCGTTCGGCCTTTATTCCGGGCAATCCGGCCAGCTTGCGGGTGCCAAGTTCGCGCACCCTGGCCTTGAGCGAGCGTGACAGTTCGGCGGCAAATTCCTCGCCCGCGGTGCCGCCCAGAAGCTGCACGCGTGCCCGGTCGAGCGCGCGCCAGGCGCCGCCGACCAGATAAAGCGTCTCGCCCCGAACGTCGCCAAGCCAGCCAAGCGGGGCGAGGTAATCGTCGAGCGTCCGCCGCAGCCGCCCGCGCCCGCCCGCGCGGATCGCGGCAATCCGCATGACCCCCAGCGGATAGGAGACGCATTGATGCACCTGGTTGCCACCGATCCGCGCAAGTTCCAGGCTTCCGCCGCCAAGATCGGCGACCAGCCCACTTGCGCCCGGATGGGTGCCGATAACCCCCCAGCCCGATGCCTCGGCCTCTTGCTCGCCCGAAAGCAGCCGCACCGGTAGGCCCAGTGCGCGAACCTGGTCAAGGAACTGCGGACCGTTGCTGGCATCGCGCACCGCCGCAGTCGCCACCACCTGCAGATCGCCTGGACGGATCAGCCGCAAAAGCGCGGCAAAGCGCTTGAGCGTTGCCAGCGCCAGCGCGGTGCTGCGCCGGTCAAGCGCCCCGCGCGCAACCACGCCGCGGCCCAGTCCAGCGACGACCTTGTCGCCGTAGAGCACCTTGGGAGACAGGGGATCGCCCCCGAACACGACCAGACGGATCGAGTTGGAACCGATATCGACGATGGCGTGGAGGTCGGCTTTCTTCACGTCCCCGGCCTAGACCGGGAACGCGCCGCTGACCAGCTTAGTCGTGGTCGCGCCGGGCCATCTTGCGGTCGAAATCGTCG
This sequence comes from Novosphingobium sp., assembly GCA_046063325.1. Taxonomy (GTDB): domain Bacteria; phylum Pseudomonadota; class Alphaproteobacteria; order Sphingomonadales; family Sphingomonadaceae; genus Novosphingobium. The sequence continues at coordinate 5,616 of JBJTMC010000119.1, forward strand.
GCGATCCGCTCGAACTCGGGGGCCATTTCCTCAAGCACCCCGGCCATTTCGCCCATCGCGCCGATCATCGCTGGGGCGCGGCGGCGAACTTCGCCCGGAATGCGGCGAGCTTCGGGGCCCATCACATCGCTGACCCGGGCGCCGCGCGGGATGCGGCGGGCCGCGTCATGTTCGCCCATCGCTTCCATCGCCCGGGCAAGCGGATCGACCCGCATGTCAAGCATCACCCCGATCATCGCGCCGAGCATGTCGCCCATCGCCTGCTGGGTGCGCGGATCGGACAGTTCACGCGCCATATCGCCATCGCGCATGGCATGCGCTGCGGCCGGGGCGGGAATAAGGGCAAACGCGGCAAGCGCCGCAACGGGCAAGACCTTGGACACGGACATGGCGAATCGAACCCCACAAAACGCGCACAGAACCGGGCGCGGTCAAGCGTTTAGCCCAGCTGCGCTTGCGCGCGGCTGAACGGGCTTTGCAGCCTGCGGCCAGAATCGGGTAGGCGGTGGCCCTTCCTGACGAAGCGAGACTCTACTTCGCTTCGGGGGCCAATTTGACCTGGTCCAGCATCGGCAGGCAGGTAGCCATCTCCGCATCGACCCTGGCGTTGCGATCCGGCGCGGCGGCATATTCGGCCCGCATTCTGGCGATCAACGCGCGAAAATGCGGCTCCATCTCCGCCTCCGGCACCTTTGCCTCGTCCATCAGGCGCAAGCCGGTCGCCACGAAAAAGTCACGCCCGCGCTCGTTCAGCGGCGGATAGCGATCTGCCCCCGGAGCCTTGTGATTCTGTTCGGCAGCCACCAGCGCGAACAGCGCGGCGCAGCGTTCCTGCGCGGCAAGTTGGGGCACGGCGGACTGCGCCTCTGCGGCCAGCGGGAAAGTCAGGGCGGATGCCGCGGCAATGGCAACGGCAGGGGCAAGGGCAAAGCGCTTCATCGCCCTTGGCCTAACGCCCGATTCCTGAACCGCAACTGTCAAGGCGCGGCGAGCGACTTCCTCCGCGCCTCGGCACCGGCATCGTAGCGGAACTTCTCAAAGGCAATCCGCCGGTCGAAGCCCGGATCCTTGGGGTAATCCTGATAGTGGCCGAGGATATAGTCGAACACCTCGCGCAGTTCGTCGCGGTGGTCGGGGTGGCTGAAAATGTAGAGCCGGTTGGCCTTGACCGCATCGATCGTGCGCTGGCCAATCACGTCGGGCTCCATTCCGTATTCGTGGACCCCCTGGAGTCGTTCGACCGCTGCCGCGTCGACCGGCTTCATCTGGCCTTTCAGCGCTTCGGGGCGCAGGTCGTCGCTGGCATAGATCACACTCTTGACCAGCCCGGGGCACAGCACCGAAACCCCGATCCCGTATTGCAGCAGGCTGTAGCGCAGCGATTCCGAAAGGGCCCGCACCGCCGCCTTGGTTGTGTTGTAGATTCCGGGCTGACCCGAGGACAGGAACCCCGCCATCGAGGCGGTGTTGATCACGTGGCCGCCGGTCTGGGTTCCGGCCCTGACCCGTTCGACCATCCGCGGAACGAAGGTCTGCACCCCGTTGATCACCCCGTGGAGGTTGACCCCAAGCAGCCAATCCCAATCGTCGTAGGAGCTGTCCTCGATCGTCTGGAACAGGTTGACCCCGGCGTTGTTGACCAGGATCGAGACCGGACCGAACTTCGCCTCGACTTCATCGGCCGCCTTGGCAAAACCCTCGCGGCTGGCGACATCAAGCTGGACGCCCATCACTTCGCGGTTGTCGAGGCTGGCCAGCGCCGCGTCGATCGCATCCTGGCGGATGTCGGCAATCGCGACCTTGCACCCTTCACCCAGCAGCGCGCGGACGATCCCGATCCCGACGCCGTTGGCGCCTCCAGTGACAAAGGCCGTGCGGCCGGCGAAATCCTTCATTGGCCGCGCCCCACCTTCAGCGCCTTTTGCCGCGCAATTTCGTCCCGGATCGCCGGGTTGCTGAACAGCATCGCGAAGGTCTGCTTGTATTCCGCATTCTCCGGCAGGTGATCCTGCACCGCCAGCGTCGTCGCCTCGCCCCGCTCGCGCACGCCATCGAGAAATTCATGGTGGGTCAGGATGTAGAGTTCGTCATCGAGAATGCCTTGCAGCACCCGCTGGCCGACCTCTTCCTTGGTCTGGAAAAGGTGGCGCAGGTCGCCGCTGGCCTGGCGGCGCTTGTCGGCCTCGGCATAGCCGGTATCGGCCAACGCGGCCGGGCGGGTCTTGCCGCTTTCGGCGATGTTCGATTGGACCGCGCCGGGGCAGAAGGCGCTGCAGATCACCCCGCGGCCCTCGAACTCAGGCCTCATGCATTCCATCATGCTGGTGACATAGGCCTTGCCGGCCGAATAGATCGTGGTTCCACCTACCGGGACCAGCGCGCTCATCGATGCGGTGCAGACGATGTGCCCACCCTCACCGTGGGCCAGGATCCGCGGGAGCACCGTGACCACGCCGTTGATCGCCCCGCCGACATTGACCCCGTTGACCCAGTCCCAATCGGCGAAGGTCGCCACATCGGTCGGACCGACCAGCCCGACCCCGGCGTTGTTGACCAGCAGATGGATCTTGCCGAACTTGGCCTCGGCCGCGTCGGCGACTTCGGCAAACTGCTGGCGGTTGGTCACGTCAAGCTTGACCGCCAGCACGTTTTCCCCGCCCGCAAGTTCAGCGGTCGCATCTGAAAGGTGATCGTCCCGGATATCCGCGATCACCACGTTCATCCCCGCACCGAGCAGGGCCTTGGCGATTCCCAGGCCGATTCCGCTGGCGCCGCCGGTCACAAAGGCGGTCTTGCCCTCAAGGTTCTGCATGCCACTCTCCACATGCGGGCAATTTCCCGCTGGCGCTTTTTGTATATGTTACTTACAAATTGCCAAGTGGATTCGACGGCGCCGCCGACAGGCGCCGCGATGGAGAGAGGAACCGAGCATGGCGCTAGCCCCCACCCCGGCGGCTCCGGAGTTGATCGTCGAGGCGGGCGGGGCGATCCCCGGCCCGGAAAGCCACGGCAGCGATAATCCCGGCGGCGTCTGGCCATCGAGCGGCGCGGCTTATTATGCGCTGTTCGCGATCATCTTCGCCACCTTCCTCACCTTTTTCGACCAGACCGTGTTCGGCATGCTGGCGCAGCGAATCAAGCAGGACTTCCAGCTGAGCGACGAAGCACTTGGTTTCGTCGGCGGCCCGGCCAGCATCATCTTTTACGTGGTGGTGGGAATTCCGATGGCCCGCCTGGCTGACATCTATCCGCGCAAGCTGGTGCTCGCGGGCGGCATGGTTGCCACCTCGGCGGTGATGACGATGGGCGGACTGGCGCAGAGCTTCAACCAGTTCATCGCCAGCCGGATGTTCCTGGGTGCTGGCGGATCGGCCCATGCGCCAGCCGCCTATTCGTTGCTGGCCGACGCCTTTCCTCCCAAGCGCATCACCCGGGCCTTCGCCCTGCTGCAGCTCGGCTTCATCGGCGGCACGACGCTGGGGGTGATGTGGGGCGGCAAGCTGGTGATGGCATCGGCAAGCTGGAACGATGCGCCGCTGCTGGGGATGAAGGTGTTCGGCTGGCAATGGCTGATGGTCTACATGGGATTGGCCGGGCTGGTTGCCGCCGTGCTGCTGCTGCTGGCCAAGGAGCCGGCCCGCAAGCTGCCGCCGGGCACGCAGAGCGAGGTTCCCGCCGATGCCGGGTTCGGCCGCAAGCTGATCACCTTCCTGGGCTTCGACGCCTTCCAGGCGATCCGGGCGCGCAAGGCGGTGTTCTATCCGATGTTTGGCGCGCTGGCGCTGAGCGCGGTCGAAACCTTTGGCCTCGCTTTCTGGCGGGTGCCGTTCATGATCCGCAGCTTCGGCTGGGACGAAGCCAAGATCGGATCGATCATGGGGCCGATGATGCTGGCTTCCAACCTGATCGGGATCCTGTTCGGCGGGGTGTTCATCGAATGGCTGGCCAAGCGCCACAAGGACGCCAACGTGCGCGGCGCCGCGATCCTGTTCGGCGGCAGCACGATCTGCGCGATCCTCTCGCCGCTGATGCCCAACGGCTATGCCTCGCTGGCCGTCATGGCGGTCGGCGGGGTGTTCGGGCTGGCCGGAGCCGTGCCGCAGAACGCCGCGATCCAGCGCATCGCCCCGCCCGAAATGCGCGGACAGGTAACCGCGTTCTACCTGTTCATGTTCACCTTCTTCGGGGCGATGGGCAGCCAGGTCGTCGGCACGGTCGCCCAGCGCGTCGTCGGCCACGAGGCCGATCTGTGGAAGGCGCTGGTGATCACCGCTGGCATCCTCTTGCCGCTTGCCACCTTCCTGATGGTCCGGGCGATCAAGCCCTACCGCGAAGAAGTTGCCCGGCTTGAGGCAGAGGGGCGTTGACAGGCCCGTCCTCACCGCGCAAACTGTAAGCAATACATACAATGTTGGAGAGCGAGATGTCGGAAGATCGTGTTGCCGCGCTTGAAGCCAAGCTGGCCGAAATGGACAAGCGCCTGACCCGGCGCGAGGACGAGCTTGACGTGAAGAAGCTGCAGTACCTCTACGGCTATCTGATCGACAAATGCATGTACAACGAAGTGGTCGACCTGTTCGCCGAGGACGGCGAGGTCCGCTTCTTCGGCGGGGTGTGGAAGGGCAAGGCCGGGGTCAAGCGGCTCTATGTCGACCGGTTCCAGAAGCGCTTCACCTATGGCAACAACGGCCCGATCGACGGCTTCCTGCTCGATCACCCGCAGATCCAGACGATCATCGACATCGACGAAACCGGCACGATCGCCAAGCTGCGTGGCCGCTCGACCATGCAGGCCGGCCGCCACAAGAACTACGAGGGTGACGAACCGCACCTCAAGGCCCGCCAGTGGTGGGAAGGCGGCCTGTATGAGAACACCTACGTCAAGGGCGACGACGGCAAGTGGCGGATCCAATGCCTCAACTATTTCCCGCACTGGCACGCCGATTTCGAAAGCGGCTGGGCCAACACCCCCGAAGAATACGTCCCCTTCCCCAAGGTCCTGTTCCCCGAAGACCCGAGCGGCCCGGATTCGCTGATCGAAGAGCACTGGCTGTGGCCGACCCACAAACTGCTGCCGTTCCACATGAAGCACCCGATCACCGGCCAGGAGATGGTGGCGCAGCGCTGGCAGGGTGATATCGACCGGGAAAAGGCCAAGGCAGCGGCGAAGGCTTGAATACGTCGTCCCGGGCTTGACCCGGGACCGCTGGCCCCTGCGCGAAGGGTCTGCACCAACGCCAGCGATCCCGGCCTTCGCCGGGATGACGGAGTGAGGCAATGTCTGAATACCCCACCCTCCACCTGCTGATCGACGGAGAGCGCGTCTCGGGCGGTGGCCGCCGCACGCACACCGTGGTCAACCCGGCCACCGGCGAGCTGCTGGGCGAGCTGCCGCTGGCCGATCCGGCCGATCTCGACCGCGCGCTGGAGACGGCGCAGCGCGGCTTTGCGATCTGGCGCGAGGCGCCGCCGCAGCAGCGCGCCGCCGTGCTGCAAGGCGCGGCGCGGCTGATGCACGAGCGGATCGAGGAGATCGCCCGGATCGCCACGCTTGAGCAGGGCAAGCCGCTGGCCGAAGCGCGCATCGAAGTGATGATGAACGTCGGCCTGTTCAATTTCTATGCCGCTGAATGCCAACGGGTTTACGGGCGCGCGCTGGTCCGCCCGGTCGGGATGCGTTCGACCGTCACCTACGAACCGGTCGGCCCGGTCGCGGCCTTTGCGCCGTGGAACTTCCCGATCGGAAACCCGGGCCGCAAGCTCGGCGCACCGATCGCCGCGGGCTGCTCGGTAATCCTCAAGAGCGCGGAGGAAGCCCCGGCTTCGGCGCTTGCCGTGCTGCAATGCCTGCTCGATGCCGGGCTGCCCAGGGAAGTCGCCCAGGCGGTCTACGGCGTGCCGGACGAGGTCAGCCGCCACCTGCTTGGCAGCCCGATCATCCGCAAGCTGAGCTTCACCGGATCGACCGCGATCGGCCAGCACCTGGCCCGGCTTGCCACCGAAAACATGCAGCGCACCACGATGGAGCTGGGCGGTCACGGCCCGGTGCTGGTCTTCGCCGATGCCGATCTCGACCGGGTGCTCGATACGGTGGTGCCGCACAATTACCGCAACGCCGGGCAGGTCTGCGTCAGCCCGACCCGGTTCATCGTCGAAGCCCCGGTGTTCGAGGCGTTCCGCGACGGTTTCATCGAACGCGCGGCCCGGATCAAGGTCGGCCCCGGTCTGGAAGACGGCACCCAGATGGGCCCGATGGCCAACCCGCGCCGCCCCGAAGCGATCGACCGGCTGATCAAGGACGCCGTGTCGCGCGGGGCCAAGCTGGGCTGCGGGGGCGAGCGCCCAAGGAATCTCGACAACTCCAACCAGGGCTATTTCTACGCGCCCTCGGTGCTGTCCGAAGTTCCGCTCGATGCCGAGATCATGAACGAGGAACCCTTTGGCCCAGTCGCGCTGATCAACCCCTTCGCGAGCGAAGACGCCATGATCGCCGAGGCCAACCGCCTGCCCTACGGCCTTGCCGCCTACGCCTGGACCGCCGACGCGGCCCGGCAAAAGCGGCTGGCCCGCTGGCTGGAGGCCGGGATGGTCGGGATCAACACCACCATGATCGGCGGCGCGGATTCGCCGTTCGGCGGGGTCAAGTGGTCGGGCCACGGCAGCGAGGACGGCACCGAGGGGTTGATGGCCTGCATGGTGGTGAAGGCCGTGCACGAGGGATAGGAACAAGCATGACTGACCTGCACCAATTCGTTGAACGGTTTGTTGAATTCATCAATTCGGCCGACCCGGCGCTGGCCCGCGAACTGGTTGCCGCCGATGCCCGCTTCTTTGTGCCGGGTCAGCCGGACCCCTTGCTTGGCCCGGACGGATACCTGGCGATCATCGGCATGATGCGCGGCGGATTTCCGGACGTGCAATGGCAGGTTGAGGACAGTGTGGCCGAAGGCGATACGGTTGCGGTTCGCTTTGCAATGACCGGCACCCACAACGGGTCCTTCATGGGCGTTCCGGCGACCGGACGGCCAATCCGGGTCCAGGCGATGAACTTTTATAAGTTGAACGGCGGAAAGATTGTTGAAGAACACGGCCAGCCGGACATGCTGGGATTGATGATGCAGATCGGCGCGATCCCCTCACCATGAGCAGGACGCGATGAAACGCCGCGAGGTCAACGCCGGTCTCGCCGCGAGCATGGCCGCCTTGGCAGTGCCCGCGCAGGCAAGGGAGAGGAAGACGATGACCCACGAACTCAAGACCGGCGGTGATCGCGGTTACCTGCGGATCGCCACCGAAGAAGCCTTCGCCACGCGCGAGCAGGTCGATGTCTATCTGCGGATGGTCAAGGACGGCACCGCCGACAAGGGCATGGTCAGCCTGTGGGGCTTCTACGGCACCAGCCCGTCGCAGCGCGCGACCGAAATTCTGGAACGGCTGCTCGATCTGGGTGACCTGCGTCTGGCGCACATGGACGCGACCGGGATCGACAAGGCGATCCTGGCCCAGACCTCCCCGGGGGTCCAGCCGATGCTCGATCCCGACGAAGCCAAGGGGATCGTCCGCCGCGCCAACGATTTCCTGGCCGAACGCTGCCAGGCCCACATGACCAGCTTCATCGGCATGACCGGGGTTGCCCCGCCGGACCCGAAATGGTCGGCCGAGGAAATCCGCCGCGGCGCCCGGGAGCTGGGCTTCAAGGGCGTCCAGATCAACAGTCATACCCAGGGGCACTATCTGGACGAGCCGCAGTTCGATCCGATCTTCCGGGCGCTCGCCGATACCGGCCAGCCGCTCTACATCCACCCCGCAACCCTGCCCGACAGCATGATGGGCGGGATGATCGACGCCGGGCTTGACGGGGCGGTGTTCGGGTTCGGGGTGGAAACCAGCTATCACCTGCTGCGGCTGGTCACCACCGGCATCTTCGATCGCTATCCGGGCCTGCAGATCATGGCCGGCCACGGGTTCGAGGCGCTGCCGTTCTGGCTTTATCGCACCGATTACATGCACAAGGCCGGAATCCGCTCACAGCGCTATGCCCGGCTCAAGCCGCTGCAGCACGACCTGTTCCACTACATCCGCAACAACTTCCTCGGCACCACCAGCGGACTGTGCTGGGAACCCGCGGTCAAGCTGATGATCGAGGTGATGGGCGAGGACCGGGTGATGTACGCGATGGACTATCCCTATCAGTACGTGGCCGACGAAGTCCGGGCGATGGACAACCTTGCGGTTTCGGCCGCGGTGAAGAAGAAGTTCTTCCAGACCAATGCGGAGAGGTGGTTCAAGCTGTGACCGGAGACGCGCCGACCAAGCTGGCCAAAGGCGCCTGGTGGGCCCTGATCCTGGTCGCGTTGACAAATGCGGTCAGCCTGCTTGATCGCCAGATCCTGGCGATCCTGGCTCCGGCGATCAAGGCCGACCTCAAGATCGGCGACGCCGAGATGGGGCTGCTGTTCGGCACGGTCTTTGCGCTGTTCTATGCGCTGTTCTCGCTGCCCCTGGGGCGGCTGGCCGATGGCTGGGTGCGGACCCGGCTGCTGACCCTGTCGATCGCCTTCTGGTCGATCGCCACCGCGCTGGGCGGACTGGCCAGCGGGTTCTTGCTGCTCGCGCTGTCGCGTCTGGGGGTGGGGATCGGCGAAGCCTCGGCCGCGCCGGCCGGAACCTCGCTGATCTACGATTACTGGCCCAAGCATCGGCGCGGCTTCGTGATGGCCGCGCTGGCTTCGGCGATCGCGTTGGGGATCGGCGGGTCGCTGATCCTTGGCGGGGTCGCCGCGAACTGGTGGACCACGGCCCATCCCGGCAGCGCGCTCAAGGGCTGGCAGTTCGCCTTCTTCGTCGCCGCCGTGCCGGGGCTGGTGCTGGCCGCAGCGATGACCACCCTGCGCGAACCGCCGCGCGGCGCGCTGGACGGCATCGCAACCCCGCCTGATCCGGCTCCGTTCGCCGCAAGCTGGCAGGTGCTGTCCGCGGTCATTCCCGGCTTCAACTGGATCGCCCTGCGCCGGGCCAAGGCGGGGCCGGCGTTCTGGCGTCTCAACCTTGGCGCGCTGGTGGTGATTGCCATGGCGATGGCTGCGCTGACGGCCTTCACATCGGGCCTGTCGCCCCGCCCGCCGCTCGATTTCGGAGCGGTCAGGCTCAGCCCGCACTTGCTGCAATGGCTGGTCACCGGCTTTGGCCTGTTCGTGATCGTCAACCTGATGCAGAACATGGCGCTGACCGACCGCCAGGCCTACCGGGTGATCTCCGGTTCCCCCACGCTGATCATGGCGATTGCCGTGGGCATGCTGCAATCGGTGATCAATTATGGCATGATGGCCTTCAACCCCAGCTTCCTGATGCGCTATTACCACCTTTCGATGCGCGACACCGCGCTGCAGTTCGGGCTGGTCGCCGCGATCATGGGGATTCTTGGCCCGCTGTTCTGGGGGCCGTTTTCGGACTGGCTGCACCGGCGTTTCCCGGGCGCGGGCCGCGCGCTGACCAGCGGGTTCTGCATGGCGCTTTCGCCGATCATGTCATTCTGGGTCTATCACGCGCCCGATGCGCCAAGCTTCTACTGGCGCTTCGTCGCCTATTCTCTGGTGCTGACCGGATGGATGCCGCCGCTCTATGCGATCATCTATGATCAGGTCCTGCCGCGGATGCGGGGGATCACCGGCAGTCTCTACCTTATGCTGGCGACGATCGGCGGGCTGGGGATCGGACCTTACCTGGTCGGCCTGCTGTCCGACGCCACGGGTGATCTGCGCACCGCGATGCTCAGCATAAACGCCGTGGCGATCCCGATCACGATCCTGATGTGGCTCGTCTCGCGCCGCGCGGGACGTGACGAAGCCGCGCTGCTGGCAAGGGCCGGCGCATGACCACGGTCCGCGACGCCGCCTTCGCCGTCTTCGCCCACTTCGGGGTCGACCAGCTGTTCGGCAATCCCGGTTCGACCGAGCTTCCCATGCTGCGCGCCCTGCCCGATGGGTTCGCCTATGTCCTGGGCCTCAACGAGGCGGCGGTGCTGGGCATGGACGATGGCTATGCCCGGGCCAGCGGGCGACCGGCGCTGGTCAACCTGCACAGTGCCGCGGGCACCGGGAACGCGCTGGGCAATCTGTTCACCGCCTTTCGCAACAACACCCCGCTGGTGGTCACGGCCGGCCAGCAGGCCCGCAGCCTGCTGCCGATGGACCCGTTCCTGGGAGCAACCCGCGCGGCCGAGTTTCCGCAGCCCTATGTCAAATGGGCCTGCGAACCGGCCCGGGCCGAGGATGTTCCCGCTGCCCTCGCCCGCGCCTTTCATATCGCGTTGACCCCGCCGATGGGGCCGGTGTTCGTTTCGGTTCCGGTTGATGACTGGGACCGGAACTGCGCGATGCCAGACCTGCCCGCCCTGTCCCTGCGCACCCTGCCCGATCCCGCCGGGCTGGACCGGCTGGCGGGCATGCTCGATGCGGCAAGCCGCCCCGCGCTGGTCCTTGGCACTGGCCTGGCCGACTGCGGCGGCTGGGATGCCGCGCTTGCCCTGGCCGAAGCAAGCGGCGCCGCGGTGTGGATCGCGCCGTTCGCCGCGCGCGAGTGCTTCCCCGAGGATCATCCCCAGTTTGCCGGGTTCCTGCCCGCCTTCCGTGAAGAGATCGTCCGCCTGCTCAGCCCGCACGATGCACTGCTGGTCGCGGGCGCTCCGGTATTTACCTACCACGCGGAAGGCAGCGGTCCGCACTGGCCCGAAGGCGCCGCGCTGGGTGCGCTCAGCGCCGATCCGCAGCACCTCTCGTTCCTGCCCGGCGGGCTGGGCGTGTTGGGCGATGGCGCGGCCGGGCTGGCCGCGCTGGCGCAGCAGGTCCGCCGCCGCGAACCACCCGCGCCGTTCCCGCGCAAGCCAGCTCCGCCCGCGGCGATGGAGGCGAACCACGTCTGCGCGCGGATCGCCGCGCTGCGCCCGGACGGCGCGATCCTGGTCGAGGAAGCACCCACCGCCCGCACCCCGATGCACGATCACTTGCCGATCGTGTCCCAGGGCGGGTTCTTCACCTGCGCCAGCGGCGGCCTTGGCTATGGCCTGCCCGCCGCGATCGGGGTGGCCCGAGCCCGGCCCGATCGCAAGGTCATCGCGCTGCTGGGGGATGGATCGGCGATGTACACGGCCCCCGCGCTGTGGAGTGCCACCGACAGCCAGGCCAACATCAGTTTCGTGGTCCTCAACAACCGCCGCTACGCCGCGCTCGATCACTTCGCCAAAGTGTTCGGCATGAACCAGCTTCCCGGCACCGATATCGGCGGGATCGACTTCGTCATGCTGGCAGAGAGCATGGGCATCAGTGCCCGCCGCGCGGCCACTGTGGCGGAGCTGGACGCTATGCTGAAGTGGAGCTTCGCCAGCGCGGGACCAACGCTGGTCGAACTTCAGATCGATTGATCAGCCCGCCAGGATCGTCCGGGCCACTTCTTCGATCGTCCCCGCGACCAGCAGCGGATTGCCGCCCACGATGCCGACCTTGGTCTGGCCGTTTTCGTCGGTCCGCAGCCAGGCGATGTTCGACGTGACGACAAGATAGTCGCCGCCGCGCGACTTGAGCGATACGAATTTCATGGAACCGTCTCCTGACGGGATCCGCTCTAAAGCACCCGGCTCTTGAACAGGTTAACGCCCGGACCGGATCAGGTCACCCGCCAGACCCACAGCTTGATCCCCGCCGCATAGCGCGCCCCCGCGCAGACGAAGACCGACCGGTTGAGCCAGTCATACCGGCCCGCCGGGGCGATGAATTCCGGCACGGTGCGGAAATAGTATTCGGCCGGATCGACCTCCTCCCCCGCCGCAAGCCGCTGCATGACTTCGGGCGGGCCATGGCGCAGCCCCTTGTTGCGGATCTGGATGATCACGCCGTCATCGGTCTCCAGCGCATAGATCGCATCGGCAACGGTCACCCCGTCGCCGCGGGTCAGCTGCCAGTCGGCGGCGTTGCCCATCAGCCTGCCCTTGATCAGCGGCCCTTCGACCCGCCCCCCGGCAAAGATCGGGATGATCCGCCGCGCGCCATCGGGCGTCTCGCCAATCGAAATCGGCGCGCCCAGATCGCCGCTGGCTTCGTAGACGAATTCAAGGCCGGGCTTGATCACGCTGCCAGCCCGATATCCTCCGCGCTGGCATAGTTGCCGTGCAGGCCAAAGCGCAGGCGGATCGGGACGTTGATCGTGGCGATCGGGCCCTTTTCGATGTCGAGCGCGTCGAACAGCAGCAGGTCGCTGCGGTGCTCTTCAAGCCGGTTGCAGACCTGCACGATCCAGCCGTCCCCTTCCGCCGCGTCGCGGGAGCGCGGAATGAAGCAGGGTTCCTGCAAGCTGCTGACCGGGCCGCACCACCAGTGCTGTTCCTTGCCGGTCTGGTGATCGATCAGGCACAGGCAGTTCATCAGCAGTCCGCCCGCACTGCCGCCCTTGAGTTCCACCGGGCGGCGGTAGTCCATCTCGAGCATCCAGCCGTAGCGATAAGGCTTTCCGGCGAAGCGGTCATCGATCCGGGGGAATTCGCCCGCGGTCTGGGTCAACTGGGTGATGCTGTCGAATTCGTCGGAGTTCGAGGCCATGTCGACGGTCCAGCGGGTCAGATAGCTCATCGCCTCCTGTCCGTTGAACGGCGCGCCGTTCACGTCCGGGAAGAACGGGAACATGTTGTTCTTCGCCACCGGAATGTCGAAATGGACCTTGGTGCCGTCCTGGAAGGCGTTCATCACGTGGCTGTTGAAGCTGTTGCCGGTCTTGAACCAGCGGATATCCTCGCCGGTGGCGCCCTTGTGGCGCGGCAAGACGCCCAGATAGACCGGCAGACTGGTATCGAAGCCGAAATGCGGCAGGCCGGCCTCAAGCCGGGCCCACGACCCGATCGAGGGCATCACGTTGAACACCGCGTAGTCATCGGTGATCGCGAAGTCGTGCATCATGCAATAGTAGGGCACCTTGAACCAGATCTCGTGGACCAGCTCACCCTCGGGCGTGATCTCGTAGAAGGTGCAATCGTCCGTGCACAGCCCGCTCGAGGCATAGCCGAAGCCGATCATGTTGCCGGTCGCGGGATCGATCTTGGGATGGGCGGTAAAGGTCTGCCCGCCCATCTTCTTGCCGGTTTCCGCGTTGAAGAACCAGGTGAACCCATCGGTCTCCATGGTCGCCGCGTCCATCACCAGCGCGGGGCTGTCTTCCTTCAGCGCATAGAGCTTGCCGCCGTGGATCCAGGCGTTGGTGTTGCCGGTGGACCGGATCTGGCCCTTGACGCTGTCATCGTCGGTCAGCGGGTTGCGATAATTCCCGAACAGCGCGTGGCCGGCCGCGTGTTCCAGCTTCCACTTGTCGGTCTGGGCCCAGCGCTGCCGGAAATCGCATTGGCCGTCGTGGAAGTGGAACCGGGTGATCATGCCATCACCGTTGAAGGCAATGTCATCACCCATCCGGGGAGGGAACTGGGGGTCAGGCTGGACTCGAAAGAACGCGCCGTTTAACCCGCGCGGAATCTCGCCTTGATGGACAAGGTCGGCAACGTCGGCTTCGATCCGCGACGGGGTGTTGAAACCGGTAAAACTCGGTGTTTCCGGAAAATGGGCCATTGCATCCTCTCCTCGAATGGGATTGTATGCAGTACAAACGAATAGGCAAGCACTATGCGGG
>JBJTMC010000120.1:0-15274 GCA_046063325.1 Novosphingobium sp.
TTACCTTTTTTTCAGGAGAAAGGCAGAGACGGGGGTGCGTGGTGTCTTGCTTCCCTTCGACACGAACGGAGATTGGGGATGGGGAAAATAGTGATCACCGGCGCTTCGGGCCAGTACGGACGGCTGGCGACCGAGGGCCTGATCGCGCGGGGCCGCGGTGCCGACCTGATCCTGATGACCCGCAACCCGGACAAGCTGGCCGACCTGGCCGCGCTGGGCTGCGAGGTCCGCCAGGGCGACTACGACCAGCCGGAAACGCTGGGTCCGGCCATGACCGGGGCGGACAAGCTTCTGCTGATCAGCGGCACCCGGGTCGGCGCGCGGGTAGTCCAGCACCAGGCGGCGATTGAAGCGGCGGCTCGGGCCGGGATAAGCCATGCGCTCTACACCAGCTTCATCGGCATCGACGATCCGGCCAACCCGGCCGAGGTCCGCCACGACCACAGCGAGACCGAACGCTTGCTAAAAGCCAGCGGCATGGCCTGGACCATGCTCCGCGATGCCCACTATGCCGATGCGATGATCGTGATGGCCGGTCCCGGAGTGATGGCCAGCCGCCAGTGGATCAGCAACGCCGGCCACGGGCGCGAGGCGATGGTCTGGCGCGATGACTGCGCGGCCTGCGCGGTCGCGGTGCTGGACGGCACGGGACACGAAAACCGCACCTACGCCATCACCGGGCCAGAGCTTCAGACCTTCGCCGAAGTAACTGCACTGATGGCCGAGATCACCGGGGTGCCGCTGGACTACGTGGCGGTCGACGATGCGGCGCAGTATGCGATCTTCGATGCGATGGGCATTCCGCGCCGCCCGGTCGACGATGCCGCAGTGAACGGCATTCCCTGGAACAGCGACGACATGGTCAGCTTCGGCCAGGCGATCCGCGAAGGCTTTCTGGAAGTCTGTTCGGGTGACGTGGCCCGCCTGCTGGGCCGTCCGGCGCGATCCGTGCGGGAAATGATCCTGGCGAATGTGGATATGTTGCGCGCCGCGGCCGGTTAGCCGCGCCACAGCGCATCAAGGGCCGGCTTGAAATGCGGACGGTGCGGTTCGGGCACGCGCCCGATCAGATCGTCTTCAAATTTCTCGATCACCGCGCGGGCCTGGCGCAGGGTGGCGCTTCCCGCTTCGGTCAGCCGCAGGCCGTGGCTCTTGCCATCGATCGGCGCGCGCGAAACCAGGCCGGTCTTTTCGATCCGCGCGATCAGCGGCACCATGTTGGCCCGTTGGATATCCAGCATCCGGCCAAGCTGGCTGGCGGTAATGCCGGGGTTGGCCTGAACCAGCAGCAGGATGGACACATCGGACAGGCGCAAGCCTAGCGGATCGAGCCGGGCCACGAACTCTCCCATAACCGCATTGGCGGCGCGGCGCAGCGAATAGCCGGGCAGGTCGAGCAAGGGATCCTTCATCGGCAAGCCTTGTAACAATAGCTATTGTCCATAGCAATCCATTTTGTTATGCCTCATAACAACAACAGGAGAGTCGATGATGGAATTCACCCGCCTCAACCCCTTGACCGGTGAGGCTGCGTCCACGGCGCAGGCGATGAAGGCGGAAGACATTCCCGCGATTACCGCGCGCGCCGCGGCGGCTTTTCCGGCCTGGGCCGCGATGGGCCCCAACGCGCGCCGCGCGGTGCTGATGAAGGCGGCCGATGCGCTTGAGGCAAAGAAGGACGCATTCGTCGCGGCGATGATGACCGAAACCGGTTCGACCGCCGGCTGGGCGATGTTCAACCTGGGCCTTGCCGCCGGAATAGTGCGTGAGGCCGCCGCGATCACCACCCAGATCGCGGGTGAAGTGATCCCCAGCGACAAACCCGGGTGCCTGGCGATGGCACTGAAAGAGCCGGTCGGGGTGATCCTGGGGATCGCCCCGTGGAACGCCCCGATCATTCTGGGGGTGCGCGCAATCGCCGTGCCGCTGGCCTGCGGCAACAGCGTGATCCTGAAGGCCAGTGAAACCTGCCCGCGCACCCATGCCCTGATCATCGAGGCTTTTGCCGAAGCGGGCTTCCCCGAAGGCGTGGTCAATATTGTCACCAACGCGCCAGAGGATGCCGCCGAAGTGGTCGATGCGCTGATCGACGCACCCGCGGTAAGGCGGATCAACTTCACTGGCTCCACCGCGGTCGGCCGGATAATCGCCAAGCGCGCGGCCGAGCATCTGAAGCCGTGCCTGCTCGAACTGGGCGGCAAGGCCCCGCTGATCGTGCTCGAAGACGTTGACCTTGATGAGGCGGTCAAGGCCGCAGCCTTTGGCGCCTTCATGAACCAGGGCCAGATCTGCATGTCGACCGAACGGATCATCGTGGTGGATAGCGTGGCCGACGAATTTGCCCGCCGCTTTGCCGCCAAGGCGGCCAGCCTGCCTGCCGGTGACCCCCGCGACGGCAACACGCCGCTGGGCGCGGTGATCGACCAGAAGACCGTCACCCGCGTCAACGCGCTGGTCGACGATGCCGCGGCCAAGGGCGCCAAGGTCATCGCGGGCGGCAAGGGCGAAAGCGTCGTGATGCCCGCCACCGTGGTCGACGGCGTGACCGACGCGATGAACCTCTACCGCGACGAAAGCTTCGGCCCGGTTGTCGCGCTGATCCGTGCCCGCGACGAAGACCACGCGGTCGAACTGGCCAACGATACGCAATACGGCCTTTCCGCCGCGGTGTTCACCAGGGACATCGCCAAGGGCCTGGCCATCGCCCGCCGGATCAATTCCGGCATCTGCCACGTCAACGGCCCGACCGTCCACGACGAGGCGCAGATGCCCTTCGGCGGGACCGGTGCATCCGGTTACGGCCGCTTCGGCGGCAAGCAGGGCATCGACAGTTTCACCGAAACCCGCTGGATCACGATCGAGACCCAGCCCGGCCACTATCCGATCTAAGGACCATGACATGACCGCTGAACGCGCCGAAGACGATACCGTTTGCTTCACCGTCGAGAACGACATTGCCTGGGTGAAATTCAACCGCCCGGAAAAGCGCAACTGCATGAGCCCCAAGCTCAACCGCCGGATGAAGGCGGTGCTGGAAGAGCTGGAATTTCGCGATGACGTGAAAGTCCTGGTCCTGACCGGCGAAGGCGATGCCTGGACCGCGGGCATGGACCTGAAGGAATACTTCCGCGAGACCGAGGAACAGGGCCTGGGCGCGATCCGCAAGAGCCAGCGCGAAAGCTATGGCTGGTTCGAGCGGCTGCGCTGGTACGAGAAGCCGACCGTGGCGATGATCAACGGCTGGTGCTTTGGCGGCGGCTATGGCCCGCTGTTCGGCTGCGATATCGCGATCGCATCCGAAGACGCACAGTTCGGTCTTTCGGAAATCAACTGGGGCATCCTGCCCGGCGGCGGCGCCAGCAAGGTCGCGCAGGAGCTGATGCCGTTCCGCAAGGCGATGTACCACGCGATGATGGGCGAAAACCTCTCGGGCAAGGAAGCCGAAGCCCAGGGCCTGGTGACCGAGGCTGTCCCCGCCGACCGCCTGCTGCCGCGGGTCCTCGAAATCTGCGAGGCGCTGAAGAAGAAGGACAGCCACGCCCTGCGCGCCACCAAGTGGGCAGTGCGGCGGATGGTCGATATGACCTATGACAACGGCCTGGAATACCAGATCCGCGCGCAGGAAGCCCTGCACAGCTTTGGCGGTGCCGCCGCACGCAAGGAAGCGACCCGCCAGTTCCTCGACGAGAAGAGCTTCAAGCCAGGTCTTGGCACCTTCGATGCGAGCAAAGTGGGCGCGTGAGCGCGCGCCAGGCCCAAATCGCCTATGTGGCGCGGGATGGTTCCCGGCCCTTCTACTATGCCAACGCGCATGAGAAGGACCGGGTCCCGATCGATCTTCGGGCGATGCCGGTGCGCGATGCCCGGACGATCGACGCGCATGTCGACCGCGAAGGGTTCCAGCTGGTCCGGCACAGGTCCGCGATCACCGACTGGACCGACCGCGCCGCGCTCGACGCCGTCCACCGCGGCGAAGTGGCGGCCCTGATCAAGGACCTGACCGGGGCCGACGAAGTCCAGGTCAACACCCCCGGGATCCTGCGCTATTCGGAAAAGAGCGGGAAGGCCGGGTCATCCGACAATTCGCACCCGGCGCGGTTCGTCCATGTCGACATCAACGATGTGACAGCTGCGCAGTTTGCCGAGCGCGGCAGCGGCGGCCGCGCGTTCAAGCGCTGCGCCGCCTACAACCTGTGGCGCGCACTCAGCCCGGCTCCGCAGGACGTGCCGCTGGCGCTGTGCGATGTGCGTACGGTCACCGCCGAGGACCTGATCGTTGCCGACGCGATCTTCGACCCACCCCCAAATCCCGATGGAACAGCCGCGCCGGAATGGTCGTTCGAATCCTGGGTGGTGGCGCACAATCCCGCGCACCGCTGGCACTTCTATTCCGACCTCGCCGCCGACGAAGCCGTGCTGTTCAAGACCAATGACAGCGACCCGGCCCGCGCCCACTGCATGCCCCACGTCGCCTTCGACGATCCGCTCGCCCCGGCGGATGCACCGCCCCGGGTCAGTATCGAAATGCGCGCAACCTGCTTCTGGTGGGCGTAGTTCCTCCCCGTTTTGGCGAGGAATTACAGCCCCTTGTACAGCGCCAGCAGCCACGCCCAGGCGCGGTCGGCCTCAGCCTTGTCATAGATTGGCGCGTCGAGCGTGCACCAGCCGTGATCGGCGTTGTAGACCTCAACTTCGGCAGGACGGCCCGCGGTCTTGGCCGTATCGATCAGGATCGACTTGTCGGCCGGTGACTTGGCATCGTCATTGCGGGCGATCGCGATCAGGAAGCTGGCCTTGCTTTTGGCTATCTGCAGATGCGGACTGTCCGCCCCCGGCGTCACCAGCCCGCCGCCGTGGAACGAGGCCGCCGCCTTGACCCGTCCGGGCAGCGCGGCCGCAGTGCGGATCGCGAAGGACCCGGTCTGGCAATAGCCCTGGGTCCCGATCCCGCGCCGGGTGTTGACCGCGCCCTGTTTGTCGAGCCAGGCCGCGAACGCCGCCGCATCGCGCACGGTGTTGGCGGGGGACAGCGTGGCGATCGCGGGTTTGAGCTTTTCCTGTCCGGCCGGGGTGCGCCATTCGGCCATGGTCGCCAGCAGCGGCGCGGGACCGGCGCGGTAATAGTGGTTGACCGCCAGCACCGCATAGCCGGCACTCGCCAGCCGCCGGGCCATTTCCTTGTAGGCATCGCGCAGCCCGGCCACGTCGGGCCACAGGATCACCGCCGGGAACCGGCCGCGGGCAGGATGCACGAAGAAGGCATCGGCCGTGCCATCGGGCGTTGCCACTGCAACCATCGCTTCCTTGAGCGCGCGCGCCTTGGCCTGGCTCTCGCCCCCGGTGCAGGCGGCAAGCACGCCCGCGGCACCGATCGCGGCGAATTCGCGGCGGCTGAGCCCCTTGGCGGCAAGGGCGGCCTCTTCCTCGATCGCGGTGAACTCGTCGCACATGGTCCGATCTCCTTGCCCGTCCCTCGCGCCAGACTAGCCGCCGGACGGCCGCTGTCTAGCTCAGGTCATCCAGTGTGATCACCTTGCCCTCCAGCGCAGCCCGGTTCGCCGCGCGGCGCAGCCGTTCAACCTCCAGCCGTTCGGGCGGCGCAGTCTCGTCCGGCAGCGCGGCAAGGCTTTCCGTGTAGATTGCCTCGAAGTCCTCGGCGAATTCGGGGTGGGTAAAGATCAGGCCCTTGTCTTCGCTCATCCCGGCGACGATCCGCCGCCCCGCTTCGTGCGGGTCCATTCCGGCGCTGAAGACACTGCCAAATTTGGTCAGCTCGTCCTTGTCGACCGCGCCGAACCCGCTTTCGCCAAAGGCATCGGGGCGGCGAAAGGCCGAATCCCAGGCGTTGGTCGCGATCAGCGCCGGGCAGACCAGCGAACAGCCGATCCCGAGCGGAACCAGATTGTAGCGCAGGCTTTCGGTCAACCCGCGCACCGCGAACTTGCTGGCGGTATAGATCCCCGCCTGCGGGCCCGACAGGTAAGCGGCCATGCTGGCGATGTTGGTCACGTGGCGCCGCCCGCTTGCCGCCTTGAGCTTGGGCAGGAAGGCGACGATCCCGTTGACCACTCCGCCGAAATTGACCCCCATGATCCAGTCATAGTCGGCGTGGCTGGCCTCCGCCGTATCGCCGAACACGCTGACCCCGGCGTTGTTGATCAGCACGTGGACCGCGCCGAACCGCGCCTGAACCGCGTCGGCGGCCGCGGCCCAACCGGCCCGGTCCAGCACGTCGAGCCGGACCCACAGCGGTTCCTCGCGGCCGTTGTCGGCAAACCAGGTGGCTGCCTGCGCCCGGTAATCTTCGTTGCGATAGGACAGGGCCAGCCGCATCCCGGCATCGCTGCAGGCCTTGGCGATCCCCAGCCCCAGCCCGGATACACCCCCGGTGATGAAGGCCACCCGGCCCGACCATTCGCTCATGGTGAAATTTCCTCTCGCCAAATCCTTATCAATTGTTAGCATTGCATACAAATTTGGGAGAGTCGAACATGTCCGATACCGAAGCCCGGGCCCTTGAATCGAAATTGGCCGCGCTGGAAGCCCGCGTGAACGAGTTGGAAGACGCGAGCGCGATCCGCCGCCTGCAGAACGCCTACGGCTATTACATCGACTACAACCGGCCCGAGGAAGTCGCCGGCCTGTTTGCCAAGGACGGCGCGGTGGTGTTCCTTTCGGGCGAATACCGCGGCCACGAAGGGGTGATGCGGCTTTACGGCACCTGGTTCCAGAACCTGTTCACCGGTGGGCGGCGCGGGCCGGTTCACGGCCTGCTGCTTGATCATTTCCAGTTTCAGGACGTGATCACCGTGGCCCCCGACCGCAAGACCGCCAGGGGCCGGTTCCGCGGTCTGCTGGCGGGCGGCTGGCACGACGACGTGCTGAAGGACAAGCCCGAAGGGCCGCCGCAGCAGTTCTGGGAAGCCGGTCTCTACGAGAACGACTACGTTCGCGAGGCCAACGAATCCGGCGAACTCGTCTGGAAGATCAAGCGGCTCAACTACATGATGCAGTGGCAGGGCGATTACGAATCAGGCTGGGCGCATATGCCGGCCCACCTCCAGCCTGCCAGCGAATGCTATCCCGCCAACCCGATCGGCCCGGACGTGATCCTGCCGCAGGAAGAATGGCGCCCGACCTGGCCCAACCGCCAGGAAGTGGCGATGAGCTTTGCCCACCCGGTGCTGGGCGCGGCCTTTGCGGTCGAGCATTTCGGCAAGATGCAGCAGAAATGGCCCTGAGGCCGGGGCATTCGCGCTAGACCTTCACGCCTTCGTGATGGTCGCGAATCCACTGGGTCATTGCGGTGATGATCTTGTCCGACAGGGCGGCGAACTGGCGTTGCTGCGCCGGGCTTAGCCCGCCCAGCAGCGCCTGTGCGACCGCGTCGACCGCGGGCTGCAGCCGCTGGTACTCGGCCAGCCCGGCCCTGCTCAGCCGCACCGGCTTGCGGCGGCGGTTGACCGGATCGATCGCGTCCTCGATCAAGTCGCGTTCCCGCAGGGTCGCCAGCGCGCGGCTGACGTTCATGGCGGGCACGCCCATGATCTCCACCAGATCGTGCCCGGCAAGGTCGCCTTCCCCGGCCAGCGCCATCATCACCTTGAGTTCGATCTGGCTGATGCCCGAAGGATCGCACACCCCGTCCTTCATCGGCCCGTTGACGAAGCTGCCCAGCTTGAGCAGCCGGATCAGCTGATCGAACTGCGGTTCGGCGGGTTGCTCAGCGGATTTTGACGGGTTTCCCATGGTCTGCGGCTATCGGCCCCTTCGGCGCGGCGCAAGGACCAAATGCCACTTCCTAACAATCGTGACCATTTTGCATCACTTTCCGGCTCTTTTCGACTGCGGTCTCGGGGCTCTTGCCAAGTCGAATTTTGTATGTCTTACTGACAATCCTTGGGTCGACCCAACCAGAGGTCAGGACAGGAGAGGATATTTATGGCCAAGTTTTCCAGCATGACTGGCATGCGGCGCATCGGGCTGATCGCCGGCGCATCTGCGATCGCCATGGGCATCGCCACCCCGGCATTCGCACAGAATGCCACCGACGAAGACCAGGGCGAAGCAGGCCGCGAAATCGTGGTCACCGCACAGTTCCGCGAACAGAAACTGCAGGATACGCCGCTGTCGATCACGGCGGTGGATTCGCAACTGCTCGAAAGCCGCAACCAGACCGATCTTTCGCAGATCGCCAAGCAGGCTCCGAACGTCACGCTCAACGCGATGGGCGGTGCCTATGGCTCCTCGCTCGGCGCTTCGATCCGCGGTGTCGGCCAGTTCGACTTCAACCCGGCCTACGAACCGGGCGTCGGCATGTATGTCGATGACGTCTACTACGCCACCCTGACCGGCGGGATCTTCGACCTGCTCGACCTGGAGCGCGTCGAAGTGCTGCGCGGCCCGCAAGGCACGCTGACCGGGCGCAACTCGATCGGCGGCGCGATCAAGCTCTTCTCGAAGAAGCCGGGCGAAAACGACGGTTCGATTTCGGCCACTTACGGCAGCCGCAACCGCGTTGACCTGCGCGCCAGCGCCGGGTTCAATATCACCCAGGGCATCGATGCCCGCATTTCCGGCGTCTACAAGCACCAGAACGGCTATGTCGACCAGGTCGACTATGGCTGCGCCCACCCCGGCAACGCCTATGGCCTTACCGCCTTCCCGGGATCGGGTTCGAACTGCGTCATGTCCAAGCTGGGCGAAGTCAACTATTCGGGCGTGCGCGGCGCGCTGCGCTTCCGCCCCAGCGACGCCATCGATTTCACCGTCACGGGCGACTATACCTACGAAAACCGCACCAACGCGGCCGAAGTGGTAACCCAGACCAACGCAACGATGGCTCCGTTCAACTGCGGACCCTATTGCACCTATGCCAGCTTCTACCTGAGCGCGAACGACCTTACCCCGGGCGGCGGACAGCCGGGACCGTGGGGCCAGGTCGGCCAGGGCTATTTCATGCCCAACACCACCAAGTTCGAAGGTTGGGGCGTTTCGGGCAACGGGACCTTTACCTTGTCGGATTCGTTCAACATCCAGTCGATCACGGCCTATCGCGAATACCGCCAGATCTGGGGCACGGACGATGATTTCACCCCCTATGCGCCCAAGGCGGCGGGCGGCTACAACGACCTGAAGTTCTGGTTCTTCAGCCAGGAGCTGCGCCTGAACGCCAAGGTCGGTGATATTGCCGATCTGACCGTTGGCGGGTTCTACTCGAACCAGAAGTCGACCTATTTCACCCGGCAGGACATTCGCTACATCGCGCCCGGCCTGAACTTCCAGTTCATGGGCAACGATCCGGTCAATGCCGACAGCAAGGCGGTGTTCGGCACGGTTATCCTGCACCCGGCCACCAACATGACGCTGACCGGCGGCCTGCGCTATACCGACGAACACAAGGACTACACCTTCGTTCGCAAGAACTACGATGGCACCGTGTCCTATTTCCTCGGCGCGCTCGATGGCGTGAAGGCCGTCTATGACGGCAGCCGTTGGGACTGGCGCATTTCGGGCGATTACCGCTTTTCACCGGCGGTCCTGGCCTATGTGACCATCGGCACCGGCTTCAAGGGCGGCGGCGTGACCGCGCGTCCGTTCGATGCCGCGCAGGCGCTTAACGGTAGCTTTGGCCCAGAAACGGTCACCGCTTACGAAGCCGGACTCAAGACCGACCTGTTCGACCGCAAGCTGCGGCTCAATGTCTCGGCCTTCATCAACGACTACAAGGCCATCCAGCTTCCGCTGATCAGCTGCGCTTCGCTCGGGTCAAACGCGCCGTGCGGCGCGCGCCAGAATGCGGGTGACGGCAAGATCAAGGGCTTTGAGGTCGAGATGTTCGCCTCGCCGGTTCCGGGTCTGGACATCGACGCCTCGCTCAGCCACCTGACCGGTCACTGGTCAACAATCGACCCGCGCGTCGGCAATGCGATCTTGCTGACCGATCCGATCGTTTCGCCGAACTGGAAGTGGAGCGCCGGGATCCAGTACAAGGCCGACCTCGGCTCGGCTGGTTCAATCACGCCGCGCTTTGACATGGCCTATACCGGAAAGACCAGCGCTGGCCGCGTTGCGGCGGGTGGTGCGATCGACTACTTCCCGTCCTACACGCTGGGCAACGCCCGGATCACCTGGCGGAATGCCGACGAAGACCTCTCGGTCTCGTTCGAAGTGCAGAACCTGTTCGACAAGTACTACAATCCGTTCCGGTTTGCTGCGGTCTATGCCTTCTCGGGAACGATCTACTCGCAGGTCGGCCGGCCGCGCGAATGGGCGGTTTCGGTCAAGAAGACCTTCTGATCGCACTAATCCTGGAGCACCAGGTGGGGAAAGAAGGGCGGTCGGCAACGGCCGCCCTTTTCCTTTGCGCAGCGCCTCGTGCGGCGCTAGATTTGCTACCAATTGTTATGATCAACCACGGAGAGAGCCATGCTGCCTGAAGGCGTCAAGATCGCCCACCCCGACAAGCTTTATATCGGCGGCGAATGGGTTGTGCCCCATTCCGGCCGTCAGCTTGAGATGATCTCACCCAACACCGAAGCGGTCGTGGCGCGCTGTGCCGAGGCGGAAGAGGCGGACATGGACCGCGCGGTTGCCGCCGCGCGCCAGGCATTCGATTCCGGCCCCTGGCCGACCACGCCTCCGGCCGACCGGGTCGCGGCCTTCCGCCGGATGATCGCCCACCTCGAAACCCGGGTGCCCGAACTGGCCGCGGCCTGGACCGCGCAGATGGGCGGCCTCGCAAGCTTTGCCGGACCGATGCACGGCGGCGCCGTGATGACCCTTTCGCAGATCGCCGATTTTGCCGAAAAGTTCGCATTCGTCGAGCAGCGCCCGACCCATGCCGCCGGAGCGGCGGTGATCGCGCACGAGCCGGTCGGCGTGGTCGCGGCGATCGCGCCGTGGAACGGGCCGTTCGGGATCATGGCAAACAAGGTTGCCTACTCGCTGCTGACCGGTTGCACCGTGGTGATGAAGCCTTCGCCCGAAACTCCGCTGGAAGCCTATATCATCGCTGAGGCCGCCGAAGCGGCGGGCTTGCCGCCAGGCGTGGTCAACCTGGTCCCCAGCCACCGCGAGGCAGCCGATCATCTGGTCCACAACCCCGGCGTCGACAAGGTCAGCTTCACCGGCTCCACGCTTGCCGGCAAGCGGATTGCCGAGGTCTGCGGCAGCCGCATCGCGCGCTATACGCTGGAACTGGGCGGCAAGAGCGCGGCGATCGTGCGCGACGATTTCCCGACCGAGGCGGCGGCCAAGTTGCTGACCGGCACGCTCAACATGATGAGCGGGCAGGTCTGCGCCATGCTGTCGCGCGCGATCGTTCCCCGCAAGCGCCACGACGAGCTGGCCGCCGCGATCGCCGCCGAGATGAAGCAGGTGGTGATCGGCCATTCCGACGATCCGCACACCCAGCTTGGTCCGCTGGCGATGAAGCGCCAGCTCGAACGGGTCGAGATGTATATCGAGGAAGGCAAGCGCACCGCCGATCTGGTGACCGGCGGCGGGCGGCCCAGCCACCTCAACCAGGGCTACTTCATCGAACCGACGCTGTTCGCCAATGTCGATAACCATAGCCGGATCGCCCAGGAAGAGATCTTCGGCCCGGTGCTGAGCCTGATCCCCTGCGAGGACGAGGAGGACGCGATCCGCATCGCCAACGACAGCAATTACGGCCTCAACGGTTCGGTCCTGACCCAGGATGCCGATGCCGCCTATGCAATCGGCCGCCGGATCCGCACCGGCGGGTTCGGGCAGAACGGGCTCAAACTCGATTTCGGCCTGCCGTTTGGCGGGTTCAAGCAGAGCGGGATCGGCCGCGAAGGTGGACCCGAGGGCCTGTGGGGTTATGTCGAGAGCAAGACCATGCTGCTCGATTCGATGCCGGCGCGGCTTTGAGGGACAAGCGAATGACAAATCACGTCGCGGGAAAATCGATCGTCATCACCGGCGGTGGGGGCGGGTTCGGCCGGCTGGTCGCGCTCAAGATTGCCGCGCTGGGCGCGAAAGTGACGCTGGGCGATATCGACCTTGCTGTGGCGCGAGCCGTTGCGGACGAGGTTACGGCGGCGGGCGGCGCGGCGCAGGCCGTGTCGGTCGACGTGACCGATCTGGCTCAGGTCAAGGCGCTGGTGGCGGCGGCAGTTTCGGCCTTTGGCGGGATCGATGTGATGGTCAACAACGCCGGGATCATGCCGCTGGCCTTCATCGCCGATCACGAGGCCGCCTATGGCGCTTGGAGCCGCTGCATCGACATCAACATCAAGGGCGTGCTCCACGGGATGATTGCCGCGCACGACCCGATGATCGCGGCGGGGCGCGGCCAGTTGATCAACGTCAGCTCGATCTACGGCAATTTCCCGGTCACCGGCGCAGCGGTCTATGGCGCGACCAAGGCGGCGGTGAACTTCCTCTCCGAAAGCCTGCGGGTCGAAGCGCGCGGGCGCATCAAGGTGACGACGATCAAGCCCACCGGCGTTCCAGCCACCAACCTTTCGGCCAGCGTCGTCAACCCCGCCGCCAGCGTCGGTATCCTGGGCCAGAATACGCCGGATTTCATGGCCATGGTCGGCCAGATGCAGGAAGACACCTTTCCGGCGGAGCGGCTCGATCCGGCCAACATCGACTATGCCAGCCTGGCCCCCGAACACATCGCCGACGGGATCGTCCACGCGATCAACCAGCCGTGGGGCGTTTCGATCGGGGAAATGACGATCCGTGCGGCCGGGGACCACTTCATCCTCTAGCCGCCCAGTTCGATGCACCCTCCGTCGACGTAGAGATCGACGCCGTTGATGAAACTCGCTTCCGGGCTGGCCAGGAACAGCACGGCGGCGGCGATTTCCTCGCTGGTGCCCATCCGCCCGATCGGGACCACGCCCGAGAGGAAACTGCGCACCCCTTCGATCTCATCCTGGCTGGCGCCGCGCTTGAAGATCTCGGTCTCGGTCGGGCCAGGGCTGACCATGTTGACCCGGATCCGGCGCGGCAGCAGTTCCTTGCCGACAATCCGCGTCACCGCGCGCAGACCCGCCTTGGCCGCAGCATAGACCGCGTTGCCGGGCACCGGGCTGAGCGAGCCGATCGATCCGGTTACCACGATGCTGCCGCCGTCGCGCATCAGCGGTAGCGCCGCCTGGATCGCAAAGAACGCGCCGCGCAGGTTGACCGAATGGACCTCGTCCCAGAATTCCTCGGTCACGCCCTCGACCGGGGCGAAGCCGCCAACCCCGGCGTTGACGAACAGCACGTCGATCCCGCCCAGCTTGGCGGCGATCTGGTCCATCGCCGCGCGCGACTGGGTGGGATCGCCCATGTCGCTGACGATCCCCAGTGCCTCGCATTCCTCGGCCGCGACGGACAGTGTTTCGGGATTGCGCCCGGTCAGCGCCAGCCTGGCTCCCTCGGCCCGGAACATCCGCGCCGCCGCCAGCCCGATCCCGGCATTTCCGCCCAGGATCACCACGCACTTGTTCACAAAGCGCATCAGAACATCCCGTTGGTGTTTGCGGCCTTTTCCGGCACCGGCTGGAGCACGTCCCAGTGCTCCACCACCTTGCAGCCCTTGACCCGCAGGATATCGACCACCGCCATGCCGCGGTCAGACTCCGAAAGGCGGCTCCACGAATGGACGGCGACCAGATCGCCATCGGCGATGATCCGCTTGATTTCCACCCGCCCCAACGGGTTGGCCTTGAAGAACGGTTCGAGGAACGCGATTGCCGCATCGCGGCCGGTCGCGGCCATCGGGTTGTGCTGGATATAGCCGGGATCGACCCAGGTTTCGAACGCCCCGCGCACATCCCGTTCCACGTAAAACCGGGTCATGAACTTGGTGACGACCTGCTTCGGTGAAAGGCTGCAAGCCTTTGCATCGGCAGGCTGCGGGGCAAGGGCTGCGGCGGCAAGGGCAATCAGGGCAAGGCGCATCGTTTCTCTCCCGTTCAGAACATCGCGTTGGAATTGACTGGATCGGCCGGAATATCCTGCAGCACGTCCCAGTGTTCGGCCACCATGCCGTCCTGCATCCGGAAGATATCGACCACCGCCATGCCGGGATCGCCGGGCCAGCGGTGCAGTTCGACGTGGACGATCACGTGATCCCCATCGGCAAAGGCGCGGTGGATTGTCTGGACGGCATCGGGCGAATCCGCACGACGCGCGTCAAGCCAGTCCTTGAGCGCCTGGACCCCCGGTTCGGCCAGGCTGGAATGCTGGATGTAGTCTGGCCGGATATAGTCATCGACCCTGGCGCTATCGAGCGCCATCAGCACATCCCGGTACATCGCCAGGACGTGATCGAGGTTGGCCTGCTCCTGCACGGTCCGGCTCATTGCTTCTCCCCTTGCCATTCTAACATTTGGTAAGATATGCCTGACCTGGAATGAGGCGTAAAGCCTGCTTGGGAGAGATTCTATGGACCGCGCCGCGCTCTATCGCCTGCTTGATGGCTACCTCGCCGCGCTGGCTGCCCGCGATCCCGGCCAGTTGGCCTGGGCCGAATCGGTCCGGCACAGCGAAAACAACGTGATGCTGGAACCGGGCGACGGGGTCTGGGCGACGATCACCGGGATCGGTGACTATCACTTGCGCTTCGCCGATCCGCTGACCCGGCAGGTCGGCTGCTTTGGCACGATTATCGAACCCATGGAGGAATCGGCCTATTGCCTGCGGATCGGGGCCGACGCCGAGGGCCGGATCGCCGAGGTCGAAATGGTGATCGTGCGCGACAGCGAATACGGCATGGCCCTGCCTGGCAAGCGCTTCTGGGCCAAGCCCCGGCTCGAGACCAACGCGGCCGCGCCGGTCAGCCGTGAGGAGCTGCTGCGGCTCGCCGATGGCTATTTCTCCACCCTGCAGCTCAACGACGGGACGATCCGGACGAAGTTTGCGCCCGACTGCAACCGGGTAGAAAACGGCGTCCAGTCGACCAACAACCCCGAACTAAAGCTGTTTCATTGGGCCGCGATGGGCTGCGAGGAACAGTTCGCGCTGGGCATCTACCGCTATGATGACCGGCTGCGCGGGCGCCGGTTTCCGCTGGTCGACGAGGAACGCGGCCTGGTCTTCGCATTCGGCTTCATCGACCATTCGGGCCGTCTGGGGCGCTATCAACTGGCCGACGGCAGCTGGAACGAAAGCCCGATCCGCCGCCCGCACAGCTTCTATCTGGGCGAACTGTTCAAGATCGACCACGGGATGATCGAGCAGATCGAGGCCGATTTCATTTCGGTGCCTTATCATATGCCCAGCCCGTGGGACGCGGCGTGAAGCG
>JBJTMC010000121.1:0-7605 GCA_046063325.1 Novosphingobium sp.
CCTTCAGCGGCTGGATTCGGTGGCGATCCCGGTGGTCGATCTCTACCTCAACAAGAAACTGAAGGATTTTCCCAAGGAAAGCATCGGGTTGGCCGGATCGCGTTATGGTTTGACCGTGCTCGATATCTCGCAGCTGTGGGCTGACGGCGATTTCGGCGGCAAAACGGCGCTGGTGCTGGCAGCCTCGGACGGGGCGGCGATCCCATCCGACAACCTGCACCGGCAAGGTTGGCTGGTGCTGAAGGAGCTGGCCGAATTCTATCCCGAAATCGACCCCGGCAGCCATTGGGGTGATCCTGCCGCGAGCATCGACTGGGACAAGTCGCATGTCCGCAACAACGCGCACCACAAGTTGCTGCTCAACGACGTGGGCAGCTGGGCCTGGCGGCCGTCGACCTGCTACCCTTCGCTGCCGCGGATCGCCTTCGCGGGCGATCTGTGCCTCAACGAAGTCGACATGGCGACCGTCGAAGGCGCGGTGATTTCCGGCATTTCGGCGGCCTGCGCGATCCAGCTTGCCGACAAGAAGTTCAACGGCAAACTGCGCGGAAAGGCGATCCAGGCGCTGCCGCACACGGTCTATGGCGAAGCGGCTTTTCGCGCTGCCAAGCTGTGGTTCCTGCCTGCCGCCTATGTTGCACTGGGCTTTGCCGCCTATGACCAGTGGCGCGACCACCAGGGCGATGAAGGGTCGCTCAAGCAGGGCAACCAGTACCCGATGGTCGACTATCTTGCGCTGGTCCCCCTGCAGTACACCATCGACTGGTGGAAGGGCGCCTACTGGCTGGTCCGTAGCCTGGTCGACAAGGACGCACCCGAACTCGACGCCGTGCCCGACAGCGACAATATGGATCTGCTCGGCACTGGTCGGCGCGGGCCGCACGGGGTTGGGCCGGACGAGATGTCGAACGAGCCTGGTCAACCGGACGATATCCAGATCGGACTTGGCACCGCGGTCCTGATGCTGCTGGGCGAATGCGCCGACTATGCGATCGATCACCTGGGCAAGCATCCGCAAGCACGGGGCGAGGGGCTGGGCAGCAACCTGGCCGGTATGGCCCAGGCCTTCATCGGCGGCCTGGGTACGGGCCCGCACAAGCGGCGCTGGCGGGCCAAGCAATGAACTTTCCGGGGGCAGGCGTGGGAGCAGAAATTTGGATACGGTGACTGCGGGGATCGTTGCCGAGCTTGGCTTTGTCGAGGAAATGGACCGCCTGCGCGCGTTCCTTGCTCACTGGGTCAAATCGGTATCACCCGAACTGCGCGAGTTGATGGAATGGCAGTTCGATGCCGGATCCAAGTACTTCCGCCCGCTGACCATTTTCGGCTGCTACCGGGCGACGCATGATGGGCCGGTGCCCGACACGATGATCCGTTCGGCCGCGGTGCTCGAAATGATGCACAACATGTCGCTGGTAATAGATGATATCCTTGACCAGTCCGACACCCGGCGCGGCAAGGCGACGCTCCATGCTCGGTTCGGCATGCTGCCGGCGCTGATGGCTTCGGGCTATATCCAGGCGGACGGGTTTGCGCTTTCGGCCGATGATCCCCACGACATTCGCCTGTTTGCCGATCTGGTGAAGCGCCTGGGCGTGGCCGAATGCGCGCAGTGGCGGCTGCGACGCCAACCGCTGGGGCTGCAAGACTGGGAAGAGATTGCCGGGGAAGATACCGGCTCGATGTTCGAAACCTGCGCCTGCCTTGCCACCCGCGACGATACGCTGCGCCGCTATGGCCGCCTGCTTGGCATGGTCTATCACGGCTGCGATGACGTGGGCGACGTCAAGGGGCTGGCCTCGCTGGGCGGGGGCGGCGAAGAGGATCTGCGCGACGGGATTCTGACCCTGCCCGCCTCGCTGGCGATCCAGGATCCCGGCATCCAGCGGATGTTCTGCAGCGAAAGTCCCGCGCCAGCAGAGCTAGAGGCGATCAAGCAGGCGATGATCGCGCAATTGCCCGCCGCAGAAAAGCACCTTGATCAGCTTGCAGCCGACGCAAAGTGGGAAGCGCAGCTTCATTCCGCGCAGCCCGCACCGCTGCTCAAGCTCGTCGACTATACCCGCGAGCTTTCCCGGCGCTAGGCTGCGGCGGTCAGTTCGGCAGCCAGCGCCCGGACCGGTTCCAGGTCGGGGCTGTTGGTCTGGGCATCACAGCGGGCCAGCGTGCGGTCGATCACCGCCCGTGCTTCGGCGGATGCCCCGCCGTCTGCCAGCGCCCGGGCCAGGTGAACGGCCAGCGACAGTTCCAGTGCGATCGTTCCCAGTTCGGCGGCCAATGCGATCCCTTCGCGCCAGGCTGAAAGCGCTGCTGCGGCATCGCCTTTCATCCGGAACAGGCAGCCCCGGATCTCGTAAGTCTGCGGCAAGGCCACCCGCTCCTGCGGATTGAGCGCCAGGGTCCGGTCGGTCACCTCGATCGCTTCATCGAGCCGCCCCGCCCCTTCCAGCGCGATTGCCAGGCGGTTCATGTTGAGGATCATCCCGACCAACGCGTTGCTTTCGATCATCTGCTCCAGCGAGTGACGCATTGCCTGGATGTCTTCGCCGCTGATCGTCTCGGCCGATCCGGCCCAGCCGAGCTTGGCCCTGGCCAGGTGGAGGATATATTCATAGCCATTGGCCTCGCATACCTCGACCGCGCGGCGCGAATGCTCAAGCGTGGCCGCCCTGTCGCGTTCGAAAGCGGTCAGCGTCCCGGCAAAGTGGTGCGCCACGGCCAGGGCATAGGGCTGGCCCGAACTGGCCGCCAGGGTCAGCGCTTCCTCGATCCGGGCCCGTGCCAGGTCCGAGCGCCCCGCCATCCACGCCGCGAGGCTGCCCACCCCGATCGAGATCACCGCATCGCCCGGCGAGCGTTTGAAAGCCCCGCCGGTCGCAGCCTCGCGCCAGGCGGTCCAGGCTGGCTCGAAGGTCTTGATCCGGCCTGCGTAGAAACCCGTCTGGATCCGGGCATTGGCCTCGAAATAGGCGATCCACGGCGGTGCTTCGCCGGGGCCGAGCTGCGCAGCAAGTTCGACCACCTGCCGGGCGATCGCATCCGCCTGGTCATAGGACCCGGCGGTAATCGCCCCGCCCCACAGCTGCGCTTCTTCCGCCAGGACCCGGCCAAGCACCCCGCCCCGCTTGGCAAGCGCGACTGCCTTTGCCGCCGCCGCGACCGTTTCGGGATCGGCATAGCCCCGCGCGAACTGCAGCGCCCGGTTCAGCTTGCTCCACAGCGACAGTTCGGTCGAATCCCGGTCCGCGTCCTCGGGCAACTTGCCGATCAGCGCCAGCGCGCTGCGGTAATGAGCCGCAGCCTCTTTCACGGCTGCGCGCCGGTTCGCCGCATCCCCCGCCGCAGTCCAGGCGGCGATCGCTTCCGGCGCGGCCCCGGCGCGGGTCCAGTGGCTGGCAACCAGTTCGTGCCGGTTGGCGACAAGGTCCGGAAATTCATCGACGATGGTTCGCGCGGCCAGCCGGTGCAGTTCGCGTTGCCGCTTTTTGGGCAGCACGTCGTAGGCCGCATCCTGCAACAGCGCGTGTTTGAAGCGGTACTGCGCCGCAGGGGCCGCGCCGCGCACGATCAGCAGCTGTTCGTCAACCAGCAGCTCAAGCATCGGGCCCAGTTCGGTCTCGTTCCGTCCGGACACTCGGGCCAGCAGGTCCCACGAAAAGCTCCGTCCCAGAACCGCGCCGACCTGAAGCAGTTCGCGCGCCTGCCCCAGCCGGTCCATCCTTGCGGCGAGCAGCGCCCGCAAAGTCGACGGCAGGGTAACCGCGGCGTCGGTGCCCGCGCTCATCCGCGCCAGTTCCTCGGCGAACAGCGGGACACCATCGGCACGGGCGACAACCTGCTCGATCGCCTCGGGCGGCAACCCCTGTTCCGCCAGCGCGGTACCGACCAGACGGCGTACCTCCCCCTCGGCAAGGCGCCCCAGGGTCAGGCGGCTGTGGTGTTCGTTCTCGGGCCAGGGCGGCTGGAATTCAGGCCGGGCCGTCGCAAGCACCAGAATTGCGTCCTGGTCCGCCTGCTCGATCAGCATCTCGACCACTTCCAGCGTCGAAGGATCGATCCATTGCAGGTCGTCGATCAACATCACCACCGGGCGCCGCTCGGCCAGTTCGAATACGGCCTGGATCAGCGCCCCACGCATCCGCCGCCGCTGCTGGTCGCCCGCCGGACCGTCCAGACCGGCTTCTGTCCCATCCTGGAGGCCGCTCGCAGCAAGGATCATCTGTCCAAGCCCGGGTGCAAGCCCCAGCGCCTCGATCCGCGCGGCCAGGGCGGCAGCCGGATCGATCCCCGCCTCCTCGGCCAGCGCTTCGGCCATCTGCCCCACCGCGTGATAGGGCGTGTTGGGAAACATCGAAGAACCCTGCAGGGTAATCCAGAAGTGGCGGTCGCGATCCAGTCCGCTGCGGAATTCCTCCACCAGCCGGGTCTTGCCGATGCCGGGTTCGCCGCGCACCAGCACGACCTGGCTGGCCCCACCCTCGGCCCGGCGCCAGCGGCTGCAAAGCACCTGCAATTCATCCTCGCGGCCTACAAATTGAGTTTGCCTTCCCGCCTCCGCCTTGCGTCCGATGCTGCGCGCGGCCATGCCCCGCACGCTGTAGGCGGCATCGTCCGCTTCGTCGCCCCCGGCAGGGTCCAGCGCAAAATCGCGGCCCGCAAGCTGCCGGACTGTCTCGCTGACCAGCACTTCGCCAGGTTGCGCGCGGTCCCGCAGCATGGTGGCCAGGGCGCTGCCCTCGCCAAACAATTCCGCTTCGCCCTGACCGCTCGCGGTCACCAGGACGTCACCGGTATGAATTCCCAATTGCAACCGGGGCGCGCCACCGCTCCAGCCTTCCGGCACCTGCGCATCGCGCGCGGCCGCCTCGACCATGCCCAGCGCCGCACGGATCGCCCGCTGCGCCGCATCCTCGTGCGCTACCGGATAGCCGAACACCGCGCTGAACCGATGCGCGTTCCACTTGATCGTTCCGCCCAACCGCGCTGCAACGGCATCGAGCCGCGGAGTCAGCGTGATCAGCAGTTCGTGCCAATCTTCCGGATCGAGCGTCATCGCCATGCGCTGGCCTTCGGCGATCTGCCCCGCCAGAAAGGTAACCTGGCGCCGCTCGCTGCTTGGCCTGGCCGCTGGGGCAGGGGCCGGTGCGGCTGAATCTCCGAGGGCATCGACGGTCCCCGCCTTGCGCCGGTTCGCCTCGATCACCTCGCGAACGTGGCCGACAAAAGCCTGCCAGGCCGGGGCCTGTTCGTCACCCTGCCAGCCGATCAGGTCGGCGGTCTGGGTCAGTTCGAACATGATCGGGCGTTCGCACGGCTCGATCATGCATGGAACGAAGGTGCCCAGCCGCTGCGCCAGGGTCGCTTCGGCCCGGACCCAGCGCGACGCGACCGCGCGGGTCGACCACATGACCACCACCGCCTTTGCACCGCGCAGAGCCGCTTCGGTTACTTCATCATAAACCTCGCCCGCGCGGAGCGAGGCATCCCACCACACCGACAGTCCGGCCGCTTCGAGCGAGCGCACAAACAGATCCGCGTGAAGCTGATCCTGCCGGTTGTAGGAGATGAAGATATCCGCCAACGCAACCCCGCTGTGCCGGCCCGTGGCCGGACCAAACTGCGCGACCCGCCGCAAGCCTAACTCATGGCGTCTCCGCAAACAATGCCGCAAGTTTGCGGAATCGCGCAGTTTCGCGGCTCTGGCTGTCGCCGAACGGGCGTGTTAGCCTCCGCGCTGCGACTCGCTTGCACTTGCAGGGCGCAATTACGGGAGAGTGTCGGGCGATGGGTGAACTGCACTTGCCGCGCAAGACCATGGACCAGCTTGACCGCTCGTTCTGGGAATCGATCGAGACCGAACGCGTTCATTTCCTTGGCGGGCCGCTGCCGAACCGGACTAGCCGCGGTCCGGACGCCAGGCCAGAACGCAGCCACGCCAACTGGCTTGGACTTTCTCCATAGGGCAAGACGCGATAGAGACGGCCGTGAAGCCGGGATCCGGCGCGGAGCGAAGCAATGTCAGCCACAGGGGGAGTCTTGATCCGGGCGGGAAGCCTCGAAGGCTACCGCAACCTGGTGCTCGAGTTGGGACACGATCCCGCTCCGCTGCTGCTCAAGGCCGGCATCGATCCGCACCTGCTGGATCAACCCGATCGCCTGATCGCTACAACGGCCTACCGTCAGGCGCTCAACATCGCCGCCCGGCAGACAAATCAGCCGCATTTCGGCCTGATGCTGTCGCAGCGCCAGACCTTCGAGAAACTGGGGCCGGTCGGCTATCTCGTGCGCCATGCGCCCAACCTGTCGGTTTCGATCGACCGGCTGATCCGCTTCTTCAAGACCCACGATGCCGGATCGATGACCGGAATCGAAGTGGCCGACGGAACCGCGCTGTGGACCCATCGGTTGAGCGGGGTGAACGACGAATCCGCGGTCCAGCAGACCGAGCTGGCCATAGGGCTGGCCTGCCGCTTCGTCCGTTCGGCGCTGGCCGAACAATGGTGCCCCGAGCGGGCGCTGTTCGAGCACGCCCCGCCTCGCGATATCGGTCTGTTCAGCCGGGTCTTCCGCTGTCCGGTTCATTTCGATCAAGCCATTACCGCGCTGGAATTTCCGGCCGGTGATCTGTTGCTGCCGCTGCGATCGTCCGATCAGGGCCTGTTCCAGATCCTCGAACACCATGTCGAGCAGATCGATTCACGGATTGCCGAGGATCTTCCGGCCAGGGTCCGCAGCGCGATCCTGAAGAATATCGAATCGGGGCCCGTCCGGCTTGAACTGATCGCCGAAAAGCTGGGACTTTCGCGCCACGCCCTGCAAGGGCAGCTGCGCAATGCCGGAACCAGCTTTCAGGCCCTGCTTGATGATGTCCGGTTTGAACTGGGCCGCCGCTATTTGCGCGAAACCCGGCTGGCGATTTCCGAGATCGCGGCGATTCTCGGATACGCCGAACCCGCGGTATTCACCCGCGCCTTCGCGCGCCGCGCAGGCCAGACACCACGCCGCTGGCGCCAGGCCCAGCGCTCGGTCTGAACCCAAAGCGATCCCCGCAAGCGCCGCAATATCAAGTTTCTGAAGACCGTGGTGAGCCCTGCTGGGTTCGAACCAGCGACCTACTGATTAAAAGTCAGTTGCTCTACCGACTGAGCTAAGGGCCCGACCACGCCGGGTGCCCTAAGCGGCGGCGGGGGTGTGGTCAAGGCCGGGGTGCGGGTCTGCGCAGACGGTGGAGCAGGTGGCGCGGGGTGAGGCCGGTAACGGGATCGCGCCACTGGGGCGCAATGTCGACAAGCGGCGCAAGGACGAAGTCGCGGTCGCGGAATGCCACATGCGGAATGGTCAGTCCCTTCGAGGCCCAGGCCCCGCCGCTCCACAGCACGATGTCGAGGTCGAGCACCCGGGACGTCCAGCGCTGTCCGCCCACGCGCCGCCCGAAGCAGCGTTCGATGCGCTTGAGAACGGCGAGCAGGTCGTCAGGAGTGCAGTTCGTCTCCACCATCACCGCCGCATTGGCATAGCAGCGGCGGGATGGTCCGATCGGGGCGGAGCGGCGCAGGCGGGACACGGCGGCGACCTTCAGCCCTTCGTCCTTCAGCGCTTCGATGG
>JBJTMC010000122.1:0-8911 GCA_046063325.1 Novosphingobium sp.
GTCTGGCCGGGGCCGTGCCGCAGAACGCCGCGATCCAGCGCATCGCCCCGCCGGAAATGCGCGGTCAGGTGACCGCCTTCTACCTGTTCATGTTCACCTTCTTCGGGGCGATGGGTAGCCAGGTCGTGGGCAGCATCGCCCAGCGCGTGATCGGCAATGAGGCTGAACTGTGGAAGGCGCTGGTGCTGACCGCCGCCGTGCTGCTGCCTCTGGCCACCTTCCTGATGGTCCGCGCGATCAAGCCCTACCGCGAAGAGGTTGCCCGCCTTGAAGCCGCGGGGCTGTAACGCGGCGTTGACAAGCACGTCCCTCGCCCGCAATTTGTAAGCAGAACATACAATCATCATCTGGAGAGAATCGGATGTCCGAAGACCGTATTGCCGCCCTTGAAGCCAAGCTGGCCGATGTCGAGAAGCGCCTTGTCGTGCGCGAGGACGAACTGGACGTGAAGAAGCTCCAGTACCTCTACGGCTACCTGATCGACAAATGCATGTACAACGAAGTGGTCGACCTGTTCGCCGACGACGGTGAGGTGCGCTTCTTCGGCGGGGTGTGGAAGGGCAAGGCCGGGGTCAAGCGGCTTTATGTCGACCGCTTCCAGAAGCGCTTCACCTATGGCAACAACGGCCCGATCGACGGCTTCCTGCTCGATCACCCGCAGATCCAGACGATCATCGACATCGACGAAACCGGCACAATCGCCAAGCTGCGCGGCCGCTCGACCATGCAGGCCGGCCGCCACAAGAACTATGAGGGCGAAGAACCGCACCTCAAGGCCCGGCAGTGGTGGGAAGGCGGACTTTACGAGAACACCTACGTCAAGGGCGACGACGGCAAGTGGCGCATCCTGTCCCTCAACTATTTCCCGCACTGGCATGCCGATTTCGAAAGCGGCTGGGCCAACACCCCGGACGAATACGTCCCCTTCCCCAAGGTCCTGTTCCCCGAAGACCCGAGCGGCCCGGATTCGCTGATCGAGGAACACTGGCTGTGGCCGACCCACAAGCTGCTGCCATTCCACATGAAGCACCCGATCACCGACGAGGAGATGGTGGCCGAGCGCTGGCAGGGCGATATCGACCGGGAAAAGGCCAAGGCAGCGGCGAAAGCGTGAAGGCGTCGTCCCGGGCTTGATCCGGGACCGCTGGCCCCTGCGCGAAGGGTCTGCCATCAAAGCCAGCGATCCCGGCCTTCGCCGGGATGACGGAGTGAGGCAATGTCTGAATACCCCCACCTCCACCTGCTGATCGACGGCGAGCGCGTCTCCGGCGGCGGGCGGCGCACCCATACCGTGGTCAACCCGGCCACTGGCGAGCCGCTGGGCGAATTGCCGCTGGCCGATCCGGCCGATCTCGACCGCGCGCTGGAGACGGCGCAGCGCGGCTTTGCGATCTGGCGCGTGACCCCGCCGCAGCAGCGCGCCGCCGTGCTGCAAGGCGCGGCGCGGCTGATGCACGAGCGGATCGAGGAGATCGCCCGGATCGCCACGCTTGAGCAGGGCAAGCCGCTGGCCGAAGCGCGCATCGAAGTGATGATGAATGTCGGCCTGTTCAATTTCTATGCGGGCGAATGCCAGCGGGTCTATGGCCGCGCGCTGGTTCGTCCGGTCGGGATGCGCAGCACCGTCACCTACGAGCCGGTCGGCCCGGTCGCCGCCTTTGCGCCGTGGAACTTCCCGATCGGAAACCCGGGCCGCAAGCTGGGCGCTCCAATCGCGGCGGGCTGCTCGGTGATCCTCAAGAGCGCGGAAGAAGCGCCCGCTTCGGCTCTCGCCGTGCTGCAATGCCTGCTCGATGCCGGGCTGCCCAAGGAGGTGGCCCAGGCGGTCTATGGCGTTCCGGACGAGGTCAGCCGCCACCTGCTGGGCAGCCCGATCATCCGCAAGCTGAGCTTCACCGGATCGACCGCGATCGGCAAGCATCTGGCCCGGCTCGCGACCGAAAACATGCAGCGCACCACGATGGAGCTGGGCGGGCACGGCCCGGTGCTGGTTTTTGCCGATGCCGATCTGGACCGGGTGCTCGATACGGTGGTGCCGCACAAGTACCGCAACGCCGGGCAGGTCTGCGTCAGCCCGACCCGGTTCATCGTCGAAGCCCCGGTGTTCGAGAAGTTCCGCGACGGTTTCATCGAACGCGCGGCCCGGATCAAGGTCGGCCCCGGTCTGGAAGACGGCACCCAGATGGGCCCGATGGCCAACCCGCGCCGCCCCGAGGCGATCGACCGGCTGATCAAGGATGCCGTGACGCGCGGGGCCAGGCTGGGCTGCGGCGGTGAGCGGATCGGGAACCGGGGCTTTTTCTATGCGCCCTCGGTCCTCTCCGAAGTTCCGCTCGATGCCGAGATCATGAACGAGGAACCGTTCGGTCCGGTCGCGCTGATCAACCCGTTCGCAGGCGAAGACGCGATGATCGCCGATGCCAACCGCCTGCCCTACGGTCTGGCCGCCTATGCCTGGACCGCCGACGCGGCCCGCCAGAAACGGCTCGCCCGCTGGCTGGAGGCCGGGATGGTCGGGATCAACACCACCATGATCGGCGGCGCGGATTCGCCGTTCGGCGGGGTCAAATGGTCCGGCCACGGCAGCGAAGACGGCACCGAAGGGCTGATGGCCTGCATGGTGGTGAAGGCGGTTCACGAGGGATGAAACGCCGCGAGGTCAACGCCGGTCTGGCCGCGAGCATGGCCGCCTTGGCAGCGCCCGCGCAGGCAAGGGAGAGGAAGACGATGACCCACGAACTCAAGACCGGCGGGGATCGCGGTTATCTGCGGATCGCCACCGAAGAAGCCTTCGCCACGCGCGAGCAGGTCGATGTCTATCTGCGGATGGTCAAGGACGGCACCGCCGACAAGGGCATGGTCAGCCTGTGGGGCTTCTACGGAACCAGCCCGTCGCAGCGGGCGACCGAAATTCTGGAGCGGCTGCTCGATCTGGGCGATCTGCGCCTGTCGCACATGGACGCGACGGGGATCGACAAGGCGATCCTGGCCCAGACCTCCCCGGGGGTGCAGCCAATGCTTGATCCGGATGAAGCCAAGGGGATTGCCCGCCGCGCCAATGACCATCTGGCCGAGCGTTGCCAGGCCCACCCGACCCGCTTCATCGGCATGACCGGGGTTGCCCCGCAGGACCCCGAATGGTCGGCCGAGGAGATCCGCCGCGGCGCAAGGGAACTTGGCTTCAAGGGCGTCCAGATCAACAGTCACACCCAGGGGCACTATCTGGACGAGCCGCAGTTCGACCCGATCTTCCGCGCGCTCGCCGATACCGGCCAGCCGCTCTACATCCATCCCGCCACCTTGCCCGACAGCATGATGGGCGGAATGATCGACGCCGGGCTGGACGGCGCGGTGTTCGGGTTCGGGGTGGAAACCAGCTATCACCTGTTGCGGCTGGTCACCACGGGCATCTTCGATCGCTATCCGGGTCTGCAGATCATGGCCGGCCACGGGTTCGAGGCGCTGCCGTTCTGGCTCTACCGGACGGACTACATGCACAAGGCCGGGATCCGCTCGGCGCGCTATGCCCGGCTCAAGCCGCTGCAGCACGACCTGTTCCACTATATCCGCAACAACTTCCTCGGCACCACCAGCGGGCTGTGCTGGGAACCGGCGGTCAAGCTGATGATCGAGGTGATGGGCGAGGACCGGGTGATGTACGCGATGGACTATCCCTACCAATACGTGGCCGACGAGGTCCGCGCGATGGACAGCCTTGCTGTTTCGGCCACAGTGAAGAAGAAGTTCTTCCAGACCAACGCGGAGAGGTGGTTCAAGCTGTGACCGGAGCGGCGCCGACCAAGCTGGCCAAAGGCGCCTGGTGGGCCTTGATTCTGGTAGCGCTGACCAACGCGGTCAGCCTGCTTGACCGGCAGATCCTCGCGATCCTTGCTCCGGCGATCAAGGCCGACCTCAAGATCGGCGACGCCGAAATGGGCCTGCTGTTCGGCACGGTCTTCGCGCTGTTCTATGCGCTGTTTTCGCTGCCGCTGGGGCGGCTGGCCGATGGCTGGGTGCGGACCCGGCTGCTGACCCTGTCGATTGCGTTCTGGTCGATTGCCACCGCGCTGGGGGGGCTGGCCAGCGGGTTCTCGCTGCTCGCGCTCTCGCGCCTGGGGGTTGGGATCGGCGAAGCCTCGGCCGCGCCGGCCGGAACCTCGTTGATCTACGACTACTGGCCCAAGCACCGCCGCGGCTTCGTGATGGCCGCGCTGGCCTCGGCGATCGCGCTGGGGATCGGCGGCTCGCTGATCCTGGGCGGGGTTGCTGCGAACTGGTGGACCACGGCCCATCCCGGCAGCGCACTGAAGGGCTGGCAATTCGCCTTCTTTGTCGCCGCCGTGCCGGGGCTGGTGCTAGCCGCAGCGATGACCACCTTGCGCGAACCGCCGCGCGGCGCGCTGGACGGCATCGCAACCCCGCCTGATCCGGCGCCGTTCGCGGCAAGTTGGCAGGTGCTCTCGGCGGTCATCCCGGGCTTCAACTGGATCGCCTTGCGCCGCGCCAAGGCAGGACCGGCGTTCTGGCGGCTGAACCTTGGTGCGCTGTTGGTGATTGCACTGGCAATGGCCGCGCTGACGGCCCTCACATCGGGCTTGTCACCCCGCCCACCGCTCGATTTCGGGGCGGTCAGGCTCAGCCCGCACCTGCTGCAATGGCTGGTCACCGGCTTTGGCCTGTTCGTGATCGTCAACCTGATGCAGAACATGGCGCTGACCGACGCCCAAGCTTACCGGGTGATTTCCGGATCGCCGACACTGATCATGGCCATCGTGGTGGGGATGCTGCAATCGGTGATCAACTATGGCATGATGGCCTTCAATCCCAGCTTCCTGATGCGTTACTATCACCTTTCGATGAAGGACACCGCGCTGCAGTTCGGGCTGGTCGCCGCGATCATGGGGGTCGTCGGGCCGCTGTTCTGGGGACCGTTCTCGGATTGGCTGCACCGGCGCTTTCCGGGCGCGGGCCGGGCGCTGACCAGCGGGTTCTGCATGGCGCTGAGCCCGATCATGTCGTTCTGGGTCTATCACGCGCCCGATGCGCCCAGCTTCTACTGGCGCTTCGTCGCCTATTCGCTGGTGCTGACCGGATGGATGCCGCCGCTCTACGCGATCATCTATGACCAGGTCCTGCCGCGGATGCGGGGGATCACCGGCAGCCTCTATCTGATGCTGGCGACGATCGGCGGGCTGGGGATCGGGCCTTACGTGGTCGGCTTGATCTCTGATGCGACCGGCGATCTGCGAACCGCGATGCTCAGCATCAACGCTGTGGCGATTCCGATCACGCTGCTGATGTGGCTGATCTCGCGCCAGGCGGGACGTGACGAAGCCGCGCTGCTGGCAAGGGCCGGGGCATGACCACGGTCCGCGATGCCGCATTCGCCGTCTTCGCCCACTTCGGGGTCGACCAGCTGTTCGGCAATCCCGGCTCGACCGAGCTTCCCATGCTGCGCGCCCTGCCCGACGGGTTCGCCTATGTCCTGGGCCTCAACGAAGCGGCGGTGCTGGGCATGGCCGATGGCTATGCTCGGGCCAGCGGTCGGCCGGCGCTGGTCAACCTGCACAGCGCGGCAGGCACCGGCAACGCATTGGGCAACCTGTTCACCGCCTTTCGCAACAACACCCCGCTGGTGGTCACGGCCGGGCAGCAGGCCCGCAGCCTGTTGCCGATGGACCCGTTCCTTGGGGCAACCCGCGCGGCCGAGTTTCCCCAGCCCTATGTCAAATGGGCTTGCGAACCGGCCCGGGCCGAGGATGTTCCCGCTGCGCTCGCCCGCGCCTTTCACATCGCGCTGACCCCGCCGATGGGGCCGGTGTTCGTTTCGGTTCCGGTCGATGACTGGGACCGGGACTGCGCAATGCCCGCGCTGCCCACCCTGTCCCTGCGCACGTTGCCCGATCCCGCCGCGCTGGAACGGCTGGCGGGCATGCTCGATGCCGCAAGCCGCCCGGCGCTGGTCCTGGGCACCGGCCTGGCCGACAGCGGCGGCTGGGACGCAGCGCTTGCCCTGGCCGAGGCAAGCGGCGCAACGGTGTGGATCGCGCCCTTTGCCGCGCGCGAGTGTTTCCCTGAAGATCATCCCCAGTTCGCCGGGTTCCTGCCCGCCTTCCGCGAAGAGATCGTCCGTCTGCTGAGCCCGCACGATGCACTGCTGGTGGCAGGCGCTCCGGTGTTTACCTACCACGCGGAAGGCAGCGGCCCGCACTGGCCCGAAGGCGCCGCGCTGGGCGCGCTCAGCGCCGATCCGCAGCACCTTTCGTTCCTGCCCGGCGGGCTGGGCGTGCTGGGCGATGTCGCAGCCGGGCTGGCCGCACTGGCGCAGCAGGTTCGCCGCCGCGAACCGCCTGCGCCGTTCCCGCGCAAGCCTGTTCCGCCCGCGGCGATGGAGGCGAACCACGTCTGTGCGCGGATCGCCGCGCTGCGCCCGGACGGCGCGATCCTGGTCGAGGAGGCGCCAACCGCGCGCACCCCGATGCACGAACACCTGCCGATCGTGACCCAGGGCGGGTTCTTCACCTGTGCCAGCGGCGGCCTTGGCTATGGCCTGCCTGCCGCGATCGGCGTGGCCCGGGCCCAGCCCGGGCGCAAGGTCATCGCCCTGTTGGGCGATGGATCGGCGATGTACACGGCCCCCGCGTTGTGGAGCGCGGCCGATAGCCGGGCCAACATCAGTTTCGTGGTCCTCAACAACCGCCGCTACGCCGCGCTCGATCACTTCGCCAAGGTGTTTGCAATGAACGCGCTGCCAGGCA
Organism: Novosphingobium sp.; assembly: GCA_046063325.1. Classification (GTDB taxonomy): domain Bacteria; phylum Pseudomonadota; class Alphaproteobacteria; order Sphingomonadales; family Sphingomonadaceae; genus Novosphingobium. The sequence continues at coordinate 6,759 of JBJTMC010000122.1, forward strand.
CCGAGATTGGCGGGATCGACTTCGTCAAGCTGGCCGAGAGCATGGGCATCAGTGCCCGCCGCGCGGTCAATCCGGCGGAACTGGATGATCTGCTGGCCTGGAGCTTCGCCGAAAGCAGTCCAAGCCTTGTCGAACTGCGGATCGACTGATCAGGTCACCCGCCAGACCCACAGCTTGATCCCCGCCGCATAGCGCGCGCCCGCGCAGACGAAGACCGAGCGGTTGAGCCAGTCATACTTGCCCTTGGGCGCGACGAATTCCGGCACCGTGCGGAAATAGTACTCAGCCGGATCGACCTCTTCCCCCGCGGCAAGCCGCTGCATCACTTCGGGCGGGCCGTGGCGCAGCCCCTTGTTGCGGATCTGGATGATCACGCCGTCGTCGGTCTCCAGCGCATAGATCGCATCGGCCACGGTCACCCCGTCGCTGCGGGTCAGCTGCCAGTCGGCGGCGTTGCCCATCAGCTTGCCCCTGATCAGCGGACCTTCGACGCGCCCCCCGGCAAAGATCGGGATGATCCGCCGCGCGCCATCGGGCGTCTCGCCGATCGGAATCGGCGCGCCCAGGTCGCCGCTGGCTTCGTAGACGAATTCAAGACCGGGCTTGATCACGCTGCCAGCCCGATATCCTCGGCGCTGGCATAGTTGCCGTGCAGGCCAAAGCGCAGGCGGATCGGCACGTTGATCGTGGCGATCGGGCCTTTTTCGATATCGAGCGCGTCGAACAGCAGCAGGTCGCTGCGGTGCTCTTCAAGCCGGTTGCAGACCTGCACGATCCAGCCATCGCCTTCCGCCGCGTCGCGGGAGCGCGGAATGAAGCAGGGTTCCTGCAGGCTGCTGACCGGACCGCACCACCAGTGCTGTTCGGTGCCGGTTTGGTGATCGATCAGGCACAGGCAGTTCATCAGCAGTCCGCCCGCGCTGCCGCCCTTGAGTTCCACCGGGCGGCGGTAGTCCATCTCGAGCATCCAGCCATAGCGATAAGGCTTTCCGGCGAAGCGGTCATCGATCCGGGGGAATTCGCCCGCGGTCCGGGTCAATTGGGTGATGCTGTCGAATTCGTCGGAGTTCGACGCCATATCGACGGTCCAGCGGGTCAGATAGCTCATCGCCTCCTGCCCGTTGAACGGCGCGCCGTTCACATCGGGAAAGAACGGGAACATGTTGTTCTTCGCCACCGGAATGTCGAAATGGACCTTGGTTCCGTCCTGGAAGGCATTCATCACGTGGCTGTTGAAGCTGTTGCCGGTCTTGAACCAGCGGATATCCTCACCGGTGGCGCCCTTGTGGCGCGGCAAGACTCCCAGATAGACCGGAAGGCTGGTGTCAAAGCCGAAATGCGGCAGGCCGGCTTCAAGCCGGGCCCATGATCCGATCGAAGGCATCACGTTGAACACCGCGTAGTCATCGGTGATCGCGAAGTCGTGCATCATGCAATAATATGGGGCCTTGAACCAGATCTCGTGGACCAGTTCGCCTTCGGGCGTGATTTCGTAAAAGGTGCAATCGTCGGTGCACAGGCCGGTCGACGCATAGCCAAACGCCAGCATGTTGCCGGTCGCGGGATCGATCTTGGGGTGCGCGGTAAAGGTTTGCCCGCCCATCTTCTGGCCGGTCTCTTCGTTGAAAAACAGGGTAAAACCCTCAGTCTCCATGGTCGCCGCGTCCATCACCAACGCGGGGCTGTCTTCCTTCAGCGCATAGAGCTTGCCGCCATGGATCCAGGCGTTGGTGTTGCCCGTCGACCGGATCTGGCCCTTGACGCTGTCATCGTCGGTCAACGGGTTGCGATAATTGCCGAAAAGCGCATGGCCGGCCGCGTGTTCCAGCTTCCACTTGTCGGTCTGGGCCCAGCGCTGCCGAAAATCGCACTGGCCGTCGTGGAAGTGGAACCGGGTGATCATCCCATCGCCGTTGAAGGCGATGTCATCACCCATCCGGGGAGGGAACTGGGGGTCAGGCTGGACTCGAAAGAACGCGCCGTTTAACCCGCGCGGAATCTCGCCTTGGTGTACAAGGTCGGCAACGTCGGCTTCGATCCGCGACGGGGTGTTGAAACCGGTAAAACTCGGTGTTTCCGGAAAATGGGCCATTGCATCCTCTCCTCGAATGGGATTGTATGCAGTACAAACGAATAGGCAAGCACTATGCGGG
>JBJTMC010000123.1:0-4124 GCA_046063325.1 Novosphingobium sp.
CCTGGTCCAGAAGACCGAGGCCGAGATGCTCCGCACGCCGAACTTCGGCCGCAAGAGCCTCAACGAGATCAAGGAAGTCCTGAGCTCGATGGGCCTGCGCCTCGGCATGGACATCCCTGGCTGGCCGCCGGAAAACATCGAAGAAATGGCCAAGAAGCTCGAACAGGAGCTGCTGGGCTAACCCGGATCAAGGGGCACCTTCGGGTGCCTCTTCACGGTTAAGGCGGCCACCGCAAAGCGCTGCCAGGATCGGGCTACCTGATACGGGCCCCCTACGAACGAAGGAACGACAGATGCGTCATAAATACGGCGGGCGTAAGCTCAACCGCACTTCCAGCCACCGCAAGGCCCTGTTCCGCAACATGGCGGCGGCGCTGATCAAGCATGAGCAAATCACCACGACCCTGCCCAAGGCTCGCGAACTGCGCCCCTATGTCGAAAAGCTGATCACGCTGGCGAAGCATGGCGGCCTTTCCAACCGCCGTCTGGCCCATGCGCGCTTGCTCGACGATGCGCAGCTGGTGAAGCTGTTTAACGTTCTGGCCGCACGCTATGCCGACCGCGCCGGTGGCTACACCCGCGTGATCAAGGCCGGGATCCGCGCTGGCGACGCTTCGCCGATGGCGGTGATCGAGCTGGTTGACCGCGACGTCGACGCCAAGGGTCAGGATTCGGGCCCGGTGTTCAGCGCCGAGGAAGAGCTGGCGTGATCAGGTCGGCCTGATCGGCGAACGGCTTTCGTCGATCACTGAATTGCAAAGGCGGGGGCAAGCGCTAGGCTTGCTCCCGCCTTTTGCATTCGGGGAGAATTCCGTGTCACGTCGCGTCCGCGTCCTTCTGGGCGCTTTGCTTGTCGCATCCGCAGTCGCTGCCACCGCACAGGATTTCACCGTGAGCTATCCGCAGACCGCCAAAGGCACGATCGTCGAAAAGCAGTTCGGCGAAAGCGTGGCCGATCCCTATCGCTGGCTTGAGAACGACGTTCGCAGCGATGCCAAGGTGGCGGACTGGGTGGCGCAGCAGAACCGCGTTACCCAGAGCTATCTTGGCACCTTGCCGCAACGCGGATGGTTTGCGGAGCATATCCGCGCGCTGATGGACTATGAACGGTTCGGTCTGCCGCAGAAGGCCGGGGGGTTCTATTTCTACACCCGCAATTCCGGTCTGCAGAACCAGGCACAGCTGTTCGTGCGAAAGGGCCTGAACGGCACGCCGCGGTTGCTGCTCGATCCCAACGCCTGGGCCAGGGACGGAGCCACCGCGTTGGATGACTGGGAGCCTTCGAAGAACGGCAAGCTGCTGGCCTATTCGGTGCAGGATGGCGGTTCCGACTGGCGCACGATCCGGGTGCTCGATGCGACCACCGGCAAGGTCCTGGGCGACGAGATAAAATGGGCCAAGTTTACCGGAATCTCGTGGATTGGCGACAAGGGCTTCCTCTATTCGCGCTTCCCCGTGCCGCAGGAAGGCCAGGCCTTCCAGCAGCTCAACAGGAACCAGGAAGTGCGCTTCCACCGCGTCGGCACTCCGCAGAGCGCGGACGAGCTGGTCTATTCGACGCCGAACCATCCGGACTATGGTCATGGCGCGCAAGTCACGCATGACGGCCGATGGGTGGTGATCACCACCAGCCAGGGGACCGACAGCAAGTACGAAGTTCACGCGATACCGCTCGCCGGCCAACTCGTTGGCGTCGGCTCTCCGGTCGCGCCGGTAGCGATCGTCAAGGGGAAGGCGAAGGTGCGTGGCAACTTCGACTGGCGCCCCATCGAAGTGATCAAGGGACTCGAAAACGACTGGAACCTGATCGAAGGAATGGGCGACAGTCTCTATTTTATAACCAACAAGGACGCGCCCAAGCTCAAGGTCGTCCGAGCCGATCTTGACCGGCATATTCCGCCGGGCCGCAAGAACGGCCACACGCCGTCGCTTGGCTGCGGGCCGATCGATGGTGAGCCCTGCGGCACCGAAAACGATCCGCCGTGGACCTTCCACGATGTCGTCTCCGAACGCGCGGAAACCCTCGAACGTGCACGTATCGTCGGCTACCGGATCATTCTGTCCTACCTCAAGGATGCATCCTCGACTGCAGAGGCAGTCACTTTGGATGGCAAGCCGGTGCGGCAAATCACACTCAACGCGATCGGCACCGCTTCGGGCTTTAGCGGGCAGCCCGGGGATCCTGAGACTTTCTACGCATTCACCAGCTTTAACCAGCCGGGCGCGATCTATCGGTTCGACAGCGAGACCGGGCAGAGCACACCATTTGCCAAACCAAAGCTGACCTTCAAACCGGACGACTACGCGGTCGAGCAGCAGTTCTATACCTCGAAGGATGGCACAAAAGTGCCGATGTTCCTCGTCCGCAAGAAGGAGCTGGCGGTAGAAGGCAAACCCGCTCCGACATTGCTTTACGGCTACGGCGGGTTCGACGTCTCGCTCACCCCGGCCTTTTCGGCCGTACGCATGGCCTGGCTTGAGGCGGGCGGAGTGTTCGTCATGGCGAACCTGCGCGGCGGGGGCGAATACGGCAAGGCCTGGCACGATGCCGGGCGGCTGCACAACAAGCAGAACGTGTTCGATGATTTCATCGCCGCGGGCGAATATCTGATTGCGCAGGGGATCACCCCCAAGGGCGGCCTTGCGGTGCAGGGCGGATCGAACGGCGGCTTGCTGGTCGGTGCGGTGGTCAACCAGCGGCCCGACCTGTTCGCTGCGGCCAATCCCGCCGTTGGCGTTATGGACATGCTGCGCTTCGACAAGTTCACCGCCGGGCGCTATTGGGTGGATGACTATGGCTATCCTGCAAAGGAAGCCGACTGGCGGGTGCTGCGGGCCTATTCGCCCTACCACAACATCCGCGCCGGAGTGTCCTATCCGGCGGTGCTGGTCACCACCGCCGACACCGACGACCGCGTGGTTCCCGGTCACAGCTTCAAATATGCCGCCGCGCTGCAGGCCGCCGATCCGGCCGGAAAGCCGCACCTGATCCGGATCGAGACCCGGGCCGGGCACGGCGCGGGCAAGCCGACCGACAAGGTGGTGGCGGAAAATGCCGATATCCTGGGCTTCCTGGCCCAGTGGACCGGACTTGTGGTGCCGCCGCGCTGACCTATTCGGCCGGTTCAGCTTCGGTCCGGGCGTGATAGAGCGGCCAGGCGATCTGTTCGAGCAGGCTGTGCGGGCGGGTTGAATAGCCAGTGGGCGGAAAGCCCTTGGGCCGGTGGTAATCGCCCAGCAGCACGTCCCACAGCGGCAGGATCGCGGCAAAGTTGCTGTCGTAGTGTTCGGGCAGGGCCGAATGGTGGCGGCGGTGATAGGCGGGGGTGTTGATCACCCACGACCATCGCCCCAGATCGATCGGTAGCTGCGAATGGGTGACGAAGTTCCACAGGCCGAGTGCGGTATAGACCGCCAGCGCGGCAGGAGTGGGCGAGATGATCAGCGCCGCCGCCGACCAGACCGTCACCGATTTGAACAGCGGATCGGCCCAGAAGTGCCGGTTGGTAGTCAGCACCGACATGTTGGGATCGGAATGGTGCAGCGAATGCATCGCCCAGAGCAGCGGGATCCGGTGCTGGAGGCGGTGGAACAGATATTCGGCCAGGTCATAGACCAGGAAGTAGATCAGGGCCGCCAGCCACACCGGTAGTTGCGACCCGTCGATCAGCGCTGGGCCGTGCCAGGCCTGGACCGCCTTGTAGACCGTGAGAGCGCCCAGGATCTTGAGCAGCCAGGCTTGCAGGTTGATCCGCCAATCGGTCTGCGGCGCACCGATCGCACGCTCCCAGCCGATCAGGATTACGGCGAACAGCGGCCCGGCAAACAGCGAAACAATCTCCAGCATGGCCGAATTGCTAGGGCAACATGCTTAACGGACGGCTAAAATGGACGTTCATAAAAGTCCGCACAATTCTGAACGCAGCCTAACGAGCGGGTTCAGCTTGGTGCCACGGATGATTCGCTAGACCTCCTTTCATGACGGGCGCTCCGCCCGCAAGTGAAGGAACGAATGCCATGAAGACCATTTCCAAAGCCCTGGTCGGAACCGTCGCGGCTGGCGCGATGGCGATCTCTTCGGCAACCCCCGCGTTCGCCGACAACTATGGCCGCCATGACCGCGA
>JBJTMC010000124.1:0-11482 GCA_046063325.1 Novosphingobium sp.
TGCCGCCTGCCTTCCCGGCTTTCGCCAGTGGCGTGATAGGCGGCACGCTCCCCGGTCACAGTTGCGGGGGCAGCGCGGGAGTTCAGCCCGCTTCCCTCTTAGGCCCGATTGCTCGGACAACCCATGACACGGGCGAGCGAATAGGCGCGTCGGAGACGATGGGCAAGGCCGGATTGCAGGTCTGGAAAGTGGTGCCCGGGGGCGGATTCGAACCACCGACACGCGGATTTTCAATCCGCTGCTCTACCAACTGAGCTACCCGGGCGTCGCTGCGGAACGGGTCGGGATCGACCGTCCGGCGGCTGGAAGCGCGCCTATGGCGAAGCGCGGCCCGCTTGGCAAGGGGGTTTCAGGCCTTTCCCTCGTCTTCGTCGTTCGCAGGCGGGCCGGGCAGGGCATAGCCTTCATCCAGCCAGCGAACCAGATCGCGGTCCTTGCAGCGGGTCGAACAGAACGGACTGTGTTCGGCACTGCGGGGTTTGCCGCAGATCGGGCATTTTCGGTTGAGCAGGCTCATAGCGGCACCGCCTGCGCGAATCCCGCTGCCAAGGCAACCCCGGGATCGACCGCGATCCGGATCGTGCGGCCGGTTCGGCCAGCCAGTTCTTCACGCCAGTCTGTCCGCAGCGCCGCTTCGACCGCCGGATGGCAGGTCAGGAGGATCGCCCCCGGCGTTTCGACCCGTTCGGCCTGACGCAGCAGCAACCGCGCCGCTGCGCCAGCCCGGTCGCGGGCCAGAAGGTGCAGCAGCGATGGGCGCGATAGGCGCGCGATCAGATGCACGAAGCCGAAACCGTTCATTGATGTGCGTTCGTGCGGCCAATCGCCCAGCGCCCGTTCCAGCGCACCATCGATCTGCTTGCGGTCGTTCTTGTCGGACAGGGTCGGAAAATCGATCCCTATCGATCCGGCCAGGTCGAGCCGGGCCAGCGCCGCGGCCAGCGGTTCGATCGCGGCCAGCGCCAGGTCGCGCGGGGGCAGCGTGCCATCGATATCGACCAGAGTCATCGCCGGAGTGGGGCTGATCGTGAGCGCGCCGCCCGGAAAGGCCGCTTCTCCGCTCCAGGCATCGCCAAACAGGTCTTCCCACAGACCCGACGGGAATTGCCGCACGGTCCTGCCGCCAAGCTCTTCGGCCAGGGTCGGCGCAGGACGGGGGGCATCCTGGCTGGGGCGGGCCTGGGCGCGCTTCAGGCGGCCGCGTTCGGCCATTGCGGCGCGGGTTACGACCAGGCGGATCGTTCGACCTTCGCTCGTTTCGTGCGGCAGGCTGTCAACCAGGGCTTCCTCGCCGCCGGAAAACCGCGCTGTGCCGCGCCGCGAATTGGCGGTCCGCGCGATCAGCTGCGCATCCTCGACCTGCCCCGCTTCCAGTCCGCCAGGCCAGCGCAGCCGCGCCGCCAGCACTTCGCCGCGATCGAGCAGGATCGCACGCTCTTCGCCGATGCCGGCCTCGACCACCCACTCAGCCAAGGGGAAAACCCGCCGCTTTGAGAAGTGCCCGGGTTTCAAACAAGGGCAGGCCCATCACGCCCGAATGGCTTCCGCCGATCCACGCGATCAGGCCCTCGGCACTGCCCTGGATGGCATAGCCTCCGGCCTTTCCGTGCCATTCGCCGCCGGCGATGTAGGCTGCAATTTCCTCCGGTGAGAGCGGTTTGAAGCGGACGATCGTTTCGGACAGCCGTTCGCGCAGCGTACCGTCGGGATACTTCAACGCGATTGCCGAGAGGACCCGGTGACGGCGGCCGGACAGAAGTTCCAGGCAGCGGCGGGCGGTGGCCTCGTCTTCAGCCTTGGGCAGGATCCGGCGGCCCAGCGCGACCACGGTGTCACCGGCCAGCACAAAGGATCCGGCACCGCCGATTGCCTCTGCCTTTTCGCGCGCCATACGGGCGGCGTAGGGTCGGGGCAGTTCTGCCTTGCGGGGGTTCTCGTCGATATCGGCGGCGGCGATCCTTGCCGGTTCAAGCCCGAGCCGCGCGATCAGTTCACGCCGACGCGGGGAGGAACTGCCGAGAACGAGAGAAGGGGCGGACAAGTCAGCCGAACTGGCCGGGGCCGCCACGGCCCGGCATGAAGCGATAGGTGATCCGGCCCTTGGTCAGATCATAGGGGGTCAGTTCCACCAGCACTTCATCGCCAACCAGCACGCGAATGCGGTTCTTGCGCATCTTGCCGGCGGTGTGGCCAAGGATTTCGTGATCGTTTTCCAGGCGGACGCGGAACATCGCGTTGGGCAGCAGTTCGACCACCGTGCCCCGCATTTCGAGAAGTTCTTCCTTCGCCATTCGCGTCTGTATTCCTTCTTGAATTGCCTGTGTTGCGGCGCGCCATAGCGGCGCAAGGCGCAAAAGGAAAGCCTCTGGCAACACGCCTGCGGCGCAGCAAGCGTATCTGCGAAGCGACAATTTGTTACGACGGACGGCATTGCCTCAAATCGGCAAGTGCGACACTGGTTTCCCCAAGGGAGGGGTTTGCGACACCCGATCGATGCTGGAGCAATCCGAGTACCATGCGCAAACTGACTACCCTGAGCTTCCTGCTTGCCGCCAGTCCCGCTTTCGCCCAGGCCGCCCCTGCGGGCGGATCGTCCGCTATCGACCAGGTTGTCCAGACGGAAGAGGACAACCAGGATCCCGTCGCAGCCGGTGACATCGTGGTTGTCGCAACCCGGCTGCCGGGTCAGGTCGATGCCGCCCAGGCCCCGATCGCGACGTTCGACGAAAAGGACATTCAGGCGCTTGGCGCGACGTCGGTCAGCGACCTGATCAGCCGGGTCAGCCCGCAGACCGGTTCGGGGCGCGGACGCGGCGGGGGCGGGATGCCGGTGATCCTGGTCAACGGGATGCGGATCACCAACTTCCGGGAAATGCGCAACTATCCGCCCGAAGCCATTCGCCGGGTCGAAATCCTGCCCGAGGAAGTCGCGCTGCGGTATGGCTTTCCGCCCAACAGCCGGGTGGTCAACCTGATCCTGAAGGAGAACTTCTCCAGCCGGTCGCTGCAGGCCAGCTATGCCCTGCCGACGCGGGGCGGGTTCAACAGCTGGCAGACCGAGGCAACCTTCCTCAAGATCCGCAAGCTCAACCGCTTCACGGTTACAGGAACCGCCAGCGATACCAGCCCGCTGTTTGAGAACGAACGCAAGATCATCCAGGCGGTGACGCCCGCCCCGGGATCGCCAGACCCGGCGGCCTACCGCTCGCTGATCGCGGATTCGCGGAACTTCGGGCTCAACCTTGCCTGGACCAAGGGCCTGGGCAAGGATGGCACCGGCGGATCGCTGACCCTGAGCGGCGAAGCGGCCCAGGCCGACAGCCATTCCTATTCCGGGCTCAACACCTTTTCGCCGACCGTCCCTGACCCGCTTGACCGGATCAGCCATACCACCACGATCAACGCGGGGGCGGGCTATAACACCAGCTTCGATCGCTGGCAGTTCTCGGCCACGGTCGATGGCAGCCACGCCGAGAACCGGACGAACTTTGACCGCAACGGATCGACCGGAACCGACCGGACCACGTCGAACACCGACAGCGTCACGTCGCTTGCCACGATGATCGGCAGGCCGGTTCGGCTGCCCGGCGGGGACGTGTCGACCACGTTCAAGGCTGGTTATGCCTGGTCCGGCATCGACAGCAGCGATACCCGCAGCACCATCGGTCCGGTCAGCCTGCACCGCGGCGACGTTTCGGCGGGAGCCAACCTTGCGATACCGATCACCAGCCGCCGGGAGAACTTCGGCCGGGCTCTGGGCGACATAACGCTCAACTTCAGCGCGGGTTACAACCACCTTTCCGATTTTGGCGACCTGACAGACTGGAGCGCTGGGTTAACCTGGGCTCCGACTGAAAAGCTCAACCTCGGGGCAAGCTATATCGTCAACCAGGCTGCGCCGTCGCTCAGTCAGCTGGGTAACCCGCAAACGCTGACCTTCAACGTGCCGGTCTATGATTTCAGCCGCGGCGAAACCGTTCTTGTGACACTGACCGGTGGAGGTAACCCGGACTTGAAGCGCGAACAGCAGCGCGACATCAAGCTATCGGCCAACTGGCAACTGCCGTTCATGGCCAATTCGAACCTGGTGGTCGAATGGTTCCGCAACCGTTCGACCGACGTCACGGCGGCGTTTCCCCTGCTGACGCCAGAGATCGAGGCCGCCTTTCCCGGGCGGGTAACGCGCGATGGATCGGGTCAGCTGGTCGCGATCGACCAGCGCGCGGTCACCTTTGCCCGGCAGGAAAGTTCGCGGCTTCGCTGGGGGCTCAACCTGTCCGGCATGATCGGCAAGGCCGCCGCGGACGCGGGGGGCATGTTCCCGGGCATGGGCGGCGGCGCGCGCGGTTCGCGCGGCGGCGGTGGGGCGGCCGGAGCGGGCGCACCCGGTGGGACTGTTCCGGCAGCTGGTCGTCCCCGTGGCGGCGGCGGCGGCGGCCGGGGCGGCGGGATGATGGGCATGCTGGGCGGCGGCAACGGGCAAGGGCGGTGGAGCCTTGGCCTCTATCACACCGTCCAGTTTACCAACCGGGTGCTGGTCGCCCCGGGTGGACCCATGCTTGATCTGTTGAACGGCGATTCGCTCAGTACCAGCGGAACGCCGCGGCATAGCCTCGAGTTCAACGGCGGCGCTTTCTACCGCGGTTTCGGCAGTTTTTTCCAGGGCACCTGGAACGCCCCGACCACCGTCGGCGCCAGCGGCCTGCCGGGGACCAGCGATCTGCGCTTTGGCAGCGTCACCAGCGTCAACCTGTTCCTGTTCGCGGATCTGGCGCAGATGCCGAAGCTGACCAAGCGGGCGCCGTTCCTGAAGGGATCGCGGCTGTCGCTGCGGTTCGAGAACCTGCTGGATTCGCACCAGAAGGTCACCGACGGCAGCGGCGCGGTACCGCTGTCATACCAGCCGGACTACCTCGATCCGCGCGGACGGGTGATCAGCCTGGAATTCCGCAAGATGTTCTAGGCGTCTTTGGGGGGAGCCAGCTCCCCCCTTGGACGGTCTAGTGGAAGACTGCGATCAGCAAATGCACGGTCAGCGCCATCAGGCACAGGCTGGACAGCGCAAACAGCATGAAGCGCGGCATCACCGTGTTGACCGTGGCCTGCCAGACCGAATGGATGATCCGCAGGATCACATAGGCCCAGGCGATCTTGGCGTTGAGGCCGTCACCCTGGCCGATGAAGGCCAGCGCCAGCGCCACCGCGTAGAACACCGTCGGTGCTTCGTGCAGGTGGTTGTAGTTATGTGCCTTCCACTGGATTTCCCGCGGGATGAGGTTTTCCAGCATCGCCCCGGTCCAGCCGGCATCAGCGCCGGGCTCGGTCGGTTTGGGCAGCTTGTTGATTGCGGGGATCCGGGTGGCATACATCCAGATCCACATCACCATGGTCCAGCCGGCCAGCACGGCCAGCGGTTTGAGGATTTCGTGTTCCATCACGCGGCTGCTCCCAGGGCTGTCCGTTCAAAGGCGTGGATCGCCAGCAGCAGCAGGCAGATCGTCGACAGGATGAACAGGGTGAAGCGCACCGGGATCTTGTTGACCGTTGCCTGCCACAGCGAGTGGATGACCCGCAAGGCAACATAACCCCAGGCGATCGCCACATCACCGCCATTGGCGCCCATGATCGCGAGGATCACAACCACCGGGTAGAAGATCGTCGGCTGCTCCATCAGGTGAGAGTAGTTGTGCGACTTCCACTGGACGTTGTCGGGCAGGACGCCTTCCAGGTTGACGCCGCGTCCGCCCGGAGGGGCCGTCTTGATATCGACGCCGACTTTTTTGAACGCGGCAAAGCGGGTGACGGCAGTCCAGACCAGCATGATCAGTGACCACAGCACCAGCGCCGCCGCAGGCGCGAGCATTTGGGCTTGCATGATTTTCTCCCCCTATCGGTTTGACCCGAGGGGGCGAAAGGTGTTCTCGATGGGGTCAATTGTCAAATGCAACTAATCGTTGCTGGTCAGCACTTTGGCAAATGACGCGGGATCGGTGTTGCCGCCCGACAGGATCACCACGGTGCGCCCGTCGATCTCGGTCTTGCCGGCCAGAACAGCCGCCAGCCCTGCCGCGCCGCCGGGTTCGACCACCAGGTGCAGGTGCGAATAGGCCCAGCGCTGGGCGGTGCGAACCTCGGCCGGGGTCACCATCAGGCCGCGCGGGACCCGGGCCTGCAACACCGCGAAGTTGATCGGGCGGGTGCTGGGGGTCTGCAAGGCGTCGCAGGCGGTGGGATAGGTCAGGTCCGTCACCCGAATGATCCGGCCCGCCTCCAGGCTTTGCCGCACGTCGTCCCAGCCTTCGGGTTCGACCGGAACGATCTCTGCATCCGGGCAGGCGAGGGCGAGCCCGGCGGTCAGCCCGCCGCCGCCGCACGGACAGACCAGCCGGGTTGGCGCTCCGATCCCGCGGTCGGCCAACTGGGCGGCGATCTCTATCCCCATGCTGCCCTGGCCTTCGATCACCCACGGATCGGCATAGGCATGGACCAGCGTGGCGCCGGTCTGGTCGATCAGCCCCTGGGCCACGGCATCGCGGTCCACGCCGCCGGGGCGATCATAGACCACCACACTGGCCCCCATCGCGCGGGTCGCGTCGAGTTTCACCTGCGGGGCATCGTTCGGCATGACGATGGTTGCCGAAATGCCCAGCCGCCGGGCCGCCCAGGCGACCCCCTGCGCATGGTTGCCGCTGGACACCCCGACCACGCCGCGCGCGCGTTCCTCTTCGGTCAGGTCGCTCAACCGGTGCCAGGCGCCGCGGATCTTGAACGCGCCGACCGGCTGCAGCCCTTCGGCCTTGAACCAGACCGGCGTGCCGTTCACCTCAGCCTCGATCAGGGGTGTCATTGGCAGCAATTGCGCTATCTTGACGGCGGCCTGTTCGACTCCCGCAAGAGTTGGGGTCCGTAAGGCGTCACTGGGCATTTGTTGTGCGGGCATGAAACAATCCTATATGCGCGCTGGCTCGGAGCAAGGAGATTCGGTGTGAGCAAGGTTCTGGTGATCGGCGCGGGCGGGGTCAGCTCGGTCTGTGTGCACAAGATGGCGATGAATGCGGGGATTTTCAGCGAGATCCACCTCGCCAGCCGAACCCGCGCCAAGTGCGATGCGATCGCTGCCTCGGTCAAGGAACGGACCGGTCAGACCGTCTCGACCTATGAGATCGACGCCGAAGAAGTGCCTGCGCTGACCAATCTGATCCGCCAGATCGGGCCGAAGCTGGTGGTCAACCTGGCGCTGCCGTACCAGGACCTCCCGATCATGGATGCCTGCCTGGCCGCGGGCGTCGCCTATCTCGACACCGCGAATTACGAGCCCAAGGACCAGGCCAAGTTCGAATACTCGTGGCAGTGGGCCTATCAGGACCGTTTCAAGCAGGCCGGGCTGATGGCGCTGCTGGGTTCGGGGTTCGATCCGGGCGTGACCAGCGTGTTCGCGATGTGGCTCAAGAAGCACAAGCTCAAGACCATCCGCCAGCTCGACATTCTTGATTGCAACGGCGGCGATCACGGCCAGGCCTTCGCCACCAACTTCAACCCCGAAATCAACATCCGCGAAGTGACGGCCCCGGCGCGGCACTGGGAGAACGGCCAGTTCGTCGAAACCCCGGCGCTGTCGCACAAGGTTGCATTCGACTTTGAGGCGGTCGGTCCCAAGAACATGTACAAAATGTACCATGAAGAGCTGGAAAGCCTCGCCAGGTTCATCCCCGAACTTGAGCGCGCCCGGTTCTGGATGACCTTTGGCGATGCCTACATCAACCACCTGACGGTGCTCAAGAATGTCGGCATGATCGGGATCGAACCGGTGATGTACCAGGGGCGTGAGATCGTGCCGCTGCAGTTCCTCGCTTCGGTCCTGCCCAAGCCCGAAACGCTGGGTGCAACCACCAAGGGCAAAACCAACATCGGCGATATCGCCACCGGTGAAGCGCTCGATGGCAGCGGCGAAAAGACCTACTACATCTACCAGATCTGCGACCACGAAGAGGCCTATGCCGAAACCGGCAACCAGGCGATCAGCTATACCACCGGCGTCCCCGCGATGATCGGCGCGGCGATGATGCTGACCGGCGCCTGGAAGGGCGAAGGCGTGTTCAACATGGAGCAGATGGACCCTGATCCTTTCATGGACATGCTGAATACGCAGGGGCTGCCGTGGCAGGTGAAGGAACTGGCCGGGCCGGTGGAGTTTTGATTCGCCCCGCGCGGAGCGAAGATCGCGGCGCGATCTGGGCGATTCTGGAACCCGTGATCCGCGCGGGCGAGACCTATGCGCTCGACAGCGATATGGGCGAAGCGGCGGCGCTGGCCTATTGGCTGGATGAAGCGCACAGTACCTTCGTGTTTGAAGGCGAGGCGGGGATCCTGGGGACCTATTACCTTAGGCGCAACCATGCGGGCGGTGGCAGTCACGTCAGCAATTGCGGTTACATGGTGGCACCAGCCGCGCGAGGCAAAGGCGTGGCGCGGGCCATGTGCGCCCACTCTCTGGACGAGGCCCGGCGCCGCGGCTTCAACGCCATGCAATTCAATTTCGTGGTCGCCACCAATGTCGGCGCGATAGGATTGTGGCAGGTGATGGGATTTGCGGTGGTCGGCACCTTGCCCGACGCGTTCCGTCATCCCTCACGCGGGCTGACCGACGCCTTGGTGATGTTCAGGAGTCTGTGAAGCGATGGAAACCAGAGCCGGCGATCCGGGCGCATTTGCCCAATTTGACCTGTCCCGAGTCGATAGCCCCAGCTTCGTGGTCGATGCCGCGCGGCTGCGGCGGAACCTTTCGATCCTGGCCGATGTCCGCGACCGGGCGGGGATCAAGCTGCTGTCCGCGCTCAAGGCGTTTTCGATGTGGTCGACCGCGCCGATCATCGGCGAATACCTCGACGGCGTCTGCACCTCCGGCCTGTGGGAGGCGCGGCTGGCGAGCGAGTTCTACGACGGCGAAATCGCGACCTATTGCGCCGCCTACAAGCCCGAGGATCTGGACGAGATCCTGCGCCTGTCGGACCATGTGATCTTCAATTCACCCCAGCAGATCATCCGCTGCAGCGCAATCATCGACGCGGCGCGGGCGCGCGGCGAGCATTTCGATATCGGCCTGCGGATCAATCCCTTGCACGCCGAAGGTGAAGTTCCACGGTATGACCCTTGCGCACCGCATTCGCGGCTCGGCTTCCCGATCGACCAGCTGACCGACGAACATATGGAACTGATCGACGGGATCCATATGCACACGCTGTGCGAGCAGGATTTTGAGCCGCTGCGCCGCACCTGGGACGTCGCCTTCGACTATCTTGAACCCTATTTCGGTCAGTTCAAATGGATCAACCTGGGCGGCGGGCACCACATCACTCGCGCCGATTACCAGCGCGACGAACTGGTCGAATTCCTCAAGGATCTGCAGGACGATACCGAGGCGGAGGTCTATCTCGAACCTGGCGAGGCGGTGGCGCTCGATGCCGGGATCCTGGTCGGCACCGTGCTCGATCTGGGCGAGAACGGCATGCCGGTTGCGATCACCGACATTTCCGCGACCTGCCATATGCCCGACGTGATCGAAGCGCCCTATCGCCCGGCGATGCTGGGTGAATTGCCGCAGCTTGATGCCGAGATTGATGAGACCGCGGGCGGGGCGGTGCGGCTGGGCGGGCCATCGTGCCT
This sequence comes from Novosphingobium sp., assembly GCA_046063325.1. Lineage (GTDB taxonomy): Bacteria > Pseudomonadota > Alphaproteobacteria > Sphingomonadales > Sphingomonadaceae > Novosphingobium. The sequence goes on from JBJTMC010000124.1 coordinate 9,664, forward strand.
GGCGGGTGACGTGATCGGGGATTACCGGTTTGCCCAGGGCCCGCAGGTCGGCCAGCGCTTTGCCTTCCTCGATCAGGCGCATTACTCGATGGTCAAGACCACCACCTTCAACGGCGTTCCGTTGCCGTCGATCTGGCTGTGGGACAGCGAAACCGATAGCCTCGAATGCATCAAGCGCTTCGGTTACGAGGACTTCCGCGACCGGTTGAGTTGAATGGCCTCACACGAAGGCAGGAAGGCAGGAAGAGGTCGTGGTCGAGCCGATGTCTCTTTCCCCTACCATAGCGTGGTTATGCCGAACCGCTGTTGATGAGGGCGGCTTCGCCGCAAGCGCGCCTCCTTCTTGCCTTCCTGCCTTCGTGTGAGACACAACCTTAATTCAAACATCTGGCTTGATTCAAACATCTGGCGAAATGGCCCGGTTTGCCTAAGCTGTTCGCAAACGGAGAGCCCGATGCCTGACCAGATCCTCGATGCCCACAATTCCGATCCCGTCACCATGGGCTGGATGGAAGGGCTGCCTCCGCGAGAGGACAAGCGGCTGTCCTGGGCGCGGGCGGATCACATGCGCTTTCCGATGCACCGCCATGCCTATTCGCACTTGCGCGAATTCCTGCCGACCGCGCGGGTATCGCGGGGGCAGGGGGCGGTTCAGGAACTGCCGCTTGCCCTGCGCGATGACCTGGATGGGGTGACCTTCCAGACGCTCGACGATGGGCGGACCATGACCTGGCAGCAGGCGCTAGGGGCGAATTTCACCGACGCGGTCCTGGTGATGCACAAGGGCACGATCGTCTATGAACGCTATCTTGGCGTCACTCGGCAGGACACCCCGCACATCGCCTTTTCGGTGACCAAGAGCTTTGTCGGCACCCTGGCCGAAATGCTGGTGGCCGAAGGGCGGCTCGATCCCGCCGCGCCGATGGGTGATCTGATCCCCGAATTGGCGGGCAGCGGATTTGCCGATGCGACGCTGCGGCAGGTGATGGACATGACCACCGCGCTCGATTTCTCGGAGGAGTATACCGATCCCAATTCGGGCATCGGCGCGATGAGCAATGCGCTGGGGCTGACCCCGCGCCCGGCAGGCTATACCGGGCCGACCGATGTCTATGCCTTTCTGCCCACCATCGGCAAGGCGGGGGAGCATGGCGAACGGTTTACCTACCGGACCTGCAACACCGAGGTGCTGGGGTGGCTGGTTGCGCGGACCGAGGGCAAGCGGCTCGACCGGGTTTTGGCGACGCGAATCTGGCAGCCACTGGGGATGGAACAGGACGCCGATTTCCTGATCGATTCGACCGGAATGCCCTTTGCCGGGGGCGGTCTCAATCCGGTGCTGCGCGACATGGCCCGGTTCGGGGAAATGATGCGCAACAATGGGACAGCGGGCGGCTGCCGGATCGTGCCTGACGCGGCGCTCGATTCGATCCGCACCGGCGGCAGCCGCGCGGCCTTTGCTCCCGCCGGATATGTCTATCTTCCGGACGGTGCCTATCGCAGTCAGTGGTGGATAATGCCCGGGAATCACGGCGCTTTTTCAGCCCGCGGAATCCACGGCCAGGTGATCTACGTCGATCCCGTGGCCGAGATGACGATCGCCCGTTTCGCCTCGCATCCGGTCGCCGCAAACAGCGCGCTCGACCCCACGTCGCTGCCTGCCTATCGGGCCGTCGCCGAGCACCTGATCAAGGGGTGATTTTCACTTGCAGTTCAGGTCCGAATCGATATAGCGCACCCCCGCTGCCCCATGGGGACTTCCAATAACCGCAAGGCAGCCTCGTCTTCGTGTTACCTGGCCGAAAGGCCTATTGGGGGT
>JBJTMC010000125.1:0-32217 GCA_046063325.1 Novosphingobium sp.
CCTGTTCCACTGGATTTCGGCCCTGATCGGGATCCCGGCGATCGCCTATTCGGGCATGCCGTTCTTCCGATCGGCCTGGGCCGCGCTGAAGCGCGCGCGGACCAACATGGACGTGCCGATCTCGATCGGGATCGTCCTGGCGACCGGGCTCAGCTTCTACGAGACACTGACCGGCGGGCACGACGCCTATTTCGACGGCGTGCTGATGCTGATCCTGTTCCTGCTGGCAGGCCGCACGCTGGACGCGATGATGCGCGACCGGGCGCGGGCCGGGGTCGATGCGCTGCTCAGCCAGGCGGCGCCCGGCGCCAGCGTGGTCGCGGGCGATGGTACGCTGCAATGGCTCGCCGCTGCCGATCTGGCCCCGGGTATGGTGATGCGCGTCGCCGCGGGCGAGCGGCTCGCCGCCGATGGCGAGATCGTTTCGGGCCAAAGTGCGTTCGACCAGTCGCTGCTGACCGGGGAAAGCGCGCCGGTCGCCGCCGGGGTGGGGGGCGCGGTCCACGCCGGGACGCTCAACCTCGATGCTCCGGTCGATGTGCGGGTCACCGCGGCGGGAGCCGATACCTCGCTGGCCGAAATCGCCAGGCTGATGGACGCCGCCGAACAGCCGCGCTCGGTCTATGTCCGGGTCGCCGATCGCGCCAGCAGGCTCTACGCGCCCGCGGTCCACACCCTGGCTGCGCTCAGCTTTCTGGGCTGGATGCTTGCCGGGGCTGGGATTTATCAATCGATCGTGATCGCCATCGCGGTGCTGATCATCACCTGCCCCTGCGCGCTGGGGCTGGCGGTTCCGGTGGCGCAGGTGGTGGCATCGGGCGCGCTGATGCGCCAGGGGATCATGGTCAAGGACGGCAGCGCGATCGAGCGGCTGGCCACGGTTGACCGCGTGCTGCTCGACAAGACCGGCTCGCTCACGCTTGGCCGGCCCGAGCCGGACCGCGCCGCGATCGCCGCGCTGGCGCCAGATGCGGCTTCGGTCGCGCTTGGCCTCGCCTCGCACAGCCGTCACCCGCACTCGCGCAGCATCGAGGCGGCGCTGCTGGCCACCGGGAATCGCGCGGTGCGGATCGAGGGCGTTGCCGAAACCGCGGGGATCGGGCTTTCGGGTCTGTGGGACGGGCGGCATGTCTCGCTTGGCCGCAACGATGCCGCGGACACGGTGTCGACCACGCTGCGGATCGAAGGGCGCAGCGAGGTGCAGATCGCGTCTACAGACCAGCTCCGGCCCGATGCGGGCGAAGCGCTGGCCCGGCTCAAGGCGATGGGTCTGCAGGTTTCGCTGCTTTCGGGCGACAACCAGCGCGCGGTCGACGCGGTTGCCGATGCGCTGGACCTGGCCGCCCAGGCCGCCGCCAGCCCGGCCGAAAAGCGCGATGCGATTACCCGGCTGCAAGCGCAGGGCCACAAGGTGTTGATGGTCGGCGACGGGCTGAACGACGGGCCTGCGCTGGCCGCCGCAGACGCTTCGATCGCACCGGGCAGCGCCAGCGACGTCGGGCGGCAGGCGTCCGATCTGGTGTTCCTGGGCGATTCGCTGCTGGCAGTGCCCCGCGCCGTACTCGCCGCGCGGCGGACGATGCGGGTGGTGCGGCAGAATTTCGCCCTGGCGATCGGCTACAACGTGCTGGCCGTGCCGCTGGCGATCGCGGGCTATGTCAATCCGATGATCGCGGCGGCGGCGATGTCGGGTTCCTCGCTGGTGGTTGTCGCCAATTCGCTGCGGCTGGCGCGGGCGGCGAAATGAACGGCGTTCTGATCCTGCTGCCGATCGCGATGGGGCTGGGTCTGTTTGGCCTCGGCACCTTCTTCTGGGCCTTGCGGCGCGGGCAGTTCGAGGATCTTGACGGCGCGGCCAACCGCATCCTGATCGAGGACGAGGACGGGCCGGGCGAATGAGGGGCGCGAGGCTTGGCATCCTTGCGCTGGTTCCGGCGATGCTGAACCTGTCGGTCGCGGCGGGCGCGGATACGATCGCGGTCGCGATCTGCACCGGCGATGGGCAGGCCCACACCATGCAGATTCCGGTCGGCGGATCGGACAAGGACGGCAATTCGGGCGGCAAGGGTCTGTGCTGCGCCAAGGGCTGTCACAGCGGCAACAATCGCAAGCGGCTCACCCGCAAAGATTGAGCAGGCGCAATGATTGCGGCTGACAGGCCGGGCATGGAAGGCCCCATGTGGACCTATTATCCCGAACTGCTCGAAACGCCGGTACCGCGTTACACCTCTTATCCCACGGCCGCCGAATTCGGCCCCGGCGTCGGCCCGGACGATGCCGCCCAGGCGCTGCAAGGCAGCACCGGTGCGCTCTCGCTCTATCTGCACATCCCGTTCTGCGAGAAGATCTGCTGGTATTGCGGCTGCAACACCAGCGCGGCCAACAAGACCCAGCGCCTCGCCAGCTACCTTGATGCGCTGCACCGCGATATCGCGATCACCGGGGTCCGGCTCGGCCAGGACAGCGCGGTGCGCCGCATTGCCTTCGGCGGGGGCAGCCCCAATGCGATCCACCCGACCGATTTCGTCCGGCTGGTCGATGCGCTGACCCTGCACATGCCCCTGGCCGAGCCGGAATGGTCGGTCGAACTCGATCCGCGCACTCTCAGCCGCGAATGGGGTCAGGTGATGGGGGTGGTCGGGGTCCAGTATTCCAGCCTTGGCGTCCAGACTTTCGAACCGCAACTGCAGGCCGCGATCGGCCGGATCCAGCCCGATGCGGAGATCGTCCGCGCGGTCGATCTGCTGCGCACCAACGGCGTCACCTCGCTCAATTTCGATCTGATGTACGGCCTGCCCGGCCAGACCTTGGCGATGCTAGAGGCGACGCTGGAACGCGCGGTGGAACTGGGCGCGGACCGGATCGCGCTGTTCGGCTATGCCCATGTCCCGCACCTGATCCCGCGCCAACGCCGGATCGACGCAACCGACCTGCCCGATCAGACCGCGCGTTTCGCGATGGCCGAGTTCGGCTACAACCTGCTGACCGCGGCGGGCTATGTCCCGGTCGGCTTCGATCATTTCGCCAGGCCCGATGACCCGATGGCGCTGGCGGTGGCCCAGGGCACGCTGCGGCGCAATTTCCAGGGCTTTACCGATGATCCGGCGGAGGTGCTGGTCGGCCTGGGGGCCTCGGCGATCGGCTGCTTCCCCGACCTGCTGGTCCAGAACGAGAAGAACGCGGGGCGCTACCGGATGCTGCTCTCGCAGGATGTCCTGCCCGCCACCCACGGCATTCGCCGCAGCGCCGACGACAAGCGCCGGGGCAAGGTGATCGAGGCGCTGCTGTGCCAAGGCAAGGCCAGCCTCGATCCCGACCTTGCCGGTGAGGCGGCCGTGAAGCTGGCACCCTTCGTCGCGCGTGACCTGGCCGCGCTGGACGGCGGCATGCTGGCAATCGCGCCGGGCGGCCTGCCCTATGCCCGCACCATTGCGGCGCTGTTCGATCCGTACCGGCAGGATTCGGTGCGGCGGTTCAGTTCGGCGGTTTGAGAGTGGAGGTTTGGTGCGGGCTTCGACAGGCTCAGCCTGAGCGGGTGTAGTGTGGCATCAAGCCATTATTGAGCAGGTTTCAAACAAATTCCGCTCAGGCTGAGCCTGTCGAAGCCCGCATGCCACCTGCGCCCAAAACCCCTCAACCTTGGCGATTCCGCGCCAGCACCTGAACCCGTTCCCAATCGCCTGCGATCAGCGCCTCCTTCTTCGCCCGGCTCCATCCCTTCAGCTTGCGCTCGACCCAGAAGGCCTGATCGCGCTCCATAAACGTGTCGCACCAGACCAGCGCGACCGGCAGACGCCTGGAGGTGTAGCCGCCAAGCGCTCCGGATTGATGCTGCGCGAGTCTGAAATCCAGGTCGTCGGTGTGGCCAGCGTAGTAGGTGCCATCTTTGCATCGCAGCAGATAAACATAGAAGGCCATGCAAAGAGGCTAAGTTGGCGCGCGGGCTTCGACAAGCTCAGCCTGAGCGGATCTGGTTCAAATCCGCTGCCCGCTCGGGCTGAGCCTGTCGAAGCCCCCAGCCGACCCCCCAAAAAAGAGAGCGGCGATCACGAGTGAAAGCCGCTCCAGGTGGGGAGAACTGGTGAGAAATCAGGCGTCGGCCAGGGCCTTTGCGGCTAGTGCCTTGCCCGCGCCGCTGGCCTGCTCGGTTTCGTAGAGCATGACCGCCGCGGCGGTGTTCGAGATCGGAATGTGGTAGGTGCGCGAAAGCTCGCTGGCCTGCGCGCCCAGCGCCCCGCGCGCGGCGATCCAGTTGAGCACTTCGATCCCCTGGGTGCCCGCAAGCTCGACCATTTCGCGCACCGAATGCCGGGTCAGCGCATCGGGATCGGGACCAAGGTTGTCCATGCAGAACCGGTCGTAATCGGGGTTCATGAACCCGGCGCGCTCGCCGTCCAACTGGTGCGAGAGGCCGCCGGTGCCCATCACCAGGATCTTCTCATCGCCTTGCCACTGCGCCAGCGCCTCACCCACCGCGCGACCGAGCGCGAGGCAGCGCCTGGCGCTGGGCAGCGGGTGCTGGACGGTGTTGATGACGATCGGAACGATCCTGACCGGCGCGGCGTCTGCTCCCGGCCAGCACAGGTTGAGCGGGATCGAAGCGGCGTGATCGACCAGCATTTCCTGGCAGGTCACCACGTCGAATTCCTTCTCGACCAGCTTTTCGATGATCGCCCAGGACAGCGGGGCGTGGCCGCCGGGGATCGGGAAGGGGTGGAGCCCCCAGCCTTCGTCGGCGTTGGCATAGGTCTGCGCCGCGCCGACCGCAAAGGTCGGCATCTTGTCGAGGAAGAAGTTGAGCCCGTGGTCGTTGTAGAACATCACCACCACATCGGGCTTTTCCGCGTTCAGCCATTGCCGCACCGGCGGCCAGGCATCGAAGAACGGCTTCCAGTAGGGCTCGTTCTGCGCCCCGCGCTGGATCGCGCCGCCGATCGCGGGGACGTGGCTGGTGAAGATGCCGCCGATAACCTTAGCCATGGGCCGTCTCCACTGCCTGCGATTGCAGGTAATCCTTGAACGCCTGGACGCTCATCCCGGTTTGCTGGGCGCCGAGGTCCTGGACGCCCAGGCCGAAGATCCCCGCCAGCTTGGCGAGGTAATAGACGTTGCCGCCCGCCGCGATCATCTGCAGCACGTTGCGTGCGGCGACGGCGGCGCGCTGTTCAGGGGTGAGACAGAACTTTGCGCAATAGGCGTCCTCGTCACGCAGGAAGTCCTCGCGGTTGGCCGCATCGTTGAAGGAAAAGCACATCGCGTTGAGCGCGTAGCCCTTCATCGCCGCGTTCCGGTCAAACAGGTGCGTGCCGGGAATCGGTGTAGCGGCTGCCGTGCTGGCCATTCGGACTCTCCTTTCCGTGGGGGGACTTTCCTCCAGAGCCCCGGCGCAAACCTTGACCGGGATCAAACCCGCGAAAAAATCGTATGTGATGCTTACGAAAAATCCGCTCGGTTCGGGCTTGCGCCTTTTAAGTGCGCGGTTAAACGAAGTTCGAGAGGAGACTCCCCCATGGACCTATCGCTTTCTGGCCGCATCGCGCTGATCACCGGCGCATCCTCTGGTTTTGGCGCGCACTTTGCGCGGCTGTTCGTAGCCGAGGGGGCGCAGGTGGTGATCGGCGCCCGGCGGGTCGACCGGATTGCCGCGCTGGCCGCGGAACTGGGCGATGCCGCGCTGGCCGTGGCGATGGACGTGACCGACGAGGCGTCGATCATCGCCGCCTATGACGCGGCCGAAGCAAAGTGGGGCACGGTCGATACGGTGGTCGCCAACGCCGGGGTCTCGGCCGACGGCCGCTCGACCGACGTCAGCGCCGCCGATCTGGCGGGACTGGTCGCAACCAACTTCACCGGGGCCTATCTGACCGCACGCGAGGGGGCGAAGTGATGATCGCGGCGGGCTTCAAGGACAGCGAGCGCGGGCGGATCGTGTTGATCGGCTCGATCACCGCCGAGCTGACCGCGCAGGGCGATGCCGCCTATGCCGCCAGCAAGGCCGGGGTGGCGCACCTTGGCCGCCAGTTCGCGCGCGAATGGGTGCGCCAGGGGGTCAATGTCAACACGATCCAGCCCGGCTACATCCAGACCGAGATCGCCGGAGACTGGTTCCAGACCGAGGCCGGCGCGGCCCAGATCAAGGCGTTCCACCGCCGCCGGATGTGCCCGATCGATGCGCTCGATGCGCCGCTGGTGTTCCTGTGCAGCGATGCTGCGCGCCATGTGACCGGCGCCACGATCACGATCGATGACGGACAGGTCTTGTGATGGACGAGAACACTCCGGTCATCATCGGCGTCGGGCAATATTCGGAACGCGTCGGCGAACCGGGCTACCGCGAACTGAGCCACATGGATCTGGCCGGTGAAGCGCTGAAGGCAGCGTTCGTGGATGCGCAGGCCAAGCGCAAGCTCGGCCCGGCGCTCGATACCTTGGCCGCGATCCGCCAGTTCGAGATTTCGGCGACGCGTTATTCGGCGCCGTTCGGTCATTCCAACAACACCCCGCGCTCGATCGCGCGGCGCGCCGGGGCCAATCCGGCGCGGGCGATCCTCGAGGTGGTCGGCGGGCAGGGGCCGCAGCGGCTGGTGGGCGAGCTGGCGGCAGAGATTGCCGCGGGCCGTTCGAAAATGGCGGCGATCGTGGGGGCCGAGGCGATCTCGACCATGCGGGCGCTGCTGGCGCGCGGCGAAACGCGCGACTGGTCGGAGCGGCGCCGCGGCAGCCTGGAGGATCGCGGCACCGGCTATGACGGTGTGCTGGATCGCACGGCGCTGCGGCACGGCGTAGCGGCGCCAATCGCGGCCTATCCACTTGCAGAGAACGTCAGGCGGGAACGCCTTGGCCTGTCCTTGCCGGACTACCGGCTTGAGATCGGCAAGCTGTTTGCCCCGTTCAGCCGGGTTGCGGCCGTCAACCCGCACAGCGCCGCGCCGACCGCGCGGACCGCCGAGGAGCTGGCCGAGCTGACCGAGCGCAACCGGCTGGTGGCCGAACCCTATGGGCGGCTGGTGGTGGCGCGCGACCAGGTCAACCAGGGCGCGGCGGTGGTGCTGGCCAGCGTGGGCGAAGCGCGGCGGCTGGGCGTGCCGGAAGAGCGCTGGGTCCATATCCACGGCGTGGCCGATTGCGCCGAACCTTCGATGCTGATGCGCGAGAACCTGGAGCGGAGTCCGGCGGCGGTTGCGGCAATATCAAGCGCGCTTGAGGTTTCTGGTCTGGACTGGAAAAACATCGCTGCGACAGATCTTTATTCGTGCTTTGCAATCCCCGTTTTCAACCTGCTCGACGCCTTCGGTCTGGACCGGGACGATCCCCGCGGCTGGACCCTGACCGGGGGATTGCCGTTCTTTGGCGGGGCCGGGAACAATTACTCCAGCCACGCGATCGCCGAAGCGGTGGCGCGCTGCCGGGCCGATCCGGGCAGCTTTGCACTGGTCGGGGCCAATGGCGGCAACATGAGCAAATACGCCGCCGCGGTCTATTCCACCGCGCCGGCCAGCTGGAAGACGAGCCGCTGGCGCAGCCTGCCCAAGATCAGGCCGACCTTCGCCGTGCTGGGTGCGCACGATGGGGAAGCGGTGGCCGAAAGCTTCACGATCCAGCCGGGCAAACACGGCGAAACCGCAACGGTGGTGGCCCGGGTTGGCGATGCGCGGGTGCTGGCCAACAGCACCGACCCGGCCGTCTGTGCCGAACTGCGTGCCGGCAAGGTCAGCGGCCGCGCGGTGCGGATCGAGGAGGCGGAAAACGAAACCAACCGCTTCTGGTTTATTTGACCAGATCGGTGAGCGTTTCAACCGTCAGCACCTGGGGCAGTTGCCGCGGCGCACCGCCGCCAGGGGGATACCACATATAAAGCGGAACTCCGGCAGCGCCCTGTGCTGTGAGGTAGCGGGTTATCGCAGGGTCGCGCCGGGTCCAGTCTCCGCGCAGCACCACCACCCCGGCACGCGCAAAGGCGGCCGCAGTCTCTGCCCGCTCGATCGCGGCGGCTTCGTTGACCTTGCAGGTCAGGCACCAGTCGGCGGTCATGTAGACGAACACGCCCTTGCCCCCGCCGCGCGCCGTGGCCAGCGCCGCTTCGCTGAACCGGTCGCTGGGCAAGGCGCTGCTTTGCGCATCGCCGCCATCGCGGACCATCCCGGGCAGGCCCGCGGCGGCAAAAATCAGGACGGCGATCAGCATTGCCCACCACCGCCCGCCCGCGGCCAGGCCGTGGCGCTGGCGCCGCCCCAGCAGAACCAGCAGCGCCACCACGATCAGCGCCACCAGGGCGGCGGCAAAGGCAAAGCCGTTTCCGGCGAGACGGCTTGCCAGCCACAGCAGGGCCAGCGCGGTCAGCGCCATCGGCAGCGCCATCCAGCGGCGGAACTTGACCATCCAAGCCCCCGGCCGGGGCAGCATGGCGCGCAGGCGCGGGACATAGGCCAGCGCCAGGAATGGCAGCGCCAGTCCCAGCCCGAGGACGGCAAACAGCGCGAGCGCCTGCGCGGTGGGCAGCAACAGCGCCGCCCCCATTGCCGCGGCCATGAACGGCCCGGTGCAAGGCGTGGCGACGAACGCCGCGAGCAGCCCGGTGGCGAAGGCGCCCAAGTTCCCCTCGCGCCGCGAACCCCGGCTGGCAAACCCGGGCACCGCAAACTCGAACAGCCCGAACAGGTTGGCGGTGATCGCCGCCGCCAGCAGCAACAGGCCTGCGACCACCAGCGGTTCTTGCAGCTGGAAGGCCCAGCCGACTTCCTCGCCCCCGGCGCGCAGCGCCAGCAGCAGCACGCCCAGGGCCAGGCAGGCCAGCACCACCCCGGCGCTGTAGGCCAGACCTTCGGCGCGGGCCTGGTCTTCGCTTTCCCCGGCGCGGGCCAGGCTCAGCGCCTTGAGGCTGAGGATCGGGAACACGCAGGGCATGATGTTGAGCAGCAGGCCCCCGGCCAGCGCGGACAGCAGCAGGGCCCACAGCGGCGGGGTTGCCGGCCCGGTGGCAAGCGGTTCCCCGCCGCTCGGGACCGAACCGGGCATGGCGTCAAGGCTTACCCCGTTTCCGGCCGCGTCGAACCGCAACACTGCGCTTATCGCTTGCGGATCGCGCGGTTCGAACTTGGCGCGCGGAATTTCGACGATCAGCCGGTCCCCGGCGCGGGCAAAGGCTTGCAGGGCGGCATAGTCCACCACCCCGTGCTCTCCCAGGAAGAGGTGCGGATGGTCGAGCGGAACCCCGGGCGGCAGCGGAATCGCCACGCGCAGCCGGTTGCCGCTGATCGCGAAAGTTGCCCGCGAACCGAGCGGAGCGGGCAGCGCGGCGCGCCAGCCATCAAACCGCGGATCGCTGCGGATCGCGGTGCCGGGCGCGACGATGGTCAGGTTAGCGGTGACCAGGGCCGCTTCGGGAACGCAGATCTGCTCGGTGCAGGCCAGCCATTCGGCGTGGATCCGAACCGGCAGAACCATGCCTGGCCGGGCCGAATCCGGCAGGCGCAGCGTGGTCAGCACCGCATAGTCGCGTTCGTAGACATGGTTCATCAGTCCCGACAGCAGCAGGGTTGATGGAACCGGATATTGCAGCGGGCCGAGCGGTTGTTCGGCATCGCCGATCGCGGCCTTCAGGGTCAGGCCCTGGCCCGCGTCGCCGGGGTTTGACCAGTAGCCATGCCAGCCTTTTTCGGGGCGCATCAGCAGGGCCAGCACCGCCTGTCCGCCGGGCGCGACCGGAGCCTGGATCACCAGTTCCGGGCGGATATGGGTGGGGGCGGCAAGGGCAGGCGCGGCCAGCAAGACCGCCCACAGTTGCAACAGCACGGCAACAAGGCGGCGATAGCGGGGTGGCACGCGGGACAACTCCTTCAGCGGCCCCTTGCGCTTGGCGCGCGCCAGAGGCAACAGGGCTGTGCCGCGAATGGAAACACATTTCAAGGAAACCCGATGCGTCCCAGCTTTGCCCCGCTTGCCCTGGCCCTAACCATCGCTCTTGCCGGTTGCGCGGCTGGCGGAGCGACCCAGCCGCGGACCGCCGCGGCGCAGCCTGCCCCGCAGGGTCCGCCGCGGCTGATCGTGGCGGTTTCGATCGACCAGTTCAGCGCGGATACTTTTGCGGCCTATCGCCAGCACTATAGCGGCGGGTTCGTGCGGCTGATCAACGGCGTGGTCTTCCCGTCTGGCTTCCAGTCGCACGCTGCGACCGAGACCTGCCCGGGCCATTCGACCCTGCTGACCGGCGCGCGTCCGGCCCGCACCGGAATCATCGCAAACAACTGGTACAATCCCGGCGGCCCCCGCGGCGACAAGCCGATCTACTGCGCCGAGGATGAAAACGATCCGGCCAGTTCGGCGCGCAATCCGGTGGTATCGGCCGGGCATCTCAAGGTGCCGACCCTGGGCGAGCTGATGAAGGCCGCCAACCCCGCCACCCGCAATGTTGCCGTATCGGCCAAGGACCGCGCGGTGATGATGATGGGCGGTCACAAGATCGATCAGGCCTGGTGGTGGAAGAACGGCGCCTTCGTTTCGCTGGCGGGGCGCAGCACGACCCCGGCGGTAGACCGGGTCAACGCCGCCGCCGCCGCCACGATCAAGCAGGGCGCCCCGGCCATGCCGATCCCGGCATGGTGCGCGCCCAACGATCACGGCGTGGCGGTGGGCAAGGCCACGCTCGGCACCGGACGGTTCCCGCTGGAAGCGGGCAAGGAGCCGCAGTTTCGCATCTCGCCGCGGATGGATGCCGCCACGGTCGACCTAGCGATCGCGCTGACCGACGAAATGGGGCTGGGCCAAGGCGCCGCGCCCGACGTGCTTTCGGTCTCGCTATCGGCAACCGACTATGTCGGCCACGCCACCGGAGTCGCCGGCGCGGAAATGTGCATCCTGCAAAACCAGCTCGACCAGAGCCTGGGGCGGCTGTTCGCGCACCTCGATGCGCGCAAGATCGACTATGTGGTGGTGCTCAGCGCCGATCACGGCGGGCTCGACATGCCCGAGCGGATGGACCAGCAGGCCTTCCCGCGCGCGGTCCGCGCCGATCCCGCGCTGCTTCCGGAGAACCTGGGCAAGGCGGTGGCGGCCAGGACCGGGTTGAGCGTCGAAGGGCCGCTGGTGATTGGCGACGGACCGATGGGCGATCTCTATATCAGCCGCAAACTGGATGCAGCATCGCGGGCCAGGGCGGTGGCAGCGCTGGTCGGGATCCTGCGCGCCCATCCGCAGGTCGCCGCGGCCTTTACCGCGGACGATCTTGCCAAGACCCCGCTGCCAGCCGGAAATCCGCAGGACTGGACCTTGCGGGAACGGGCCCGCGCCTCTTACGATCCGGCGCGCTCGGGCGATGTGGTGCTGCTGCTCGACCGCACGGTTACCCCGATCCCGGATCCGATCCCGGGGGCCTTTGTCGCCACCCACGGCAGCGCTTTCGACTATGACCGGCGCGTGCCGATCCTGTTCTGGCGCCGCGGAATCCACGCCTTTGAACAGCCCCAGCCGGTCGAAACGGTGGATATCGCACCAACCCTGGCCGCGATCATCGGCCTGAAGGTTCCAGACGGCACGTTCGACGGGCGCTGCCTCGACCTGGATGGCGGGGCCGGGAACACCTGCGGGGAGTGAGGCGCATGCAGCGTATGACCCAGGAGCTTTCGGCATGACCGACAAACGTGATCTGGTAATCCTTGGCGGCGGGCTGGTCGGCATGACCCTGGCGCTGGCCGCGGCGCGGGCCGGGATCACCAGCCATGTGATCGACAAGGCCAGCCCCGAAGAGCTGACCGCCGAAGGTGTCGATGGCCGGGCCTCGGCGATTTCGACCGCCAGCTGGAACCTGCTGTGCAACATCGGGCTGGAACAGCGGCTTGCTCCGCTGGGCTGCCCGATCGCGGCGATCGCGGTGACCGATGGGATGAAGCCGGGCCGGATCGACTTCAAGCCGGAACCTGGCGACGGTACCCTGGGCCGGATGTACGCCAACCGCGACATTCGCCTGGCCCTGTTCGAAGCGGCGCGCGCCGAACCGGCGATTGCCTGGTCCAGCGGGGTCGAACCGGCCAGCCGGCAACGCGGCGAACACGGCGTTGCGGTTCGGCTGAGCGATGGACGCACGGTTGAAGGGCGGCTGCTGATCGGCGCGGAAGGGCGGCAATCGCCGACCCGCAAGGAGGCCGGGCTGGTTTCGGCGCGCTGGGATTACAGCCACCGCGCCTTCGTGACCGCGATTACCCATGAACGGCCGCACGAGGGCGTGGCCTGGGAGATCTTCTACCCGGCGGGACCGCTCGCGCTGCTGCCGCTGCTGGACCTGCCCGATGGGCGCCACCGCAGCGCGGTGGTCTGGACCTTTGACGAGAAGGATGCCGCCGGGGTCTCCGCGTTGAGCGACGCGGTGTTCGTGGGTGAAATGGCGAGCCGGCTGGAAGGAATTTTCGGCCGGATCGACCTTGCCGCGCCGCGGATGAGCTATCCGCTCAACTTCCATCACGCCGGACGGATCGTGGCGCAGCGGCTCGCGCTGGTTGGCGATGCGGCGCACGGGATGCACCCGATCGCCGGGCAGGGCCTCAACCTGGGATTGCGCGATGTCGGCGTGCTGGTCGAAGTGCTGGCCGAGGGCATGCGGCTGGGGCTCGATCCCGGCGATGCGCAGCTGCTGGCGCGTTATGAGCGCTGGCGCAGCCTGGATGCGACCACCGTGATGGCCACCACCGACGCGATCGTGCGGCTGTTCGGGGTGCCGGGCAAGCTGCCCAGCCTGGTGCGGCGGATCGGCATGGCCGCGGTGCAGCGATCGGGCTGGCTCAAGCACTTCTTCATGGATGAAGCCCGCGGCATGTCGGGCGACCTGCCGGGATTGCTGCGCGCGCCTTAGACGGGCCGGGCGTCAGTGCGCGGGCGCAGTGGGGCTGGCCGCCGGACCCGGCTGGCGGACCTGTTCGCCGGTTCCCGCCTTCAGCTTTTCCGGTTCGGCAAGCGCGGTCTGCTCGATCTGGTCAAGCGCGATTTCCGCCTGGGCATAGCGCCGCGCCATGGCTAGCCAGTCCCCGGCGGCCTTGCTGGTGGGGAGCCGCGAAACCTCTTCGATGGCGCTATCGACCTGGCCCGAGCGCAGCAGCAGCCGGGCATGATCGAGCCGCGCCGCCGGGGCATCGAGCCCGGGCTGGTCGCGGTGGACCACGAACAGATCCGAAACCTGCCGCCGGAATCGCGACCAGCTGCCTTCGTCCGGGCCGGTCCCGGTCAGCTGCGGAGCAAGCCGGTCCAGTTCTGCCGCCAGCCGGTCAAGCGTGACAGGATCCTTGGCTGCGGCAATGATCGTGCTGACCGCAGCCGGGTTCGCCGCGCCGAACCGCAGCTTGAGCTGGTCTTCCAAATAGCCCAGCGTCGCCCCGCGTTCGATCGCGCGGCGCGCGGCAAGCGCCACCAGCAGAGCTTCGGCGCGGGCCGTGTTGCCTTCCGACGCGGCCGACTGGAGATCGATCCGGGCCAGCCGCTGCTCCAGCGCCGACACCTGCGTTTCGAGCAGTTGCCCGGTTACCGCAGCCGTGCTTGCGCTGGGGGCCGGGCTGGGCAGGGCAAATCCCGGCCCGCCAGCTGCGGTCTGCGCGGTGCTGCGTTCCGGCAGCGTTAGCGTGCCGTTCCAGGCCAGCCAGCCAACCACCGTTGCCCCGGCGACAAAGGCCAGGAATGCGGCCGCAAGGACGACACGGAACGTGCCGCCGCCGGACCGTGCCGGAGCGGCGGAAGGGGTGTAGTAATCTTCAGGCATCTACAGTCTTGAAATGGTTCGACATGATCATCGCCCGGCAGTGCGACCCGCCGGCCACGGGTCTTGGCACATCTGGCGGGCCAAAGCCAGCAAGGCCTTGTCTTCCGGGTAAGGCACCGTCGCGATCTCGCCCCAGCCGTCTCCGGCCGCGGCGGCAATGCGCTGCGACAAGGCGGCGATCCGCAGCGGCGCGCGGCGAATCCCGTGGCGCACGCATTGGGCGGAAAGGTGGTGCGCGGCCTCGGCCGAATGGAGCGCGACGATCACCGGTTCGCGCAGCAGGGCCACCAGTTCGGGCGGCATCTCGCGCGCGGTACTGGCATAGACCACGCGTTCGTCCATCGTCACACCCTTGGGCAGGGTCAGCGCGGTCCGTTCGTCGCCAGCCAGGCGCAGCAGGCGGCGATGCTGGGGGGCCAGCTTGCCCAGCGCGGCCTGAAGCGAACCATCCCCGTCTGCGGCAACCCGGAAGCCCGCATCGCGCGCGGCCTGTGCGGTAATTTCGCCCACCGCGTAGACCGGCAGGTCCTTGAGGATCGCAAGGCCGCGTCCGCCGTGGCGAAATACCATCGGGCTGCCGATCAGCAGCGCGTCATAGCCATCAGGCGAGACCGCTTCCCAGCTTCTCGGGCTGACTTCGAACAAGGGGTAGCCGTGGACCTCCATCCGCATTTCGCGCGCCGCCGCAGCGCTGGTGGAGCAACCGGGCTCCGGACGGATGAGGACCAGCGGTACTGCCAAGTTCAACCTCCGGGAGGAGCGAAGTGGGCGCGGATCGCAGGACCAGCCTGCCGGAGGAGTTGTGCGGCCAGCCGGGCCGGTCCGTCAAGGTCTTGCGCGGTGAAACGAAGTTCGCGTTCAACGCGCTCGGCTCCGTCCGGGCTGAGCAGGGCCGCGCGCAGCACCAGATCGGCGCCTTCGGCCCGGGTCAGCACCGCGATCGGGCTGTGGCAATTGCCGCCCAGCGCGGCCAGCAGGGCCCGTTCGGCCAGGACCGCGGCGTGGCTTGGGCCATCGTCGACCGCGCCCAGCAGGGCGCGGACGTGGTCATCGGCGGCCCGCGCCTCGATCGCGATTGCGCCCTGGCCCGGGGCGGGAAGCCAGTGTTCGGGGTCAAGCGGGGTGCCGAAATGGCCCATGCCCAGCCGGTTGAGCCCGGCCATGGCAAGCAGCGTGACGTCCGCCTCGCCCGCTTCCAGCTTGGCCAGCCGGGTCTGGACGTTGCCGCGAATGCCGACGACCTGGCAATCGGGCCGGGCGTGGAGCGCCTGCGCGGCGCGGCGCGGGGCGCTGGTCCCGATCCGCGCGCCGGGGGGCAGGTCTGCCAGGCTGGCCGCGCCGACCAGCACATCGCGCACGTCCTCGCGCGGGAGGATCGCGGCGATGGCGATTTCCAGCGGACGGATCGTTTCGACGTCCTTGAGCGAGTGGACCGCAAGGTCGATCTCGCCGCTCAGCAGCCAGGCGTCGAGCTCCTTGGTCCACAGCGCCTTGCCGCCGATCTCGGCCAGCGGACGGTCGAGCACCTTGTCCCCGCTGGCGGTGACCGGGACGATCTCAACCTCCAGTTCAGGATGAGCCGCGCAGAGGCGGTCCCGCGCTTCGTGAGCCTGGGCCATGGCCAGCGGCGAGGCGCGGGTACCAAGTTTCAATCGGGGACGGTGGGGCATGGCCGCTTGTCCTATTGCGCAATGACACTAAGGGAAAGTGGGCATGGGGATTGTCCTCGGAATTGAATCGTCTTGCGACGAAACCGCCGCGGCGCTGGTGGACAGCGAGCGCCGCATTCTTGCGCAGCACATCGCCTCGCAGGACGATGCGCATCGTCCCTATGGCGGGGTCGTGCCCGAAATCGCCGCCCGTGCCCCCGCCGAACGTCTGGCCCCGCTGATCGCGGCGACCCTGGCCGATGCCGGGATGGCCCTGGCCGATGTCGATGCGATCGCCGCCACCGCGGGACCCGGGCTGATCGGCGGGGTAATGGTCGGGCTGGTCACGGCCAAGGCGCTCGCCATGGCCGAAGACAAGCCGCTGATCGCGATCAACCACCTGGAAGGCCACGCGCTCTCGCCGCGGCTGGCCGATCCGGCGCTGGCCTATCCCTATCTGCTGCTGCTGGTGTCGGGCGGGCACTGCCAGCTTTTGCTGGTCGAGGGGGTCGGGCACTACCGGCGGCTGGGCACGACGATCGACGACGCGCTGGGCGAGGCATTCGACAAGACCGCCAAGATCCTGGGCCTGGGCTATCCCGGCGGCCCGGCGGTAGAGCGGCTGGCGCGGCAGGGCGATCCGTCCAAGGTCAAGCTGCCGCGGCCGCTGCTGGGCAGCGCGGAACCGCATTTCTCGTTCGCTGGCCTCAAGAGCGCGGTGCTGCGGGCAAAGGAATCCGGGCTCTACGGCGATGCCGATATCGCCGCTTCGTTTCAGCAGGCCGCGATCGCCTGCGTGATCGACCGGACCCGCAAGGCGCTGGACCTGATCGCCAAGCCCGCCGCGCTGGTCGTCGCGGGCGGGGTTGCGGCGAACCAGGCGGTCCGCGCCGCGCTGGAAGGACTGGCCGCCGAGCACGGCCTGCGCTTTGTCGCGCCGCCGCTGGCGCTGTGCACCGATAACGCGGCGATGATCGCCTGGGCGGGGGTTGAACGGCTGGGGCGTCTGGAATTTGTGGCGGACCCGCTCGATTTCGCCGCCCGGCCGCGCTGGCCGCTCGATCCCGATGCCGCGCCGGTTCGCGGGGCAGGGGTCAAGGCATGACGCCGCAAATCGGGGTGATCGGCGCAGGCGCCTGGGGCACGGCCCTGGCGCAGTCCATGGCGAGCGACGGTTCCGCCGTGCTGCTCTGGGCGCTGGAGCCGGACCTGGTTGCTGAAATCAACGCGCAGCGCCGCAACAGCCTGTACCTGCCAAGCGCGCGGCTGGCCGAAACCATCCGCGCCACCGGCGATCTGGCCGAACTGGCCGCGCTGCCGGTGTTGCTGGTTGTTACCCCCGCGCAGCATCTTGCCCGGGTCCTGTCGGGCCTGCCGGCGGGTTCGCGCGATCTGGTGCTGTGCTCAAAGGGGATCGAGGCGGGAACCGGCCGCCTGATGGCCGATGTTGCGGCCCAGGCTGCCCCCGCGGCCAGCATCGCGGTGCTATCCGGCCCGACTTTCGCGCACGAAGTTGCCGCCGGGCTGCCGACCGCGGTAACCCTGGCCTGCGGCGGGGGTGAAGCGCAGTGGCGGCGGCTTGCGCCGGCAATCTCGCGCCCGATGCTGCGGCCTTATTATTCGGACGATGTCACCGGGGCCGAAATCGGCGGCGCGGTGAAGAACGTGCTGGCGATTGCCTGCGGCGTGGTCGACGGGCTCGGCCTGGGGCAGAACGCCCGCGCCGCGCTGATCGCGCGCGGCTTTGCCGAAATGACCCGCTTTGGCCTGGCGCTGGGCGCTCAAGCCGATACCCTGGCCGGGCTGTGCGGACTGGGCGATCTGGTGCTGACCTGCTCTTCCACATCAAGCCGCAACTTCTCGCTGGGCAAGGCGCTGGGCGAGGGCCTGTCCGCGGCCGAAGCGCTGGACGGCAAGAACAGCGTGGCCGAAGGCGCGCACACCGCGCCGGTGCTGGCCGAGCTAGCCGCGCGCCACGGCGTGACCATGCCGATCGTCGCCGCGGTCGACCGTCTGCTGCGCGGAGAGGCTCCGGCGCGGACCGTGGTGGCCGAACTGCTTGCCCGACCGCTCAAGGCCGAAGGGGAGGGCCTGTGAGCGAGAATGGGGCCTCGCACCAGCAGGACATCCAGGCGCTGGCCAAGGGCGGGCGGACCAATTTCTTCGGGTTCCTGCTGCGCCTGATGGCGCGCATCCCGTTCCTGATCATCGCCAGCCGGTTCTATGGCAAGGTCCCGCTCGGACGGTTTGCCTCCGCGCTGGTGATGGTGGAACTGGCCGCGCAGCTTTGCACCCTTGGGCAGAAGCGCGGCCTGGCCCAGCGTCTTTCGCAGGACAAGGAGCATCCCGCCAGCGCAGTCGCCGATGCGATGCTGCTCACTTCGCTGCTGGCGATCCCGGCATCGATACTGATCTATATCTTCCCCGAGGCGATGTATCCCAAGGGGGACTATACCCAGGCAGACCGGATGCTGGTGCTTTCGATCCTGCCACTGGCGCTGACCGACATTGCCCTGGCCGCGCTGGCCTATCGTTATGACGTGGCGACAACGGTGCGTTCGCGCGCGGTGGTGGAACCGTGGACCCTGTCGATCGCGGCCGGGGCGCTGTTCTTCGTCATTCCCGAAAGCGGGCTGCAACTGGCCTATGTCGCCTCGATCCTGGCCGCAGCGGTGGTGGCGTTGTGGCCGCTGTGGCGGTCTTACGGGATGCCGCAGCAATGGGACCCGCACCCGATCCGGCTGGGCCAGCTGGCGCTGGCCAACTTGCCGCTGGCCGGGGCCGACGCGGTGGAATGGGGCACGCGCAAGCTGGATATCTTCATCCTGCGCTTCTTTGCCGGTGAGGGCGCACTGGGGGTCTATTACTTCGCCCAGCAGATCGCGACCCTGCCGCAGAAGCTCAAGACCAGCTTCGAGCCGATCCTGGGCCCGGTGATCACCCGCAACCTCAAGGAAAAGAACTATGCCGGGATCGCCGCGCAGGTCCGCCAGGTGGGGTTCTGGATCATCGCCGCGCAGGCCGGGATCGCGCTGGCCCTGGCCTTGCCGGGCAAGGGGATCATGGGGCTTGGCGGGCCGGACTTCGTCGGCGGCACCGGCGCGCTGGCCTTCCTGCTCGCGGCCGAGGTGGCCGCGGCGACCGCGGTGGTGAGCGAGGCGGCGCTGGTCTATGTCGCGCGGGTCCGCAACCTGCTGGTCTCGCTTGGCACGATCGCGTTGCAGGCGGTGCTGACCCTGGGCGGGATCTTGCTGGTCGACCGGCTGGGACTTAACGACAATTACGAATCCGCCGCCGCTGCCGCCGCGCTGATGCTGTCGCTGGGCGCGGCATCGCTAGTCAAGGCGCACATCCTTTCGGGCAAGCTGGGCTACAGCGTAAACAACTGGCGCTGGGCGCTGGTCTGGGCTGCGGCCCCGGCGGTGATCATCGGCTGGACCGCGCAGCATTACCTGCCGGAATGGGCCGTGCTGACCCTGGGCGTTCCGGCAATCCTGCTCGCCTACGGAACCGTGATCTGGCACAAGGGTTTCGGACCGGAGGACCGGGTGCTGTTCCGCCGCAACGTCGGCGCCTAGGCAGCAACCTCTGCTTTAGGAGACCCTTGCGATGATGCAGACGATCGAAGCAAACTGGGTGGCATTTGCCGTGGCCCTGTTGGCCGTGCTGGTGGTTGGCTGGTTGCTGCTGCGCCGCGCGACAGCGCGTCCGGCCCGGCGCGAATACAAGCCCGACGTGCTGGATCAGGGCGCCGCTTCGGTCCACCGCAACCAGGCCTTGATCGATGCGGCGCCTTCCGCGCAGATCGTCACCCCGCCGCCAATGGCCGGAACGCTGGGCGGGATCGGCGAAGTAATCGCGGTCGCCGCGCAGGACGCGGTCGAAGAAGCCGAAGCGCATATCGCCGAAGCGCCCGCGGTGCCGGTGGCGCCGGTAGAACCGCAGATCGTCTCGCGCGGGTGGGACGCGGCCAGCGGGCTGGGTACGCGGGTTCAACTCGTCCCGCCGCCCGATGAAGAGGTCTATGCTGCGCCGCCGCCCGCGCCGGCACCCGCGCCTGAGGTAGAGCCTGCTCCGCTGCCCCCCGCTCCGGCAGCACCAGAGCCGGAAATAGAGCCGGTCCCCGTCCCGCCGGTGGAACCCGCCCCTACGCCCGAGATCGTCCCTTCGACCGAGCCGCTCCCGACGCCGAGTGCGCCCATCGCGGAACCGGCTGGGGCTGACGATCTGTCGCGGATCAAGGGGCTGGGCCCCAAGCTTCAGGCGCTGCTCCCCACGCTGGGCCTCACCACCTACGCCCAGATCGCCGCGCTGAACGAGGCCGACCTGGCAGACCTGGACAGCAAGCTGGGGCCGTTCGCCGGACGCCCGGCCAAGGACAACTGGGTCGAACAGGCAAAGTACCTCGCCGAAGGCGACGTCAGTGGGTTCGAAGGGAAGTTCGGGAAGGTTTGAGGGGGGCTAGGCGGCGCGCTTGTGTACGGATAGCTCCAGGCCAAGCGCATTCAGGACCGCCAGCAGCGTTTCCAGCGTTGGATTGCCGTTCTCCGACAGAGCGTTGTAAAGCGCTTGCCGCCCCAGCCCCGCCTTCTTGGCAATCCCGGTCATGCCTTTGGAACGGGCAACGTCGCCTAGCGCACTGGCGATGTGCTTGGGATCGTTCCCCTCCATCGCGGCCTCTAGATAATAGAGGATGTCCTCCTCGGTCTCAAGGTGGACGGCGGGATCAAATGGATAGACCTTCAATACCATCGTAAGCGTCCTTGGCGAGCTGCTTGGCTTTCGCGATATCGCGTGCCTGAGAGCCCTTGTCTCCGCCGTTGAGCAGGATGATCAGTACGCCATCCCGCCAGATATAATAGACGCGATAGCCCGGACCAAAATGCAGGCGCAGTTCCTGCACACCATCACCCACTGGCTTCGTGTCTCCGGCATTCCCGCTGGCGAGGCGCTTCAGCCGGTCGTCGATCCTTAGCCGGGCCTTCCGGTCGCGCAAGCCGTTAAGCCAGTCGCGGAAAACCTCCGTCTGAAAAATTGCAAATTGCTCGCGGTCGGCAGACATAATTCACCTGATAAATGTCGTGATTGAACACGGCCATTTGTCTGGTGTCACGCCAAGCGGTCGTATCTTGGCAGCGAATCTCATTCCGCCGACTTGTCCTGTATAAAGGACATTTCTGCAAATGTCAACCTGTCACTCCTCACCGCCCCCACTTCCGCTTGCTCTCCCGCCCGAACCGCCCCTTGCGCGTCCCCGGCTTGCCCTCGTTGCTGCGGCCGACGATCGGCGCATGGCTCTCGCCCGGCAGGCCCAGTTCGCTTGATTCCAGGCGCCGGATTTCATCGCGCAACCTCCCGGCCTCCTCGAACTCAAGATCGGCCGCCGCCGCGCGCATCCGGCCTTCCAGTTCCTCGATGTAGGCGCGCAGGTTGTGGCCGACGAGGTTGTTGCGCGCATCGTCCTCGATCTCGACCAGCACCCCGTCGCGGCTGGCGGTGTCGGCGACGATATCGTGGATGTTGCGCTTGATCGTTTCGGGGGTGATGCCGTGTTCGAGGTTGAACTGGTGCTGCTTCTCGCGCCGGCGGTCGGTTTCCGCCATGGCGCGTTCCATGCTCCCGGTGATCCGGTCGGCATAGAGGATCACCCGCCCGTCGACGTTGCGCGCGGCGCGGCCGATGGTCTGGATCAGGCTGGTTTCGCTGCGCAGGAACCCTTCCTTATCGGCATCGAGGATGCAGACCAGTCCGCATTCGGGAATGTCCAGCCCCTCGCGCAGCAGGTTGATGCCGACCAGCACATCATAGACCCCCAGCCTGAGGTCGCGGATCAGCTCGATGCGCTCCAGCGTCTCCACATCGGAGTGCATGTAGCGGACGCGCAGGCCCGCCTCGTGCATGAATTCGGTCAGGTCCTCGGCCATCCGCTTGGTCAGCGTGGTGACGAGCGTGCGGTAGCCCGCCGCGGCGGTCTTGCGGCATTCCTCGATGCAGTCCTGCACCTGGTCCTCGACCGGGCGGATCGTGACCGGCGGATCGATCAGCCCGGTCGGGCGGATCACCTGTTCGGCAAACACCCCGCCCGATTGCTCCATCTCCCACGATCCCGGGGTGGCGGAAACCGCGACGGTCTGCGGGCGCATCGCGTCCCATTCGTTGAAGCGCAGCGGGCGGTTGTCGATGCAGCTCGGCAGGCGAAAGCCGTATTCGGCGAGCGTGATCTTGCGGCGGTGGTCGCCCTTGCTCATCGCCCCGATCTGCGGAACGGTCTGGTGGCTTTCGTCGACAAACAGCAGCGCGTTGTCGGGCAGGTATTCGAACAGGGTCGGCGGCGGCTCGCCCGGCAGGCGGCCGGTCAGGAAGCGCGAATAGTTCTCGATCCCGGCGCAGCTTCCGGTCGCCGCGATCATCTCCAGGTCGAAGTTGGTGCGCTGCTCCAGCCGCTGATGCTCGAGCAATTTGCCCTCCGCCTCCATCTCCTTGAGCCGCTCGGTCAGCTCAAAGCGGATCGCCTCGGTCGCCTGCTTCATCGTCGGTCCCGGCGTGACATAGTGCGAGTTCGCATAGACCCGCACCGCCTCCAGGCTCGCCCCCTTCTTGCCGGTCAGCGGGTCGAACTCGGAAATCTCCTCGATCTCGTCGCCGAAAAAGCTGATCCGCCAGGCCATGTCCTCATAGTGCGAGGGGAAGATCTCGAGGCTGTCCCCCCGCACCCGGAAATTGCCGCGGGCAAAGGCAGCATCGTTGCGCTTGTACTGCAGCGCGACGAGCTTGCGGATGATCTCGCGCTGGTCCTGCGCCGTGCCCTTCTTGAGGTCGAAGATCATCGCCGAATAGGTTTCGACCGAGCCGATGCCATAGAGGCACGAGACCGAGGCGACGATGATCACGTCGTCGCGCTCCAGCAGCGATCGGGTCGCGGCGTGGCGCATCCGGTCGATCGCCTCGTTCACCGAGCTTTCCTTCTCGATGTAGGTGTCGGACCGCGGAACATAGGCCTCGGGCTGATAGTAGTCGTAGTAGGAGACGAAATATTCGACCGCGTTGTCCGGAAAGAAGCTCTTCATCTCGCCATAGAGCTGCGCGGCAAGGATCTTGTTGGGGGCCAGGATCAGCGCCGGGCGCTGGGTCGCCTCGATCACCTGGGCCATGGTGAAGGTCTTGCCGCTGCCGGTCACCCCCAGCAGCACCTGAGTCACCTCGCCGGACGAGACCCCCTCGACCAGCTCGGCAATCGCGGTCGGCTGGTCCCCGGCGGGGGAGTAATCGGACACGATCGTGAACCGCCGCCCCGGATCGGACTTCTCAGGCCGCGCCGGTTTGTGCGGCACGAAACTGGCGGAGGTGTCAGGCTCGGCAAGGCCCCGGCGGATGATGAGTTCGGCCATGCATGCGACTATGGGGGTTTATGGTTTGTTCTGCAATGGGGCCGTGGCGGTTCGCGGCAGTTCGCGCTTGTCGGCCCCGGGGCTGCGGGTTAGCCCATGCCAGACAAGGCGAATCCATCGGTGAAGGGGCATATGGCGGACTGGATCGAACAGCTTGAACGGCTGACAAACCTGCACAAGGCCGGGGCGCTGACCGACGCGGAGTTTGCGGCGCAGAAGGCGCGGCTGCTCGCGGCGCAGGACCAGCCGGCCGCACCGCCGGTTGAAACACCGCCGCCCGCTCCGGTGGCGGAGGCGCGCTATGCCGAGTACGACGAGCCGGCCCGGGGCGGGGTGCCCAAACTGGTGCTGTTCGGCCTGCCCGCGCTGCTCGCGCTGGGGGCGGCGGCATGGTTTGGCTCGACCCTCGTTTCAAGCAAGACCGATCCCGAGCTTACGGGGGCAGGGGCGGCGAGCGGGATCGCCACCGAAGCCGCCGCGGCGGTCGCGACCGCGAGCGAGGAGGCGCCGATGCCGGTCGAACTGGAAGGTTCGCTGACCTTTGCGGCGGCCAACCAGTGCACCGCCGCACCGACCCTGGAACAGATCTACAAGAAGCTCGACGCCGCCGGGAACCTGGGCAGCGGGCGCGGGATGAGCGTGACATTGGGCTCGTTCGAGACCCCGCTGGCGATCCAGGCCAAGGCCACCACCGACAAGGAAGGAATCGAAAGCAAGGAAGCCTCGCTGCGGTTCCCCGAGAATACCACCTGGCACGGCCTCAGGATCAGCCGCCTGACCAGCCTGACCACGATCGTGCCCGAAAGCGACGGCGGCTATCAGCGGACGATGACCTTCCTGGAAAGCCCGGACAAGGTCCAGCGCACGCTCGCCCGGCTGGGCTTTGGCGCGCCCAAGGCACCCGACTATGCCGAGATGACCGATGAAGGCTGCGGCGGATCGATGCAGGTGACGGCGGTGGCCGGGGGCGCGGCGCTGCAATGCAACTGGGGATGCTAGGCGCGCCGCTCTCGCGCTCGGTCAAAGGGCTGACCGTGCTGGTCACCGGCGCGGCGAGCGGGATGGGGCGGGCGACCGCGCAGGTCTTTGCCGCCGAGGGTGCCAACGTCGCGCTGACCGACCTGTCATTGGGGGCGGTCGAGGATATCGCGGCGGAGCTGCGCGCGGGCGGCCACAGCGCGCAGGGCTGGGCGCTTGACGTGAGCGATCCTGCCGCGATCCGCAGCGTGGTTGATGCAGTCGCCGGGCATTTCGGCGGGATCGACGCGCTGGTCAACAACGCCGGTATCAGCGCGTTTTGCCCGATCGACGATGACGGCTACGACGCGGTATGGGACCGCGCGGTCACGGTGCTGCTGACCGCGCACCAGCGGCTGATCCGCGCCGCGCTGCCGCATCTGCGCCGTTCGGCCAGCCCGCGGATCGTCAACATCGCCAGCACCGAAGCGCTGGGGGCAACCTCGCGCGACAGCCCTTACAGCGCGGCCAAGGCCGGGGTGACCGGGCTGACCCGCGCGTTGGCGGTGGAACTGGGCAAGGAGGGGATCACGGTCAATTGCATCTGCCCCGGCCCGATCGATACCGGCATGACCGCGAATGTGGCGGATGCCGACAAGCAGACCTTCGCCCACCGCCGCACCGCGCTGCGCCGCTACGGCGCGCCGGAAGAGGTCGCGCACATGACGCTGAGCCTGTGCCTGCCCGCCGCGAGCTATATCACCGGGGCGACAATCCCGGTCGACGGCGGGCTGATGGCCCGGAACGCGTGAGGGCATGACTGGCCGCCGGGCGCTCGCGCTCCTGCCTTTGCTTGCCCCGCTGTTGCTCGGTGCGCGGCCAGCGCCGGTCGCGCCCGCGTCCGGTTACGAACTGGTCTGGGCCGACGAATTCGACCGTCCGGGCCTGCCCGATCCGGCGAAATGGCGGCATGAGACCGAGCGCAACCGGGACGGCTGGTACAACGAGGAGGCGCAGTACTATTCCCCCACCGACGGCGCCAACGCCTGGGTTCGCCGCGGCGTGCTGACCATAGAGGCGCACGATGGCCCGCCCGGTGCGGAAGGCGCGCGCCCGGCCGATTGGGGCGGGCAGCGCTACAGCTCGGCGCGGCTGACCACCGGGCCGATGGTGGGCTGGACCTACGGCCTGGTCGAGGTGCGGGCGCGGTTTTCCTGCGGACGCGGATCTTGGCCGGCGATCTGGATGCTCCCCGTCGACCCGACCCACGAATGGCCCGACGATGGCGAGATCGACATCATGGAGCATGTCGGCTTCGATCCCGGTGTGATCCACCAGTCGATCCACACCAGGGCCTACAACCATATCGACAAGACACAGAAGACGGCGGTGTTCCCCGTGGGCGACGCGTGCGGCTGGTTCCACCGCTACCAGCTCGAATGGACCCCCGACCGGATCCGCATGGGCGCGGACGGACACTGGCGCTTCGCCTTCCGCCGCGAGGGCACCGACCGGGCGCGCTGGCCCTTCGACCGACCGTTCCGGGTGATCCTCAACGAGGCGGTCGGCGGGTTCTGGGGCGGGCAGAAAGGGATCGACCCGCAGGCCTTCCCGATGCGGATGGAGGTCGATTACGTGCGGGTGTGGCAGCGGCGCGAGGAGGCCCGGTAAGGAGCAACCCCGCGGCCGGTGGATCAGGCCGGAAGCGTCAGCGCCTCATACCGTTCAAGATGCCAGTCGGGGGTGCCGAACTGGTTTTCGATCATGGTGCTGCGCTTGAAATAGTGGCCGATGCCCAGTTCCATCGTGATGCCGATGCCGCCGTGGGTCTGGATCGCGTTCTGGCCGACCGCCTTGATGCTGCGCGCGACCTTGGCCTTGACCTGGCTGACCGCGGCCTTGCGCTGGTCGGCCGGAAGATCGAGCTTGAGCGTGCCCATCAGCGCCATCGAGGCGATCTGTTCGGCATCGACCAGCATGTCGGCCATGCGGTGCTGCAGCGCCTGGAACTTGCCGATCGGCTGGCCGAACTGCTTGCGCTGCTGGGTATATTCGACCGTGCCTTCCAGCAACTTGCGGGCGATTCCGGTGCCTTCGGCGCAAATCGCCACGGTGCCCTCGTCAACCACCCGCTCGATCAGGTCGATCCCGCCCAGCCGCGCTTCGCCGGGAATGGCAACGTTCTCGAAATAGACTTCGGCGCCGCGGAACCCGTCGACCATGGCATAGTCGCGCATGGTGATCCCGGCGGCCTTGGCGTCGACCAGGAACAGCTCCACCCCGGCGCGTTCGCGGCGGCTGCCGCCGGTGCGGGCGGTGACCAGCAGGTGCGTCGCCCAGGGCGCGGCATAGACCGCTGCCTTGTGGCCGTTCAGGACATAACCCGCGCCATCGGCCTTGGCGGAAGTTTCGATGTCGGCCAGGTCGTAGCGGCCCTTGGGCTCGGCATAGGCGAAGGCGATCACCGCATCACCCGCGATGATCTGCGGGATCACTTCTGAGGCCAGCGCACCGCCAGCCGCCTGAAGCGCACCGCCGCCGATCACCACGGTCTGCAGCCAGGGCTCGACCGCGATGACCTTGCCCAGCTCCTCCATCATGATCGCGTTTTCCAGGTGCCCGCCGCCCATGCCGCCGTATTCCTCGGCAAAGGGGGCGCTGGTCAGTCCCAGTTCGGCCGAAAGCGCGCGCCAGATCCCGGGATCGCGGCCTTCCGGGCGCTCCAGCATCTTCTTGCGGGTTTCGAAATCGTAGGTGTCGGCCAGGAAGCGCGCGAGGGTGTCGCGCAGCATGTCCTGCGTTTCGGTGTAGCTCAGATCCATCTTAAATCCTTCAAAACGCCGTCAGTTCCTCAGAGGCCGAGAACCATCTTGGCGATGATGTTGCGCTGGATTTCGTTCGACCCGCCATAGATCGTGGTCTTGCGCACGTTGTAATAGGTCGGCGCGGCGCGGTTGGCCCAGGCCGGACCCACGGCGTGTTCGTTGTCGCCTTCGCCGAAGCTGCGGAAATAGGGCGCGCCATAATGGCCGGCCATTTCCAGGGTCAGTTCGGTCAGCCGCTGCTGGATCTCGCTGCCCTTGATCTTGAGCACCGAGCTTTCCGGCCCCGGACCCTTGCCCGCGGCCATTCCCGACAGCGTGCGCAGTTCGGTGAATTCGAGCGCGGCGAGGTCCATTTCCAGTTCGGCCACCTTGCGGCGGAAGAACGGGTTGGCGAGCAGCGGCTTGTCGCCTTCCAGCTCGGTCGCGGCGATCGAGCGGATCCGTTCGACCCCGCGCTTGGAGCTGGCGACACCGGCGATCCCGACGCGTTCGTGCGCGAGCAGGAACTTGGCGCAGGTCCAGCCCTTGTCTTCCTCATAGACCCGCTGGCTGATCGGCACGCGAACATTGTCGAGGAATACCTCGTTGACTTCGTGCTCACCGCCCAGGGTGATGATCGGACGGACTTCGATGCCGGGGCTGGTCATGTCGATCAGCAGGAACGAGATCCCTTCCTGCATCTTGGCGTCGGGATTGGTGCGGACCAGGAAAAAGCCCCAGTCGGCGTGCTGCGCCATGGTGGTCCAGGTCTTCTGGCCGTTGACCACGTATTCGTCGCCGTCCTGCTCTGCCTTGGTGCGCAGCGAAGCAAGGTCGGAGCCCGAGCCAGGTTCGGAATAGCCCTGGCACCACCAATCCTCGCCCGATAGAATCCGGGGCAGGAAGTGGGCCTTCTGCTCGGGCGTGCCGAAGGTGTAGATCACCGGGCCAACCATGGTCAGGCCGAACGGCATCAGCCGGATGCAGTCCGCCCGGGCGGTTTCCTCGGAGAAGATGTAGCGCTGGGTGATGGTCCAGCCGGTGCCGCCGTATTCGACCGGCCAGGCCGGCGCGACCCAGCCCTTGGCATGCAGCACGCGGTGCCAGGAGAGGAAGTCCTCCTTGGTCAGTTCGTCCCCTTCGTCCTGCTTGCCGCGCAGCTGGGCCGGGTAATTCTCGGCGATGAAAGTGCGCACTTCCTCACGGAAGGCGATCTCTTCGGGGCTGAATTCAAGGTCCATGGCCTCTCTCCGATCAGGTTGTTGCGGGCAGACTGGCGCGGTTTTCCGCGCGCCGCAAGGATTACTTTACGTTCGCGTAAAGTGGGCCGTGACCTGCCGTTACGGCAAGGCGGCAGTTGGTGGATCGCGCATTGGCTGGCCGCCCGGCAGGCGGGGTGAAATGCGGTGTTCCGCGCCCGAATCGGGCGCCAGATGCGGCGCAGGCCGATCCGGATTCGGCGTCGGCCGGTCAGGCGTCCGGCACCAAACCGATCGGGATTGCGCCGGAAGGTCTGTCGCTAAACACTTGACTTGGTTTCACGCTTGGTGCCCGATGCGCCCATTGCAACGCGGCGGCGGCAGGACCGACCATCCGCATATAAGAGGGGAAGCGCAATGAAATACGTCAGCATGGCCGCCGTCGGCCTGATCGTTGGTATCCTTGCCCGCTTTGTCTACCCGGGCGCAATCGAAATGGGCCTGGTCAAGAGCGCCATTCTCGGTGTGGCCGGTTCGTTCCTCGCCGGGTTCGTCGGCAGCATGCTCGACAAGGAACCGGGCACCCAGCTCAAGCCCGCCGGATTCGTCTGGTCGATTCTTGGTGCGGTGGTGCTGATTTTCGCGGCGCGCCAACTCGGCTTCGCCTGAGCCTTGAAATTCTGCGAGGGGCCGGGGCGCAGCGATGCGTTCCGGCCTCGGGCATTCTGGGGATGGTCATGACCACGGTTTTCAATTTCACCCACGCGATCCTGCGTCGTCCCGGAGCCAGCGTGGTCAAGGGTCTGCGCGCCGGGGGCGGGCCCGATCCGGACCTGTCCGACGTGCTGGCGGAACACGCGGCCTATGCTGCGGCGCTGCGCGATGCCGGGCTGGAACTGACCGTGCTCGATCCGCTGGACGCGTTCCCCGACGCGATTTTCGTCGAGGATCCGGCGCTGGTCTTTCCCGATGCGGCGATCGTGCTCAAACCCGGCGCGCCAAGCCGGGAGGCCGAAGGGGAATACCTGCGTCCGGCGCTGGCGGAGCATTTTGATCGGGTCATCGATCCGCCGGGCGGTCATGCCGATGGCGGTGACGTGCTGGTCTTGCCGGACCGGGTGCTGGTCGGCCTGTCGGCCCGCACCGACCGGGCGGGCGCGGCAGCGCTGTGCGAGGTTCTGGGCAGCCTGGGATACCGCGCCGAAGTGGCCGAGACACCCGACAGCGTGCTGCACCTGAAGACCGCCAGCTCGCTGCTGGACGAGGAAACCGTGCTTTCCACCCGCGAACTTGCCGCGACCGGGATCTTTGCCGACTACCGGGTGATCACGGTCCCCGAAGGCGAGGAAGGCGGGGCGAACGTGCTGCGGGTCAACGATCGGGTCCTGGCCGGGGCGGGCCATGCGCGCGTTCTCGATCTGCTTGACCGGCATGGGCTCAACGTGGTGCCGCTGGCCAATTCTGCGATTGCCGCGATCGACGCGGGCTTTACCTGCATGTCGCTGCGCTGGGCCTCAAAGCGCTAAGGGGGCTCAGGGAGTACGGCTCCAGGGGTTTGATCCGGTCGAGCGCCCGGACGTTCGCCCGCCGCCGATGCACGGGGTGATTTCGACCGGAGCGGGCTCGTGCAGGGTGTATTCTCCGTCGGTCAGGATTTCGATCGCACCGGATGGGCTGCGGCGCTGGGACACCGCGGCGCACAGGCCATCGTGGTTTGACCAGAGTTCGTCGTACTGCGCGTCCGAGATCGGGATGTCGGCGTTTTCTCCGGTGCCGAACGGATCGATCTCGATCGTGTCGCGCCGTCCCTTGCGGCCGTGCGAGACGTATTTGATCGGATAGTGGGCCGTGGTGAAGGCCTGCCGGGAAAAGCCGAAGGCGGCCCAGTCCGCCACCCGCCAGGCGATCCCGTCAAACAGCACCGCAAACAGCAGCGGCGAAACCAGGACGGCCAGCGTAGCCCGGATCCGTGACGATTGCTGGACTATCCGGCTCCACAGCACGATCCCGGTCGCAAGCCCCGCCGCCGCGCCCAGTCCGCGCATGACCCACAGCATGGTCGAATTGATCGGCGTCAGCAGGGCGGTGCCGGAAAGCAGCGATTCAAGCCAGACGATCCCGACCAGCGCCGTGAGGACCAGAAGAATTGCACGGCGCCAGCCGTTGAAGCTGCCGTCTGGGTTTAGGTGGGGCGGCTTATCGCGCGGTTCGGAATAGTTTGCGGCGGAGCCAAGCTCCCGCGTTGCCGCGCCGTTGAGCGTTGCGCCCCTGCGGCCGAATTGCCCCTGCTGCATCTGGCACCCCTTGGTTGCAGCAAGGCAATAACACCAACGCCTTAAGGGCAGGTTTCCACGGCTGCGCGGTTTCCCGCTGCAACACGTTTCGCAGGTGCAGCATATCCGCTTGACTCTTGCCCCGCATCGGGCAGTCATGGCCGCGAAGGGGACGCACGCGCATGAAACACTCGCCCTCGTCCTATGACGAGATGCTGACTGCGGATGGATCGGTCCGTCCGGCCTATGCGGGCTACCGCGAATGGTTCAAGGATCAGGACCCTGCCTTGCTGCGCCGCAAAGGCGAGGAGGCGGAAACCTTTTTTCGCCGCACCGGGATTACCTTCAACGTCTATGGCGACGATGCCGGGGAAGAACGGCTGATCCCGTTCGACATGGTGCCGCGGATCATCACCGCGCGCGAATGGCGCAAGCTGACCCGCGGGATCGAACAGCGGGTGCGGGCGCTCAACGCCTTCCTGCACGACATCTACCACCGCCAAGAGATTGTCCGCGCCGGACGGGTGCCGCAGCGCCTGATCGCCGACAATGCCGCGTTCCTGCCGCAGATGGTCGGTCTGGCGCCGCCGGGCGGGGTCTATACCCATATCGTCGGGATCGATCTGGTCCGCACCGGGCCCGACGAATTCATGGTGCTGGAGGATAACGCCCGCACCCCCTCGGGCGTGTCCTACATGCTCGAAAACCGCGAAACGATGATGGCGATGTTCCCGGAACTGTTCACGAAAGTGAATGTCCGGCCAGTGCAGGACTATCCGCGGCGCCTGGCGCAGAGCCTGGCCGCCTGCGCGCCTGCTTGCGCGGGGGAGCGTCCGACCGTCGCGGTGCTGACGCCGGGGATCTACAATTCGGCCTATTTCGAACACGCCTTCCTGGCCGATCAGATGGGGGCCGAACTGGTCGAGGGCACGGACCTTCGGGTGATCGACGGGCGGGTGGCGATGCGCACCACGCAGGGCTTCCAGCCAGTCGACGTGATCTACCGCCGGGTCGACGACGAATTCCTCGACCCGCTCAGCTTCAACCCGAGCAGCGTGCTCGGCGTGCCGGGGATCATGGACATCTACCGTGCTGGCGGGATCACCATCGCCAACGCGCCCG
Organism: Novosphingobium sp.; assembly: GCA_046063325.1. GTDB lineage: Bacteria > Pseudomonadota > Alphaproteobacteria > Sphingomonadales > Sphingomonadaceae > Novosphingobium. The sequence continues at coordinate 31,131 of JBJTMC010000125.1, forward strand.
GCACCGGGATCGCCGACGACAAGGCGATCTACTCGTTCATGCCCGAGATCGTCGAATTCTACACCGGCGAGCGGCCGATCCTGTCCAACGTGCCGACCTGGCGGTGCAGCGAGAAGGACAGCCTGGCCCACGTGCTGGACAACCTGGCGGATCTGGTGGTCAAGGAAGTCCACGGATCGGGCGGCTATGGCATGCTGATCGGGCCGACCGCGTCGAAGAAGGAAATCGCCGCGTTCGAGCAGAAGCTGCGGGCCAAGCCGGGCAACTACATCGCCCAGCCGACCCTGTCGCTTTCAACCGTGCCGATCCTGACCAAGGTCGGGCTGGCCCCGCGCCATCTTGACCTGCGCCCGTTCGTGCTCGTCTCGCCGCAAGGGATCGAAATCACCCCCGGCGGGCTGACCCGGGTAGCGCTGAAGCAGGGGTCCCTGGTGGTCAACTCGTCGCAGGGCGGCGGGACCAAGGACACCTGGGTGCTTGAGGACTAGGGCGATGCTGGGACGGACCGCAAACGGCACCTTCTGGATGGCCCGCTATCTCGAACGGGCGGAAAACACCGCGCGGCTGATCACCGCGGGGATGCGCATGGCGCTGACCCGCGATGCCGCGACCAGCCACGAGGAATGGCGTTCGGTGATCACCACCATGGGCCAGACCGTGGCCTTCGAGGCGACCCACGGCAGCGACTATTCCGGCGAGCGGGTGTGGAACTTCCTGCTGCGCGACAAGGGCAACCCGGGTTCCGTCCTGGCGATGACCGAGGCGGCGCGCAGCAATGCCCGGTCGGTCCGCACCGCGCTGACCCGCGAGGTGTGGGAGGCGATCAACGAGACCTGGATGGTCCTGCGCGAGGCGCTGGCGCGGCCGGTGCGCGAAGCGATGCTGGGCCAGGTGCTGGCGACGATCCGCCGCCAGGCAACGCTGGTGCGCGGTGCGTTCGACGGGACGATGCTGCGCAACGAGGCCTACAATTTCTCGCGGCTCGGCACCTTTATCGAGCGCGGGGACAGCACGGCTCGGATCCTCGACGTGAAGTACTACGTGCTGCTGCCCTCGCTCGCCTGGGTCGGGTCGAGCCTCGACAACG
>JBJTMC010000126.1:0-3687 GCA_046063325.1 Novosphingobium sp.
GGATAGGGGACAGACCGAACATCGTGATTACTCCTGGATTGCCGGGGCCAGGCCACGCGGCGCTTTCCCCTGCTTGCAGCCCACTTAGGCGCTTTCGTCTTCGCTTTCCAGTGCGGGACGCGGATTTTCGGCTTCGTCCGCTTCGTCCGCTTCGTCCGCCCCGTCGGCCTGGACGGCCTGTTCCGGCGTCTCCATCGCCGCAGCCAGCGCGTCTTCCACCGGATCGAGCAGCCCTGCCGCGCGCAGTTCGTCGATTCCGGGTAGATCGCGGCGGCTGTCGAGACCGAAATGAGTCAGGAAGTCCGGCGTGGTGGCATAGATCACCGGGCGGCCCGGCACCTCGCGCCGACCGACGATCCGCACCCAGCCCGCCTCCATCAACACGTCGAGCGTGCCCTTGGCGGTCTGGACGCCGCGGATCGATTCGATCTCGGCCCGGCTGACCGGCTCGTGATAGGCGACGATCGCCAGCACTTCGGTCGCCGCGCGCGACAGGCGGCGCACTTCTTCGCGTTCGCGGCGCAGCAGGTGGGCAAGATCGGGCGCGGTCTGAAAATGCCAGCGTTTGCCGCGTTCGACCAGCTGGATCCCGCGTTCGCTGTACAGCGCCTCAAGCTCGGCCAGGGCATCCCTGACCTGCGCCCCGCCCAGATGGACCGAGATCGCCTCGGCGCTCATCGGTTCTTCGGCAGCGAACAGTGTCGCCTCGACCGCACGGACCAGATCGTCCGGCCTGGAAGACAGGGGACCCGTCATGCCTTGATCCCGCGCAGCAGCAGCGGCCCAAAGGTCCGCTCCTGGTTCAGCTCTGCCTTGCCCAGCCGGGCCAGTTCCAGCGCGGCCACGAAGCTGGACGCCAGGGCCGATCGGCGCAGCTTGGGATCGGCATGCGGGGGAAGGAAATCGCGCAGCTCCATCCAGTCGATATTCACGCCCAGCATCGCCGAAACCCGGCTGAGCGCCGAATCCAGCGTCATCACCATCCGGTCGCGGACCATGTGGACCACCGGCTGGGTCCGCGCCTTGACCTGGCCATAGGCCTGCACCAGCGCGAACCAGTCGCATTGCCACAGGCTCTTGCGGTCGACCCGCAGGCCTTCGGGCGCACCGCGCACGAATACGTCGCGCCCCAGCCGGTCGCGCCCGATCAGCCGTGCGGCCGCATCGCGCATCGCCGCCAGCCGCTGCAGCCGCAACTGCAGGCGCAGCGCCAGTTCCTCTGGGCTGGGATCGGCCTGCTCATCCCGCGGCAACAGCAGCGCGGATTTGAGATAGGCCAGCCAGGCCGCCATCACCAGGTAATCGGCCGCCAGTTCCAGCCGCAGCGCTTCTGCCTGTTCGATGTAGGTCAGGTACTGGTCGACCAGTTCCAGGATCGAGATCCGCCGCAGATCGACCTTCTGCCGCCGCGCGAGATCGAGCAGCAGGTCAAGCGGGCCCTCCCAGCCGTCGAGTTCAAGGTACAGCGCGGCGTCATCGCTCGCGGCGGTGGCAACGCCCTGCCACTCGTCCTCGGAAAAGGTGACCGCGGGGGAATCGATCAGGCCGTCATTCATGTCCGATCACCCTTAGCTTGTCGAAGGGTCATGCCGCTTCCCCGCTCAGCGCCAGCAAGGCATCACGTTTGGCCAGCAGCGCTGCCTGATCGCCGCTCGCGCCGTCCAGCCGGGTGAAGGACAGGGTGCGCGCCAGCCGTTCAGCAGTCTTCGCGCCCATGGCCGGCAGCAAATCGCAGATCCCGGTCATGTCGTCCATCTTCGCCCAGCAGTTGAGCGCGATGTCGCAGCCCGCGGCAATCGCCTTTGCCGCGCGTTCGGGCACCGTGCCGGTCAGCGCTTCCATGTCGAGGTCGTCGGTGATCAGCAGGCCGTCGAACCCGATCTTGCCGCGAATGATCTCGCGCACGATGAACGGCGATTGGGTCGCGGGGTTTTCCGTGTCCCAGGCGGTGAACTTGAGGTGGCCGGTCATCCCCGAAGGCGCATCGTTCAGCGCGCGGAACGGGGCAATATCGGCTTCGAGCAGATCTTCGCCCTCGGTCACGGTCGGCATCGCCTTGTGGGTGTCGCAGGTGGTGCGGCCGTGGCCGGGCATATGCTTGATCGTGCCCGCAATTCCAGCGCGTTTCAGCCCGTCGAGCACGGCCCGGCCCAGCGCGGCAACGCGCAGCGGCTCGTGCCCCAAGGCGCGATCGCCGATCACGTCGTGGGCGCCTTCCTGCCGCACGTCGAGCACCGGGGCATGGGTGCAGCTGATCCCAACCTCGGCCAGGTCGATCCCCAGCGCCTCGGCATTGGCGCGCGCCGCTTCGATCGCGCTGGCTGGCGCCACATCGTAAAGGCGGTCAAACACGGCTCCGGCGGGATAGCCCGGCCAGACCGGCGGCTTCATCCGCTGGACCCGCCCGCCTTCCTGGTCGATCGTGATCAGCAGCTTTTCGCGCCCGTGGATCGCGCGCAAGGCATCGGTCAGCGCGCGCAATTGATCGCGGCTTTCGACATTGCGGCCGAACACGATGTAGCCCGCCGGATCGGCCTCCCGAAAGAAGGCGCGCTCATCCGCGTTCAGGGTCAAACCGGAAAGGCCGAAGATGGCAGGTGTCATAAGGCCGCGAAAATCGCAGCTACGCGCGCTTGTGGCAAGCGCACGCGCTGCAATCCGTGTGGATTACGCCCTTACTTGACCTGGCAGGCAACCCCGGCCGCCTTGAGTTTGCCGCACAGGGCCGCGGCGGCACCGGCATCGCCCGCCACCGCCTGAAGGCGATAGATCGTGCCGTTGTCGGCGCTGCCTGCGATCACGCGGTGCGAAACACCGGACAGTGCGCCGCCCGCATGGCCGACAACGCGGGTCCACCCGGCTTCGGCTGCTTCCTTGGACGAGAAGGCCCCGACCTGGACCCCGACCCCGCCCGCAGCCGCAGGCTTGGCCTCGGCGCTGGCCGCCGGAGCCGGTGCGGGCGCCGCAGCGCCCTTCTGCTCAAGCTGGGCCGGGCGGTTCTGCCCTTCGGAGACGGCAAAGCTGGAATCCCCTGTGCCTTCGAAGGTCTTGCCGCCGGGATCCTTGGGCGCTTCCTTGTACGGCTGGCTTTCCGCCTTGACCAGGCTGCCATCGGGTTCCGCGCCCGGATCGGGGTTGCGGTGGGTGGCCCACCAGATCGCGCCGACCAGTACGACCAGCGCCGCCAGCCCCATCAGGATCAGTTTGCCCAGCCCGCTTCCGGCCGAGTCCTCGGCATAGTCGTCATCGTCGGCGCCTTCGAGCCAGGGCAGGCGATCGTCTTCGTCCTTCAGGGCAAGCTGCTCGGTTTCGAGCGCTTCGTCCTGTTCGCCGTCCCATTCCTCGCCTTCGCGCCCCTCGATCGCCGCCATGGCTTACATCTCCTCAACCGCCTCTACGCCGAGAATGGCGAGGCCGTTGCGGACTAGTTGCCCGATCTGGGACACAAGATAAAGCCTTGCCCCGGTCAGCCGCGCATCCTGTGCCACGATGAAGCGCTTTTCCGGCTGGTCATTGCCCAGGTTCCACAATGCGTGAAACGCGGCCGCCAGATCATAGAGATAGAACGCAACCCGGTGCGGCTCGCGCGCGGCGGCCGCCGCCTCGACCAGCCGCGGGAACTGCGCGGCCAGCTTGACCACCTCCAGCTCTTCCGCGCCGAGCAGGCCCAGATCGGTATCGGCCGGA
>JBJTMC010000022.1:0-14225 GCA_046063325.1 Novosphingobium sp.
AAGCTTCACCGGCACGAGCAGTTCGGGCAGCGCGGTACGGGCACATTGTTCGGCCGCCTCGATCAGGATTGCGCGGGCCCGCTCGAGGTTGAGCTTGTCCGCCACGCAGCGCCGGGTCAGCACCGGCTGGATCCGCCGCACCCCCAGTTCGCAGGCCTTTTCCAGCACCAGGTCGAACCGGTCCTTCTTGAGCAGCGCGGCGCACAGCGTGAAGTCGGGCACCTCCTCGCGCGGGCGCAGCCGGGTTTCGCAAGAGGCAACGACATTGCGCTTGCCCGCCTCGATGACCCGCGCGGCCCATTCGCCGCTGACATTGTCGCACAGCACGATTGCGTCGCCCGGGGTGACCCGCATCACCCGCGAGAGGTAGTGCGCCTGCGGACCGTCGAGGATGACCTGATCGCCCGCGGCCAGCACCTGTTCGACAAACAGGCGCGGCGCGCTTTTCGGAGGCCAGGCGGGGGTGGCGGGCATGGGCTGGCTCTAGCGCATTTCACCCGATTGGCTACAGCGCGAATATGACTGCCGAAATCGTCCCTGACAGCCAGCACCGCGGGATCGTCGCTGCCCTGCCGCTCCCGTGGCGAGACTATGCCCAGCTTGCCCGGTTCGATCGGCCGATTGGCTGGTGGCTGCTCTACTGGCCCTGCGCCTGGGGCGTGCTGCTGGCAGGCGGTGCGGCGCGGTGGGACCTGCTGCTGTGGCTGCTGCTGGGCAGCATCGCGATGCGTGGGGCAGGGTGTGTCTACAACGATATAGTCGATGCCGATCTTGACCGCCAGGTCGCCCGCACCGCGCTGCGTCCGGTTGCGAGCGGACGCGTGAGCAACCGAGCGGCGTGGATCTGGCTGGTCTTGCTTTGCCTGATCGGACTGGCCGTGTTGCTGCAATTGCGATGGCAGGCGCAACTGGTAGCGCTGGGCAGCCTGGCACTGGTTGCGGCCTATCCGTTCATGAAGCGCATCACCGGCTTTCCGCAGGCCTGGCTGGGGCTGGTGTTCACCTGGGGCGCGCCGGTCGGTTGGGTGGCGTTGCGCTCGGACCGGCTCGACGTACTTGCCGCGCTCTATGCCGGATCGATCCTGTGGTGCATCGGCTACGACACGATCTACGCCTGCCAGGACCGCGAGGACGATGCGCTGGTCGGGATCGGCTCGAGCGCGCTGACGCTGGGGCGGCATGTGAAAGCCGGGGTCGCAGGGTTCTATAGCGGCGCGGCGGCGCTGTGGGCGCTCGGCTTTTGGCTGCTCCGCCCGGACTGGATCGCGCTGCTTGCGCTTGTCCCCGCGGCTTGCCACCTTGGCTGGCAGGTGCTGACTCTGGAAGATCACGATGCCGACAATGCCCTGGCCCGGTTCCGTTCCAACCGCTCGCTCGGCCTGCTGGTCGCGGCGGCCTGCTGGGTGGTGGGCAATGCGTAGCTTAATGGTGGTTGGCTTGCTGGTGCTGGCAGGGTGCGAAGACAAGGCTGGGTCGCCGTATTCGCGCACGCAAGAACCGTCTGTTACACTTACTCAAACAGATGTGCCGCAAACCACGCGGACGGACGACCAGATTACCACTACGCCGGTCAAGGAAAGCACGCGGACGTTAGAATCCAGTTCCGGCCCGCTGATGACCGCATTCGGCAACGAGCCATTCTGGTCGGTCGCCATCCACCTCGATGTGCTGATGTACAAGACTCCGGAATCGCCTGGCTGGGTTCCCGTCAAGGCGCAGCTCACCGAAGAAGGTAACGGGCTGCGCTACACCGGCAAGCTGGAGGGCAAGGATTTCATCCTCGTCATCAACAGGGGCGCCTGCAGCGACGGCATGAGCGATACCGTTCACCAGTTCAAATCCGCGCTGACCATCGGCAAAGAGACGCACCAAGGCTGCGCGCGGCCCGGCTAGGATGTGCAATCTCTACCGCATGACCAAGGGCACCGCCGAAGTCGCGAAGCTGTTTGCGGTGGAACCTGATCTTTCCGCCAACTACGCAGCCGAAGTCTTTCCCGGCTATCCCGGACTGGTGGTAGCCGAGCGGAGCGCCCGGGCGATGACCTGGGGTTTTCCGCTGGTGCTGACCGGCAAGCAGGGCCAGAAACGCAAGCCCAAGCCGGTCACCAATGCGCGCGAGGACAAGCTGCTGACGGGTTTCTGGCGCGACAGCTTCGTCCACCGTCGCTGCCTGGTCCCGGTCAGCCAGTGGGCCGAAGCCGAGGGCGAAAGAGGCCGGATGACCCGCACCTGGTACGGCTTGGCTGAGCCTGAGCTGCTCGCGGTGGCCGGATTGTGGCGGCCCAGCGCCGAATGGGGCGATGTCTACACCATGGTGATGGTCGAAGGGCATCCGCAGATGGCCGAGGTGCATGACAGGATGCCGCTGATCCTCAGCCCCGCGGCGCAGCGCTATTGGCTCGAGGGCTCGGCGGACGCTGCGCTGGCGCTGTGCCAGACCTGGGACGGCGATCTGACCGTCGATCGCACTGCCGAGCGCTGGGCCGGTGGCGGGGCAGAACAGCGCAGCTTGCTTTAGGCAAACAGAGCGGCATGGCGCTGTTCGATCGAAGGCCACAGCCTCGCTGCGTCCGGCACGGCGAGCGAGAACCGGTCGCGCAGCACGGCAACCAGTTCCTCGGCCGAACCAAGTTCGCGCACCACCGCGCCGTCCAGCCCGGTTTCGGTCAAGACCTTGCCGCGCATCATCAGGTGGCCGTCTTGCGTCCGCAGTTGAACGACCAGGTTCTGGACGAAAATCGATTCCGGGTGCGCTCCCTGAAATGCGCAGAGCTGCGCCAGAAGCGCCTCATCCGCCGGTTCATCGGCGAAGTCATAGGACAGCGGCGTGGGTCCGGTCTCGATCGCGAACTGCCACAATCCGTCCGGGGTGCGCTGGATCCGACCGGCAAGCGGCGCGGCGTCCCACGCCTGTTCGATCAGCGGCAGTGGTTCAATTTGGCTCGATCCGAAGCCGACATCGGCCAGATAGTCCTTCCCGGCGACCCGGACCTTGAGGCACAGGTGCGAGCCCATCGTCTCCTCGCCGCGAAGCTCACGCATCACCCCGGCCGACAGGCGCGTCACATCAAAGCCGAGCGAGACGAGCGCCCGGGCGAACAGCCCGTTCTGTTCGTAACACCACCCGCCGCGCCGTGCGGTGACCAGCTTGGCGAAGATCGCCGCGCTGTCCTGCCCGGGCGGCGTGCCAAGCTGGACGTCGAGATTCTCGAACGGGATGGTCAGAACGTGCGCGCGGTGCAGCGCGGTCAGCGTGGCCAGGTTGGCGGCGCGAGGACCGGCATAACCGATCCGGGCACAATAGGCGTCAAGCTCGTCGGCAGTCAGCGGCTCAGTCATAGTTCACCAGTTCGAATTCGATTCCGTCCCAGTCGAAGAAATAGAAACGGCGGCCCGGTTCGTAGTCCATATGGCTGAACGGAACCAAGCCTGCTTCGACGACCACCCGTTCTGCTTCGACCAGATCATCAACCACCAGCCCGACATGGTTGAGCGGCGCGCCCTTGGCAAAGCGCTGCTCGACCGGAGCGCCGGTGGTGTAGATCGCCAGGTAATCGCGGTCGTTGCCGACATGGATGGTCCATCCGCCGTTCAGTGCCGGGCCGCGCCAGCGTTCGTTCCAGCCGCACAAATGCTGCAGCAAGGCGGACGTCCGTTCCGGGTCGCTGACGGTGATGTTGACGTGTTCGAGGAACCCTCTCGGCATAAAAAACATCCTTTTGTCAATCAGTTACCGCGCATTCGAATCAGGGCGCTTTACGTTTGTGCAACCTCAAGATAACTTGAGGTCAAGCAAAATCGCGAAAAGGACGCATCCGGTGGACAAGAATGACCTGTTGCCGATTGGCGATCTGGCCCGCCGCACCGGGCTCGCGGTTTCGGCGATCCGCTTTTACGAGGACAAGGGTCTGATCCAGGCGATGCGGACGATGGGCAACCAGCGCCGCTTCCTGCGCAGCGACATCCGCCGCCTCAGCTTCATCCTGATCGCACAGCGGCTGGGGCTCAGCCTGGATGAGATCGAGGTAGAGCTCAGCACCCTGCCGCAGGGCCGCACGCCAACCGTTACCGACTGGCAGCGCATCAGCCGATCGATGCGCGTGGCAATCGACAAGAAGATCGCGCTGCTATCGCTGACCCGCCGCAAGCTGGACGAATGCATCGGCTGCGGCTGCCTCAGCCTTCAGCGCTGCCAGCTCTACAACAAGGACGATCGCGCCGGCTCGGGCGGGACAGGACCGCGGTTCGTGCTCGATTGACGTGGGACGCGCGGGATGAACGCTACATGACCAAACTGTAACTTGGGCCTGCGCCGGGTCGCTCCTATGGATCGCCGCACCGATCCGAACGGAGTTATTCATCGATGAAACGTACCATGATCCTGACCGCGACCGTTGCTGCCCTGGCGCTGGCTGGCTGCGGGCACAAGAACAAGACCAAGGCTGCTGACCCGGCTGCCAGCGAAGCCGCTGCGACCAGCGCAGCGACTGACGGCGCTTCGGCATCCGCCAGCGGCGAATCCGCTGACGACGCGATGACCAAGAAGGCGCACTGATTACCCCCCTGGCAGGGCCCACGTCCCGTGGACCCGGACGGGCCCTGCCAACCCTTGCCCAACTGGGCCGCTGCTCGCTGAGTGCAGGACCGGCTAATTCGGGCGAAAGCCGCTGGCAATTGTCGCGCAGCCATAGAACGCCTTGCGAAATTCGGCCCGTAGCCCAGCTTCTTCCAGCATTGCCGTAAAGGTCCGGGCATCCCCGAAGTTGGTCGAATAGGCCCCGATCATCGCGAAATCCTGGGCTCCGCGCAAAAACACCCGTTCGATCAGCGGGAGAATCGTCCCGAGGTGGAACAGGTACAGCCCGCGCAGGATCCAGCCCTTTGGATCGGACGCCTCGATAAAGGCGAAACGACCCCCTGGCTTTAAGACGCGCGCGGTCAGATTGGCGAGGCGGGCAAGCTTGTCGGCTTCGAAGGTCTTGAGCCCGAATGTTGAAATCACGAAGTCGGCGCTGGCATCGGGCAGCTCGCTTGCCAGCACGTCGTCCTCGATGAAGGCAATCTGATTGGCCCGCATTGCGTGCAAGCGCTCAATCGCGCGTTTGTGCATGCCTGATGAGATATCGACGGCGACAATCCTGTCGATTCCGGGATTGGCTGCCAGCAGATGCGGCCAGACCTCACCCGTACCGGCCATGAGATCGTATCCCATCCGGGCGCCGTCGGGTAGCGCCAATGCTGCAACGCACTGCTTGCGCCAGCGTTCGGTGAAGCCCATCGAACAGATGTAGCTGAAGGCGATGTAGCGGTCCGAACAGCGATCGAACACTTGCTTGACGAATGCGGGATCGTAGATGTCCGGCGCGGGATCGGTCATTCCGCCGCCAGCAGTTCCTCCGCCCCTTCAAGGTCGACGCTGACCAGGCGGCTCACGCCGCGTTCGACCATCGTCACTCCGAACAGGCGGTGCATCCGGCTCATCGTCACGGCGTTGTGGGTGACGATCAGGTAACGGGTGTCGGTTTCTCCCACCATCGCATCGAGCAGGTCGCAGAACCGCTCGATGTTGGCGTCGTCGAGCGGGGCGTCGACTTCGTCGAGCACGCAGATCGGCGCGGGATTGGTGAGGAACAGGGCAAAGATCAGCGCTACCGCGGTCAGCGCCTGTTCGCCGCCGGACAGCAAGGTCAGCGATTGCAGCCGCTTGCCCGGCGGCTGGGCGTAGATTTCCAGACCGGCTTCGAGCGGATCGTCGCTATCGACCAGCGCCAGGTGGGCCTGGCCGCCTTCGAACAAGCGAGTGAACAGGCGGCGGAAATGGGTGTCGACCGCTTCGAAGGCGGCGCGCAGCCGTTCACGCCCTTCGCGGTTGAGGTTACCGATCGAGCCGCGCAGGCGGTGGACTGCCTCGGTCAGTTCGGCCTGTTCGGCCAGGCTGGTGCCGTGCCGTGCTTCGGCCTCGGCCAGTTCGTCGGCGGCAACGAGGTTGACCGGTCCCAGCCGCTCGCGGTCTGCAACCAGTTTGTCGTGCTCGGCGCTTTCCTGCGGCGAAGGGCCGACATGATCGGAGGCGAATTCGAACCGTTCGGGCAGCAGCGGTGGCGGGCACTGAAAGCGCTCGCCAGAGATACCTGCCATTTCGGCGCGGCGTGCTTCCTCGTTCTCGGCCCGGGCGGTGGCCCCGGCGCGGGTTTCCCGGGCGGAAGCGAGTGCTTCGTTGGCCTGGCCGAACTGCGCGTCGATCCGCCGCGCGGCTTCGCCCAGTTCGCTCACCCTGACTTCGGCGGCGGCAAGCTCGGCGCCAAGCCGGGTGCGCACTTCGTCGCCTGCCTCGATCTCGCGCAGCAGGCTGGCCGGCTTGGCGGCGACCACCGCGCGCTCCTCGGCGATTTCCTCGAACCGGCGGGTCATCGCCGCGAGCCGGCCGGCGGCATCGCCGGCCCGGGCCTGCCAGGATTTGATATCGCTGCGCTGGGTGTTGCACCGCTCCCGCGCGACGGCGAGCGCCTGGTCGTGCGCGGCGAGACCGGCAGTTGCGGCTTGTAGCCCCTGCCGCGCCGCATCGTGGCGGGCCTGCGCGGCGGCGAGCTGGGCGCGGCCGGTTTCTGGATCGGGAAGCCCGGCGCGGCGGTTCTCTGCCGCTTTGCGCTCAGCCTCGGCAATGCCGCGCTGTTCGGCCAGATCGCTGGCACTGGCAGCGAGTTCGGCGCGGCGGGTTTCGATCCGGGCCCTGGCCGCCTCGGCCTGATCGACCGCGCGCAGGGCGGCCCGTTCGGCCTCTGCCGCCTGCGCCAGGGCCCGTTCCGAGGCGATTACCCCGAGTTGCAGCGTGGAAAGCTCCGCCGTGATCTCGTTCGCGCGGGTTTCTGCGGCTTCCACTGCGCCGCGCAGGGCGGGCAGTTCGGCTTCCAGGGCGCTCAGCCGGTTTTCGGCCTCGAGCCGGGCGGCTTCTGCCGCGCCTTCGCCCTTGGAAACGAACCCGTCCCAGCGGCGGATCCGTCCGCCCTTGGTGACCAGCCATTCGCCCGGACCAAGCGTACGGCCGTCGTCGACTTCGGCAACGTGGACCAGGGCAAGCCGGGCCTTCAGTTCGTCCGGGCACTGGGTGACATGAGCGGCAAGGCTGGCCGCAACCGGGACGGGCGCGGCAGCGCCGGTCCAGAACCGGCCGTCGGCATCGGCCGGAGCCGCGCCGAGCGGAGCCTTGGCATCGCGCCCCAGCACTGCGGCAAGCGCGCGTTCATAGCCCGGTGCGGCGCGCACTGCGTCTAGCGCGGCGGTGCCGTGTTTGCCCGCCGCCTGCCTGGCCCGGGCATCACGATCGCGGACCAGGGCCTGCCATTCGCGTTCCACCCCGGCCATTTCGGCCTTGACCGAAGCAAGCGCCGAGGACGCTTCGTCCCGCACGCCCTGCAGTTCGGCCTTGCGGGTCTGCTGGGCTTCAAGCTCAGTTCGGGCAGCGGCCAGCGCCGCTGCGGCCCGATCCCGGTCGTTTTCGGCGGCGGCCAGAGCGGCCAGCGGATCCCCTTCGCGGGCCAGGCCTTCGGCCAGGTCGGCTTGCCGCCGGGCTTCCCCGTCAAGCCGCGTCAGGCGCTGCTGAGCCTGGGCCAGTTCGGCATCGGCCACGCGCCATTCGGCTTCGACTCCGGCCTGGTCGGCGGTCGCCTTGGCCAGGGCCAGTTCGGCCCCGCGCAAGTTGCGATCGGCATCGTCGAGCGCAGCGGCGACCAGCGGGCGGCGCTTTTCGTCGGCGGCAAGCGCGTCCTCGCCCTCGGCCAGTTCGCGTTCCAGCTTGCCCAGGGCGGCGGCGGCATCGCGGGTCAGCCGGTCTGCATCGCCGCGGTCTTCTTCCAACCGCTGATGCTGGCGATCGAGATCGCGCAGCCGCTCTTCCGCCGCTTCAAGCTGGCTGGTCAGCTGAGCCATGCGGTGGCCGTGCGCGCTGGCATCGTCGCGCCGATCGGCCAGTTCGTCGCGCGCTTCGGCCAGGGCATTCGCCGATTGATGCTGCGCTTCCTGCGCGGCCTTCATCGCGGCCTGAGCCTCGGCAACGCGGGCTTCGGCGCCATGGGCTTCGGTCCGGGCCGTTTCGGCGGCTGCGGCGGCATCGCGCCAGCGGGCGAACACCAACCGCGCTTCGGCCACCCGGATCCGGTCGGACAGCGCCTTGTAGCGTTCCGCCGCGCGGGCCTGGCGGCGCAGCGATCCGATCTGCTGGTCAAGCTGGCCCATCAAGTCTTCGAGACGGCCCAGATTCGCCTCGGTCGCGCGCAGCTTCTGTTCGGCATCCTTGCGGCGGACGTGCAGCCCGGCGATGCCGGCGGCCTCTTCCAGCATCATCCGCCGTTCGGCCGGCTTGGCGGCGATCACCGCGGCGATCTTGCCCTGGCTGACCAGCGCTGGCGAGTGGGCGCCGGTGGCCGCATCGGCAAAGACCAGCGCGACGTCCTTTGCCCGCACGTCGCGGCCATTGACACGGTAGGCGCTGCCCGCGCCGCGCTCAATCCGGCGGACCACTTCCAGCTCGCTGTCGTTGGCCCCTGCATCAGCGTGGAGAACGACCTCGGCAAAATCGCGCGGGGGGCGCTGCGCGGTGCCGGCGAAGATCACGTCTTCCATGCCGCCGCCGCGCATCGATTTGGCGCTGTTTTCGCCCATCACCCACCGGATCGCTTCCAGCAGGTTGGACTTGCCGCAGCCGTTGGGGCCGACAACCCCGGTCAGTCCCGGCTCGATGCGCAGCTCAGCCGGCTCGACAAAGCTCTTGAAACCAGAGAGCTTGAGCCGCTTGATCCGCATCGTGCCGGTCCTGGTGCCCCTTCGCCGCCGCTTTACCTGGCGCCCGCGGCCTTCAGCGCGGTTTCAAGCGCGGGCCATTCCGCGCCTTCGACCTTGCTGCCGTTGATCAGCAGGGTCGGGGTCGAATCGATCCCAGATTCGCCGTACTTCTTGGCATGCTCGGCTACCACGGTGGCCTTGTTCAGATCGGCCAGGCAGGCATGGGCCGCATTCTTCGCAATCCCGCGCGCGGCGAAAAAGTCGCTATAGCCAATCGCATCTGAGAAGGCGGCCCAGCGCTGCGCCGCAGGCAGGTCCATCGCCGCCTGGGCCTGCGCAAATTTCGCCTTGTCGGAATAGACCGCGTTCATCGAATCGAAATTAGCATAGACCTGTTCGAGCAGCGGGAAGAAGGCTTCCTTGGGTGCACAGCCGACCAGTACGGTCAGCGGAACGTCCTGCGGGTGGATCGCGAAGCTGCGGAATTCCCAGCTGACCTTGCCGGTGCCGACATAGTCCTTCATCAGCGAGGCAGTGCCTTCCTGCGACAGCTTGGCGCAGTGCGGGCAGCTGAGCGAGCCGTACTCCACCAGCTTGATCGGTGCTTCGGGGTTGCCGACCCGCATGCCGCCATCGGCGGTTTCATCGACCACATCGGTCCAGGCCTTTCCGGCAGGAGCGGCGACCGCGGCGACCGGCGCGCCTTGTGGGGCGGCGGCGGTTCCGGCGGTGTCCTTCTTGCAGGCGGCAAGGCCTAGCGCGAGTGGGGCCACGGCAAGGGCAAGAAGCAGGCGGGTGCGGGATGCGGTCATGGGATTGGTATTCCTTGGCGTTCGAGTCGGGAAGGCTAGCCCGGAACGGGCGGGTGAAGAAGCGAGGCCCCGGGCGGGGCCGTGCTTCTCCACAGGTGAATCAGCGCAGCGCCTCATCAAGCAACGGCTTCAGTTGCGGCCAGGCGTAAACCTCCTGCAACTTGCCGTTGATCAGGAAACTGGGTGTGCCTTTGACCCCGATAGCGGTCGCGGCATCCTCAGTCTGCTTGGCCAGCTTGTCGGCCAGCGGCTGGTCGGCCAGGCAGGCATCGAGCTGGGCCGGGGTATAGCCGCGGCCCTGCATCAGCTGGTAAAGCCCCAGATCCTGCGACAAGGCCTTCATCCGCTGGGCAAAATTGAGCGATGGCCAGCGTTTCTGAAGATCGTCGGACGGGGCCTTGAGCCATGTGCTCTGGGCGGCCAGGATCGCGCCGTGGTTGCCCAGGAACCGGCTGCTCGGCCCGCATTGGGCCAGCAAGGTCGCGGGAATATCGATGACGTTGCGGAAGAACGGTCGGACCTCCACCGATAGCGTGCCGCCCTTGATCGGTCCGGCAAACAGCGGACCTTTCGATTCGGCGGCGAAATCGGCGCAGTGCGGGCAGGTATAGCTGATGAATTCGACCAGTTTGACCTTGGCCGCCGGATTGCCGATCAGGTGAGCGCCGGCGGCGGTGGGCGTTACCCGCGCATCCCAGGCCGACGGGGCGGGGCGAACGGCTTTGCGCACAGGCTTTGCGGCAAGGGGAGCGGTGGCGACAAGGGTGGCACCAAGAGCGCCGATCAGGGCGGCGGCCAGGATTTTCTTCATGCTACGTCAGGCTTTCATCCAGAAGCGGGCGCAGCTGCGCCCAGGTGGCTATGTCTAGCAGTTTGCCGTTGATCGAAAAGGCCGGAACGCGTTCAATTCCGTCGTCCTGCGCGGCATCGCTTTGTGCGGTGATGCCCGCGGCGGCGGCCTTGTCGGCCAGGCATTTGTCAACCGTCAGCCGGTCATAGCCGCGCACTTCCATCACTTCGTAGAGGTCCAGATCCGATGCGATCGCGCGGTTGCGGCTGGGAATGTCGCTTTGGGTCCAGCGCCAGCGCTGCGACGGGGTGGCGCGCTTTACCATATCCGCCCAGCGGTCCTGGCTGCGGATCAGCGCGGCGTGGTTGAGGAAGAACTTCTCCTTCGGCCCGCATCCGGCAAGCATCGCCAGAGTCAGGTCGAGCGGATGGCGGATCAGGTTGCGGACTTCGAACGATACCTTGCCCGAGGCGACATAGGCCAGCCGCAATTGCCCCTCTGCCTCGCGCTCGAAGCGCAGCGAACTGGCAGAGGCATAGCTTACATATTCGACCAGCCGGACCTTGGCATCGGGATTGCCAAGCCGGTGACCGCCTTCGGGGGTTTCCGCAACGGTCATGTTCCAGCCGATGGTCTTGGGCGCGGCCCCGGTGTCCAGCAGTACGGCGGCAACCAGCACGGCCAGTCTTGCGTATCGCTTCACCCGGACTTGTCCCCACCGTTGCCGCCCAGATTGCGGGCGAGCGATTCCAGCACCGTGCGCAGCTCCGGATCGCCGATATCGCGCAGGCTTTCGCCCAGTTCGAGCGGGACCGGACGCAGCGAGGGCGGGGCTGCAGCGGGCTTTTCAGCAGGCGGCGCCTTAACCGCACCTTGCCGAAACTTGACCCGGGTGACCGCGTTGTAGCCGAAAAAACGATTTACCCGCTCGATGATCTCGGGCTCGACATGGGCGATCAGCGGGGCGTGGGCCGGGACGACCACCAGTTGCAGGATCCCGCCGCTTTTCTCGCCGGGCGGGAAGCGGATCGATTCCGGGGCGCAGACCCGGGCATGCCGTTCGCCGACAATCTCGGCCCAGCGGGTTACCACGCTCGACTGAATAAAGCCGAATTTGCGGAACGCGGTGCGGCCGATTTCGGGCATGAGTTCGCCGATCGAACGGGTCGCGCTGCCGCGCGGCCTTTCATAGCGGCGCGCGTTCTTCGCTGGCTTGTCGCGGTCCCGTTCCATTGCGCGGCTGGCAATGCCATAGGCGGGCGATGGACGCCACCGCTAAACGCCTGCTTGCCTGGTATGATGCCCATGCGAGGGTGCTGCCGTGGCGCAGTCCGCCCGGCGCGCCGCCGCCTGAGCCTTACCGGGTGTGGCTGTCCGAAGTCATGCTGCAGCAGACCACGGTGGCCGCGGTGGGGCCCTATTATGCCCGGTTCCTGGCGCGCTGGCCGACCGTGGAAGCGCTCGCCGCGGCCGACGACGCCGAGGTCATGGCCGCCTGGGCCGGGCTTGGATACTATGCCCGGGCGCGCAACCTGCTGGCCTGTGCAAGGGCGGTGGCGGCGCAGGGCGGGACCTTTCCCGATAGCGAGGCAGGCCTTCGGGCACTTCCGGGGCTGGGGGTCTATACCGCCGCGGCGGTCGCGGCGATTGCCTTTGATCGGCCTGCGGCGGTGGTCGATGCCAATGTCGAACGCGTGGCGGCGCGGCTGTTCGCGATTGCCGATCCACTGCCCGGCGCGAAGGCAGCGATCCACGCGCGGGTTCAGGCGCTTACCCCGCAGGAACGCCCGGGCGATTTTGCCCAGGCGATGATGGACCTTGGCGCAACGGTCTGCGCGCCGCGCGCGCCGCGGTGCATGGTCTGCCCGCTGTCGGACGCCTGCCTGGGGCGGCAGGGCGGGGCAGAGCGCTTTCCGGTCAAAGCCGCGAAAAAGAAACGTCCGGTTCGCCGGGGGCGGGCCTTCTGGATCGAACGGAACGGAGCGGTCTGGCTGGTCCGCCGCGCGGATAAAGGCATGCTGGGCGCGATGCGCGCACTGCCCGATGATGGCTGGTCGACCCGCGGCGACGGCGCTGGAGAGCCGCCGTTGGACGGATCCTGGCGCGCGCTTGGCGCGGTGCGGCACGGCTTCAGCCACTTCGATCTCGAAATGCAATTGATGCTTTATTCGGGTGGCGATTTGGCTAGGCTGGACGCGACCACGGGCGAATGGTGGCAGATCGATGCGCTCGACAGCGCCGGTCTGCCCACACTGTTCGCCAAGGCGGCGCGGCTGGCGCTGGCCGAACGGAATTAGGGAGAACTAGCTTGCCCGAGATCGATTTTTCCCGCCGCGGCCTGCTGCGCGGTTCGGCCTGGCTGGGCGCTGGAATGGCGCTGGGCGGCCTGCCTGCGCGGGTGCTGGCAGTGGCTGCCAAGGAGCCGGAGCAGTGGCCCGCGGTAACCGCGCTGGTTGAACGCTATGTCACCCAGCGCAAGGTTTCCGGCATGGTCGCAACGCTGGGCTGGCGGAACGAAGCGCCGCGCTTCATCGCGCGGGGCACCGAAGGCTTCAACGATCACGATCCGGAAGGTCCGCATAGCCTGTACCGCGCCTATTCGATGACCAAGCCGGTTACCGGCATGGCGGCGATGATGCTGGTCGACGAAGGCAAGTTGAAGCTTGATCAGCCGCTGGCCGATTTCGCGCCCGAATTTGCCAAGATGCAGGTGGCGGTCGATCCCAAGGTCAGCCTTGATGCCCGGCCCGCCGAAACCCAGATCACCATCCGCCACCTGCTGACGCACACCTCCGGGTTTGGCTATGCCGTGGTCGGCAAGAACAAGGTTGCGGACGAATTGCTGCGGCTGGGGGTCAATCCCGGTCTGGTTTCCCGGATGAAGCTGCCGGGGGTCAACGATGGCCCGCCAACGCCCGGGCCCGACGAATTCCTGCGCCGGGCGGCCACGGTTCCGCTGGTGGCCGAGCCGGGAACCAAATGGTCCTATTCGATGAGCCTGGACGTGCTGGGGATCATCATCGGTCGGGCCGCGGGGATGAGCTTCGAGCAGTTCCTGCAACAGCGGCTGTTTGGTCCATTGGGGATGACGGGCAGCTTCTTCCAGGTGCCCGGCACCGCCATCAACCGGCTGACCACCAACTATTTCCTGGCCGGCGGTTTTCCGGTCGCGATCGACCGGCCGGGGCGCTCGATCTACCAGGATCCGGTACCCTTCGCCTTCGGTGGCTCGGGACTGGTCACCTGCCCGGCCGATTTCGACCGGTTCCTGGCCATGCTGGTTGGGCGCGGCAGCTATGGCGGCAAGCGGGTGATGAGCGAGGCAGCGGTTTTGCAGGGCACGTCCAATCTGCTCCCGCCCGGGGCAGACCTGACCGGAACATGGATAGCCGGGCAGCAGTTCGGCGCTGGCGGGATCGTCGGCACTGGCCGGGACGAAGGGCTCTACGGCTGGTCCGGTGCGGCCGGGACGATCGGCTTTGCTCAGATGAAGTACGCGCTGCGCACAAGCCTCTACGTGCAGTACATGCCGCAGGACAAGCTGCCGATCCTCAAGGAATTTCCCAAGGCGGTCGGGGCCGATCTCGAGGCGATGCGGGGAGTTGCGAAATGAGCCTGGCTTCGATCGCTTTCGCGGGGGCGCGGCTCGACCGGGCCGATCACATCCGTTCCGATCCGGACAAGCTGGCCGCGTTGATGGACTGGCGGGCGCGGTTGCTCAAGCTTGACGGGCTCGATCCGGTTATCACCCCCGAAGGGGGGCTGGAATGGGGCACACTGGCCGATGCGGCCCCCGACAGCGAACTGGTGTTCCTGGGGCTGCTAAGCGGCAAGGGCTGCTTTGC
>JBJTMC010000023.1:0-3337 GCA_046063325.1 Novosphingobium sp.
GCCGGGCCGCAACCTGCCGCGCGATCAGGCGATGGAGGCGCGCGGCTTTGCCGACAGCTTCGCGCTGAAGATCCGCCACCACAACGATACGCTCCACGCGAAGAATGCCCCGTCCGAACCGACCGCCCGCGCGGCCTATGATGCGGTAGAGGCGGTGCGGTATGAAGCGCTGGGCAGCCGCGCCTATGCCGGGATGCGCGCCAATCTGGCGGCGGCGCAGGACGTACGCGTCGGCGGCGATCCGATTGCCCGCGCCAGCCGCCCGGAAGACGTGCCGATCCCGGCCGCGCTGGCGCTGATGCTGCGCGAACACCTGACCGGGCAGCCGGTGCCCGAGGCGGCAAAGGCCGGGGTGGACATGCTGCGCGGCTGGATCGAGGACCGCGCCGGGACCGATTTCGATGCGCTGGCGCTGTCGCTCGACGATCAGGAATCGTTCCAGCACCTCGCGCTCGATATGCTTCAGCATCTCGAACTCACCCAGGCCCAGCCGACCGAGCAGGAGAGCGAGGACGGCGACGAGGGCGAGGATCAGAACCAGGACGAGGACCAGCCAGACGACGGCGAATCGAGCGAGGATCAGTCGCCCAGCGAAGTCGCCTCCGAACCCAGCGAGGGCGAGGAAGACGGCGAAGACGAAAACCAGCGGGAAATGGAAGACGATTCCGCTGATGCCGATGAAGCCGACGAGGGCGAGGAGGGGATGCTCCCGACCCGGCCCAACCGGCCCTGGACCGAAGTGCCCGCCACGTTTGACTACAAGGCCTTCACCCAGGCCTTTGACGAGGTCGTGGCGGCCAGCGACCTGTGCGACGAGGACGAACTGACCCGCCTGCGCGCCTACCTGGACGCGCAATTGAAGGGCCTTGGCGGGATCATCACCAAGCTGGCCAACCGGTTGCAGCGCCGTCTGATGGCGCAGCAGAACCGCAGCTGGGATTTCGATCAGGAAGAGGGGCTGCTTGATGCCGCGCGGCTCGCCCGGGTCGTGATCTCGCCCGGCCATTCGCTGTCCTACAAGATCGAGCGCGAGGTCGAGTTCAAGGACACCGTGGTCACCCTGCTGATCGACAATTCCGGGTCGATGCGGGGGCGGCCGATCTCGATCGCGGCGATCAGCGCCGACGTGCTGGCCCGCACGCTGGAGCGCTGCGGGGTCAAGACAGAGGTGCTGGGCTTTACTACCCGCGCCTGGAAGGGCGGGCAAAGTCGCGAGGCCTGGCTGGCCGGGGGCAAACCGGCAAATCCGGGCCGCCTCAACGACCTGCGCCACATCGTCTACAAGCGGGCTGACCAGCCCTATCGCCACGCCCGCAAGAACCTGGGCCTGATGATGCGCGAAGGCCTGCTGAAAGAGAACATCGACGGCGAGGCGCTGCTCTGGGCGCACCAGCGGCTGCTGGCCCGGCAAGAGGATCGCCGGATCCTGATGGTGATTTCGGACGGTGCGCCGGTGGATGACTCCACGTTGAGCGTCAACAACGCGGGCTACCTCGAAATGCACCTGCGCAAGGTGATCGACTGGATCGAACGGCAAAGCCCCGTGCAGCTTGTCGCGATCGGGATCGGCCACGACGTGACCCGCTATTACCGCCGCGCGGTGACGATCATGGACGTGGAGCAACTGGGCGGGACCATGATCGAGCAACTGGCGGGTCTGTTCGAAGACGAATAGGCTTGACCGGTCCGTTTAATCGCCTGATTAAACGGCGCCATGAACGAAGCCGCCACCGTTACCGAAGCTGTCGCCTCGCGCCGCTCGATCCGCAATTTCCTCGATCAGCCGGTCGATCCGGAAGTCTTGCGCCGGGTGCTGGAAAAAGCGCAGAATTCGCCGTCTGGCGGCAATACCCAGCCGTGGAACGCGGTGCTGCTGACCGGCGATCCGCTGGCCCGCCTGCTGGCCCATGTCGCCACGGTGGTCCCGCAGGGCCGCGCGGCCTTTGCGCCCGAATACAACGTCTACCCGCCCGAACTGGAAGGCCGCTACGAAACCAGCCGGTTCGGCGTGGGCGAGGCGATGTACGCCGCGCTGGAAATCCCGCGCGAGGACAAGGCATCGCGGCTAAAATGGTTTGCCCGCAATTTTCAGGCCTTTGGCGCGCCGGTGCTGATGCTGATCCACACCCCGCGTTATATGGGCCGGCCGCAATGGGCCGATATCGGGATGTGGCTGCAGACCGTGGCGCTGCTGCTGCGCGAGGAAGGGCTGGACAGCTGCATGCAAGAGGCCTGGGCGGTTTACCAGAAGCAGATCCGCGAATGCGTTGATATCCCGGAAGATCACATCTTCTTCTGCGGCATGGCGATCGGCTGGGGGGATCGCGATGCGGCGGTGAACCAGTTCCCGGTGGGAAGAGTCGGGATCGACGAGGCGATCCGCTGGGAAGGGTTTTGACCTGACGGCTCTGCGCTTCTAAGGCGCGGCAATGACCGACCTGCGCCTGTTCAACAGTCTGACCCGCCAGCTTGAAGTGTTTCAGCCCGTCCATCCGGGCGAGGCGCGGGTCTATTCCTGCGGGCCGACGGTCTACAATTACCCTCACATCGGCAACATGCGCGCCTATGTCTTTGCCGACATTCTGGGCCGGACGCTCAGCTACAAAGGCTACCGGCTGACCCACGTGATCAACATCACCGATGTCGGTCACCTGACCGACGACGCCGATGCGGGCGAAGACAAGATGGAAAAGATGGCGGCCGAACGCGCCCAGTCGATCTGGGACATCGCCCGGCACTACACCGAGGCCTACTGGGCTGACGTAAAGGCGCTCAACATCCGCCAGCCCGCGCGCTGGACCATCGCCACCGAGTTCGTCCCCGCGATGATCGACTTTGCCAAGAGCATCGCCCATCGGCACTGCTACGAGCTGGATAGCGGGCTCTATTTCGACGTTTCGACCGTGGCCGACTACGGCCGCCTTGCGCGCAGCAAGACCGATGAGGGTGAAGGGCGGATCGAAGCGGTCGAGGGCAAGCGCAACGCCGCAGACTTCGCGATCTGGCGCAGGACCCCAGCTGGCGAGAGCCGCCAGATGGAATGGGATTCACCGTGGGGCCGGGGCGCGCCGGGCTGGCACCTCGAATGCTCGGTGATGAGCGGCGAAGTGCTGGGCTTCCCGTTCGACATCCACACCGGCGGGATCGACCACCGCGAGATCCACCACCCCAACGAGATCGCCCAGAACCAGGCGTTCTGCTGCACCAACGGCCTGGATGTGCCCGCCAACAGCGGCGCGCGGATCTGGATGCACAACAATTTCCTGGTCGAACGCTCTGGCAAGATGAGCAAGTCGAGCGGCGAGTTCCTGCGGCTGCAACTGCTGATCGACAAGGG
>JBJTMC010000127.1:0-6661 GCA_046063325.1 Novosphingobium sp.
CACCCTGTCCGCCACAAGTCTCGGCCGACTATTCCGATTTTGCAAACCGTGCGGCCAGGCTCTGCAACAGCCAGACTGCCGCCGCGAAGAACAGGCCGCCCACTACGGTCGAGAGCACCAGCTCGCCCCAATTGACCTTGAGCTGGATCAGCGGCGCTGCGGCCAGTGTGACGAACAGCATGGTCGCGGTGTTGATCACCAACGGAACCTTTTTCACCACGTCGAGGAACAGCGCAAGGATCAGCGCCCCAAGGCCGATGGCCAGCCCTGCCCCGCCGAAATGGGTCGGAACGTAGACCAGGAGCCAGGCAACCCCGATCCCGGACAGCGAGCCGAGCATGGCCGGCAGCAGCCGACCGAACTGCAACTGTTCGTTATTGGCCCAGTACCACAGGAACATGAAAGCGCCTACCAAGGTGGTGTCGGTCATGTGCAGCACGCCGAGGGCAATGGCGATCCAGGCCACGATCAGGACGACGATGATCAGCGTGATCACCGCGCCGGCCGCCATTCCCGGAGGCGGCGGTGCCGCTTCTGAATTGTCCATCTTCTCATTCCCCTCTGCCTTTACGAGCGGGAATAGATACTAATCGCGCGCTTAAAACCAGCCCTTATCGATCCAGCCCAAGGAAGCCGAAGGTGCTGGCATCGAACTTCATCCGGATCGAGGCGAACAGGCCCTGGTCGGTCGTGCGCGCGGCGGAAAAGTCAGGATCGCGGAAGCCCGTGACGTTGTAGCCCACCATCACCAGCATGTCCTTGGCCGGGGAGAATCCGATCTGCGGGCCGAACGCGAAGCTGGTGGTCCGGTCGTCGATATTGGTGCGCACCGTTCCGGTTGCGCCGATTTCGAACCGGTCGCCCAGGCCAATCCGGACATCCGCACCGCCTAGCAGGGTGGTTCCGGCCAGGTCGAAGCCCTGGAAGCGATCGAAGTTATAACGGAGCGCGGTGAACACGCTTACTTCGCTGCGCTGGACGAACGCCCCGTCAACCTTGCCTTGCGGAGTCCAATCACCCGAGAGGCTGGCGATCAGGCGCGTAGTGCGTCCATCGCCGGTGATGGTCAGCGCGCCGCGTCCGGCGGGCCCAGCCTCGCCCTCGATCGCCCCGTGCACCCGGTCGCTGCGAAGCTGCAGCTTGCCGAGCAGGGCAAAGTCGGAAGTGGCAGGACGATGCGCCAGGGCCAGCGCGCCGTCGAACACTTCGCTCGACGCACCCGAAGTCGCCTCGGCGCGGGTCCAGGTGAACCCGGCACCCAGCATCGAGCCTTCGCCCCGCTGGCGGATCGCGCCAAAAGTCATTCCCTTGCGGTTTGCCAGTTCGCCAGCGCGCAGCTCACCGCGCAGCGTGGCCGACCAGCGCCCGGCGCGCCAGGTTCCGCCCAGCGTATAAGCGGTGAAGTCTTCGGCGATCGAGCCGTTCTCGCCCAGGTTGCCGCCGCTGGAGACCGGGTGGGCCGGATTGACCAGGCGCGCGGGATCAAAGCCCGAAATGGTACGGTTGCCGTCGATTGTCGCGTCCAGAGTCAGGTTCTTGGTGACCGGGACCGATTGGGCCAGGCCAAAGTTGGCATAGGTGCGCTTGCCCAGTTCGGCGATGGCCTGCTGGCCAAGAGCGGTGATTACGCGCGCTCCCTGCCACGGCGCCAGTTCCACGCCGAGCTGCGCGGTGCGGGCATCGATTCCCTGCCCTTTGGCCAGTTCATAGGAACCGACCAAGCGCAGATCGTTGGTGACCGAATAGCGTACCGTCAGACGGTGGCGTTCGGGCAGATCGAGCGCTTCAGCCTTGCCCAGCGCGATGCTGGAGCTGGCCGAGAGTTCAAGCTTGTTATTGAGCAGACGCTGGGTCACCCCGCCTTCCAGCACGGTCGAGCTGGCGCTGCGACCATCGGCGAGCCGGTCGTGCATCGTCGCCAGTCCGATCCGCGCGTCGGTGCTCTTGCTGCGCCAGGTCATGCCGAGCTGCAGCGCAGTGCGGCGCGAGCTGTCTTCCAGGCTGTCATCGCGCCAGGCGTTGGCGGTCAGCGATAGAGCTTCGGTCAGGCGCAGCCGGGCGTCCAGTCCGAGCTTGCGGCGGCCAAGTTCGGCGCCGCTGGTCTGGCCCAGGCCGTATTCGCGCTCGGCCAGGCGGGCATAGGCCAGCAGATCGAGATTGCCGTCGTGATGCTCGGCTTCGACCAGCCAGGCAACAGCCTGGGTGCCGCGGCCAAAGCTGGTGCCGATTTCAGCGCGCAGTTCGGTATCCTTGCCGACCTTGGCCTTGACGTCGGTGGCGATCAGGTTGGTGCGCTTGCCCTCGCCCACCCCGGTATCGGAAATCGCGGTGGCGCCAATCCGAAGGTGGCCGCCGGCCACGGTCCAATCGGCCCGCACCCCGGCGTTGATCGCGCCGCCGCCGGCATTGCTGTCCACTTCATAGTTGATCACGGCGAACTGGGGATTCAGCTCGGCATCGCGGCTCAACAGCGGTTCCTTGAAGGTGACGGTGCCCGAAAGCAGATCGATTTCGTAATCGACATACTGGATCAGGATCTTGCGCGAGACGATCACTTCGCTGCGGAAGCGATCACGCACTTCGATGGTCACCACTTCGCTGCCCGGAACGATCAGGCGGCTGGTCAGGCGATAGGGGCCCGAAATGCCGCCGCCCTGGATCTCGTCGCGGCGATGGGTAGAGCCGATCTTCGCGCCGAATGCCTGGACGTGCAGGCCGCCGCTCTGGAACTCGGACTTGAACCCGGTCGCGGTCCGCTGATAGCGAGCCAGCTGGGTCTGGTCGAACCCGGCATCGAAATCCCCGTAAAGCGCGGTGAAGCCGTTTGCTTCCAACCGGGCGTAAAGCTTTTCGCGGCTGGCGGCGTCCATCCGGCGATCGGACATATCGGCAAATACGCTATAATAGGCGCGCGGATCGATCGCTCCCATCACCACCTGATCGTCGCGCTGCTTGGCACTGTCATAGGCGGCGGTCAGCAACAGGCCCTTGAGCAGCGGACCCTTGGCATAGAGCGCGACGCGCGCGGAATTGCCAAGATCGCTGTCGAAGCGTCCGGCACGCTGCATCTGGTCGGCAACATCCTTTGCCCCGGCCGCGCCTTCAGCAAGACCAACCACGGTCCAGCTCTGCTGACCCGGTTCGACCCAGGCGTCGAGTTCCTGGTGGCGGCGTGTCTGTCCGTCGGACAGATCGAAATCGGCATGAAGCTTGCCGCTGGACATGGTCGGGGCCAGCTCGACATAGGCGATGCCATCGTCGCCCAGGACGTGCCAGCGCGGCGCCGATCGGCCAAGCCCGGTCAAGGCGCGCTGCTGCATCGCGTCGAGCGCCTCGGCGCTTTCGTAGGGGGCGTTGAGGCGGAATTCGCCGGTCAGACCGGCATGAACCGGGCGGCCATTTCGATCGAGAATGCGCAGCGCCAGTACCGGCCGTGTCCTGCCGTCGGCCACCAGTCGGCTCTTTTCGCGCACCAGTTCGACCCGGGCAGGCAATGCCGAATAGAAGACATCGCGGCTGAGCTGAGCAGCCACATCGCCCTTGGGCCCGCGGACCGTGGCGCTGAGGCGGGTTACCTCACCATCCAGCGGGATGCCGCGCCAGATCGACACCGCGTAGCGCCCGCCGGGCGCCTGGCGCGCTCCTTCATAGGACACCGGATCGACCGGCTTGCCATCGACCTTGAGCTCGATCTTCTGGTCGACCCGGTGACGGATCACCACCCGCACCGCAGGGGCCCGCGGGTTGTGGTCGATCGACGGAAACAGGAAGTCGGTTGGCCCATCGCCAAGCCCAAGCCAGTTGGTATCGGCGCCGGCCGCCGCGCGCTCTGCCGCAGCATTGGCTTCCTGACTGGCCTTGCTCGATTTATCCGTGTTTATTTCGGTGTTTAAAGGCAAAACTTCAGGTACTGTTGCAGAAAAATCGGCAACCAGCAGGCTTCCCCCTTGCCCGATCACAAAGCGCGAGCTGGCGCTCCCGGCACTGCGGGTGGAACGGGTGCAATCGGTGAATGCGCTGCCCTTGGGCAGGGTGCTGACCTGCGGCTGAACCACGTGGGTTCCCGGGACCAGGCCTTCAAAGTGGTAGCGTCCATCCGCATCGGTGATCGCAAAGCTGCCGTCTTCCAGCACAACCCGAACCCCAGGAATCCCGTTATGCTGCCTGGCGACGCTGCAACCGCCATCGGTGATCCGGCCGATCAGCGTCATCCGCTGGGCCAGGTCTTCGCGCTCGATCCGCACCGAGGCACTGGCCTGGCTGATCCGGCCGCGATCGTCGCTCGCCACAGCGCGGTTGAGCGCGGTCCCGGCCGGTGCATCGGCACGCACGGTCATCGCATAGGTCACGGTGTGCGCCGCCCCCGGCGCGAAGGTGCCAAGCGCAACGGTCAAGATCTTGCCATCGGGCGAAATCTGCACCGCGCCCGGCGTTGTCTGGCCGTCGACCCGCACCGTATCGGCGCGCAGGCGCAGCAGGGTTGAAGGGGTATCGACCAGAGTCACCCCGGTCTTGGCGCTCAGCACGTCGGGGTTGCGCAAGGTCAGGGTGTAGAACACCACGTCACCCGGCAGCGCGGTGGGACGCGATGCGGTCTTTACCAGCGATACCCCAAGCGGGGGGTGATCCACCGGAACGTCAACCCGCACAGCGGAGGGGGCGCTCAGTGTCAGGGTTTGCCCGAACGAGGCCGGGACAATCTGCATCGGCTGGCCATCTGGGCGGCGCAGCGGCGCAAGCTGCGCGGCGCTTGCGCTCGACGGTGCGGTATAAGGCGACGGCGGCCCGACCACGATCCGGTACTGGCCCAGCGCGGCCAGCGGGAAACGGTATTCGCCGGGCAACATCTGATAGGTGCGGCCCGCCGAATCGGTCACAGCCTGACCGGTGTAGACGGTCGAAGGCCACGGGGTAACGCCGTCATCGGCATAGACCCGCGCCGGAGCGCCGGTAAGCGCGTCGACCAGCGTAACCTTTACGCCATCGACCGGGCGTCCATCCTCGCTGTCGAAGACCAGGCCATAGGGATCGGCGAGCACATCCATCGTCGCGGAGGCGATCGTGGTGGTGCTGCCAACCGGGTTCGTGGAAATCGTGATTACGTCGCCTGCAGCTACCGACAGGCGGCAATCGCCCCGGATCGGCTGCGGCGGCAGAGCGACGGTCTGGATCGCGGCTGCGAATACGCCGGTGTTGGCGCCGGTCTCGAAAATTGTCAGGACTTCGCGGTCGCCCGAGGCGTCTGTGATCGTCGCCTCAAGGGAATCGACCGCGCCCGCGTTCGTGTTGGCGCCAGGATCCGACAGGCGGAAATAGAGCGTGTTGCCGGCGCGCAGCGTGCTGGCCGGCTGGACCGTGGCGAGCAGGCTTGCGCCGCCGCCAGGGATCTGGATCGGCGCGCCGCCGCAGGTCGGAGCAGGCATGCCAAGCGCCTGGCCGGTGCTGGCCGGAACGTAGGTTTCGATCATCACCGGCCCTTGCGACACGGAAATCGAAACAGTGTTCGAATTGACCGAGAACGCATTGCCCTGCTGGCTCCATTGAGCCGAAGCGGTGTTGGTGATGGTCTGGGCATCGGCAGCAAGCACACCAACGAGCAGCGCTGCGAACAGCGCTGTCAGAGTGATGCCGATTTGCCGGATGATGCCCATTTTCTCGTTTCGCAGTGGGTCGGGGCGGCAGAAACCTGTCCTGCCGCCCGCGCCCCGGTCAGTTGATTGTTGCGTGGAAACGCAGGGTCTTGGTCTGGCTGGCAGCGATACTGCTCAGCGTGCCGCTGACCGTGGTGGTGGTGCCGTCATAGCTGCCACCGGCCGAACCATCGGCGTTGCAGGCGCCGCTGGTGACCGAACCGTCGACAAAGATCCCGTAGCCTGAATCATAGGTCACGGTGCCCGGCAGCGGGTCGGAAATGGCCACGCTGCTGGCCGTGGCGCTGCCCGCGGCGTTGGCAACCGAGATACAGTATTCGATCACTGCCCCGGGGATTGCCTTGGGGTTGCTGGTCCCGTTCATCGGGTCGCTGATCACCTTGCTGGTCTTCAGCACCGTCAGCGCCGCGGCGAGGACTGTGTAATCGTCCTTCGCCGAATGCGCCGCGTCGCGAACCGCGTCGGTTGCCCCGGCGCTGTCGGCGAACACGGTATCGACGAAGTTGGGATCAACCTCGTTGAGTGCCCCGGTATTGGTCTGGCTCAGCGCAGCGCCCTGGCTTCCGGCGGCGCCGCCTTCACGGCCGGTCGCGGTCAGCGTCACCGCCGCCACCGCACCGGTGGTCAGACCCAGCGGAATGTTTCCAACCACGAATACGGTCTTGCTCTGGTCGGCACCCAACTCGTCAAGATAGGTCACTTCCAGATCGGTTCCGGCGTCGTAGGTGCCGTTGCCGTTGGTATCGACGTAAATCTTGACGCCGGTGGCATCGAAGCTGTCGGTCCCCGAATGCGCGGCCGCGCCGCCGGACTGCTGGGCAGCCGTCAGTGCAAAGTCGAGCGTGGCGTTCGAATTGTTGGTCACCGTAAAGGTGGTCACCGCCGCCGTCTGCCCCGGTGAGACCTGAGTCGTCGCCCCGTTGGCATCGGCCACCGTGACGCTGACCTTGCGGTCCACCTTGAAGCTGTTCGAAGCGCCCGTCGCGGTCTGCGACACGCCCCCCACCTGG
>JBJTMC010000128.1:0-2988 GCA_046063325.1 Novosphingobium sp.
GTTCCGCTTCCTGAGCTTCGTGCCGCTGCCGGGGATCAACCCGATCGCGCTGCGCACCTTCATGGAACGCAATGCCGGCGGGATCCTTGATTTCTTCAACATGTTCTCGGGCGGCGCGCTGGCCAACTACAGCCTGATCTCGCTTGGCGTGATGCCCTACATCACCGCCTCGATCGTGGTGCAGCTGGCCGCTTCGCTGCATCCCTCGCTCGCTGCGCTCAAGAAAGAGGGCGAAAGCGGGCGGCGCAAGCTCAACCAGTATTCGCGCTATGGTGCGGTGCTGCTCAGCCTTGTCCAGGGCTATGCCGCGCTGCGCAACGCCGATGTCCAGGGCTTTGCGATCGATCCGGGTCCGCTGTTTTACGTCGCCGGGCTGGTTTCGCTGGTCGGCGGCACCATGTTCCTGCTGTGGCTGGGTGAACAGATCACCAGCCGCGGGATCGGCAACGGCACTTCGCTGATCATCATGGCCGGGATCGTCGCGCAGATGCCGGTGTTCGTATCCAACCTGTTTGAAGGCGGGCGCACCGGCTCGATCTCGGGCATCGTGATCTTCCTGCTGGTCGCGTTGCTTGTCGGGATGGTCCTGTTCATCTGCTTCATGGAACGGGCAACCCGGCGCCTGCTGATCCAGTATCCCAAGCGGGCCAGCCAGAACGGCATGATGCAGGCCGACCGCAGCCACCTGCCGCTCAAGATCAACACCGCGGGCGTCATTCCGCCGATCTTCGCCAGCTCGCTGCTGCTGCTGCCGCTGACCATCACCCAGTTCGCCGGAAGCTCGCTTTCGCCGGATTCGAAGATGGGCGCCTTCGTGGTCGGGCTGAACCAGTACCTCGGACACGGCAAACCGCTCTACATGGCGCTTTATGCCCTGGGGATCATCTTCTTCAGCTTCTTCTACACCGCGGTTGTGTTCAACCCGGAAGAGACCGCTGACAACCTCAAGCGCAACGGCGGCTTCATTCCGGGGATCCGCCCGGGCAAGAACACCGCGACCTATCTTGACTATGTGCTGACCCGGATCACCGTGATCGGGGCGATCTATCTGACGATCGTCTGCGTGGTGCCCGAATGGGTCATCGCGTCGACCGGCGTGCGGCTGTTCTTTGCCGGCGGCACCAGCCTGTTGATCGTGGTCAACGTCACGGTCGATACGATCACCCAGATCCAGTCGCACCTGCTGGCGCACCAGTATGGCGATCTGATCAAGAAGGCGAAGCTCAAGGGACGCCTGCGCTGATCTGCTAAGCAAGGGGAATTGCCGTGAACATCATCCTGCTTGGACCGCCGGGAGCCGGCAAGGGCACCCAGGCCCAACGTCTGGTCGAAAAGTTCGGCATGCGCCAGCTTTCCACCGGCGACATGCTGCGCGCCGCGGTCAAGGCCGGCACCCCGGTCGGGCTGCAGGCCAAGGCGGTGATGGAACGCGGCGAGCTGGTTTCGGACGCGATCGTTTCGGCGCTGATCGGCGAGGAGCTCGACGCGATGGGGGAAAAGGTCGGGGCGATCTTCGATGGCTATCCCCGCACCGCCGCCCAGGCTGAATCGCTGGACAAGCTGCTGGCCGAGCGCGGCCGCACCCTTGATCACGTGATCGAACTCGATGTCGACGAAGACGCGCTGGTCGAACGGATCTGCGGGCGCTTCACCTGCGCCAATTGCGGCAAGGGCTATCACGACAAGTTTGAGCAGCCCCGCGTTGCGGGCGTGTGCGACAAGTGCGGCAGCCGCGAATTCAAGCGCCGGCCGGACGACAACGAGGAAACCGTGCGGACCCGCATGGCGGAATACCGCGCCAAGACCGCTCCGATCCTGCCGATCTATGACGCACGCGGGATCGTGACGCGGGTCAATGGCATGGCCGATATCGACCATGTGACAGCCGCGATCGAACGGATTATGACAGTCTGAATCCGCTCGCCCTGCCGCGCGCGGTGCGGGGAGATAGATCGATGACGCAGTTAAGGCTGGTGAGTGCGGCATTGGCGCTGAGCGTGTCCGCGGCTTCGCTGCCGCTGTACGGCGATGTCGCGGCTCTGTCCGAAACCGGGTTCCAGATCCATCTTTCCGCCGAGACTCCGGCCAGCAAGGCCCAGGTCTGGCAGGCTCTGATCGCTCCGGCCCAGTGGTGGTCTTCGCAGCATACCTATTCGGGTGACGCGGCAAACCTGTACATCGATGCCCAGGCCAGCGGCTGCTTCTGCGAGAAACTGCCCAAGCCAGCCGATGCCCCCGCCACACAGCGGATGGGCAGCGTCGAGCACATGCATGTCGTCTATGCCGATCCGCAGCGCGGGGTGCTGCGCATGGTTGGCGGGCTGGGCCCGCTTCAGGGCGAGGCTGCGCACGGGGTGCTGACCATCACGTTGAAGCCCGGTGAAAGCGGCACCGTGATTGCCTGGAACTATGCTGTTGGCGGTTCTTTCGGGACCAAGCCGGAAGTGCTGGCCCCGATGGTCGACAAGGTGCTGGACGAGCAACTGCGCCACCTGGCCGAACGCGCCACGGCCCTGTCCGCGGCACCGGCCGAATAAGCTGCCGGACGATTACCGGGCCGGCGTTTGCGGCAGGGTGTTTTGACTGCGGCGCTCGAACAGAATACAAGGTTTGCTGCTGCGCAGCGTGTCCCGACGCATTTGGCCGCGGGGGCGTTGACATGCCCTGCGAATCGCCCTAAGCGCGCCGCTCAACCGAAAAACGGAAATGTCCGGAGGGCGAAGTGCACCTAGCGCGCCAGCCGGGCTTTTTGCCGTTCTAGGCTTGAAGCGTTGAGATGGGAAGGCGCGCACCCGCGTGGTCCTGTGGAGCATGGAGAATTAAGTGGCTCGTATTGCCGGGGTAAATATCCCCACCAACAAGCGTGTTATCATCGCGCTTACCTACATTCACGGCATTGGCCCGTTCAAGGCCCGCCAGATCGTCGACAAGCTTGGGATCGATCACGCCCGCCGCGTGAATGACCTGTCCGACCAGGAAGTGCTGCAC
>JBJTMC010000129.1:0-3017 GCA_046063325.1 Novosphingobium sp.
ACGGATTGCCGTTCGGCTGTTCCTCATTCATGCGTGCAAAGTCCTTTCCCCGCCAATGTAGGCGCGGCGGCATGAATCGCAAGCTAACGGGCATATCGTTTTGGCGCGGCTTGCGCGCGATTCCGCGTGAATGCACAAGGCGGGCGCAACCGGGGGACGATTGATGGAGCCGACGCCAGTCTTCGCGGGGGACCGCTATGCCGCCTGGGGCCGTGTTCCGGCGCGGCTGCTGCTGGCTGCGCTGGCCGCATTGCTGCTGGCCTCGGCGCTGGTGCCGATCCGTGCGGGCGAGCAGAAGACCGAGGTGGCCGGCTTTGTCGAGAACGTCGCGGGCAAGGAAAACAAGGCTGCAGAACGCCCGCGCGACGATGATCTGGCGCTCTACGATCACGTGATCGCGCGGATCGGGCAGGGCGAGAATTATTACACCGTCACCGCCGAGGAACACCGCAAGGCCAGTTACCCGCTGCGCCCGGGGGTGGCGGTGCGGTTGCCGACGCTGGCCTATCTCACCATGCTGCTGGGCGACAAGGGCCGCGGCGCGGACGTGGTGGTTCCCGGCGAACTGGTTGCCGCGATCGCGCTGCTGGCGGCGACGCTGTGGGCCTGGTGGCGGCGGTTCGGCGATGAAGGGCTCGATCCGCGAACCCGCCGCATGGCCACCGCGCTGCTGTTCTTCGGCGCGTCGCTGGGGCTCAACCGCTATTACTTCGTGCTGCACGAGCTGTGGGCCGGGATGCTGCTGGCGCTGGCTCTGGGGCTGCACCGCCCGGGCCGCAAATGGGGCGCCTCGCTGGCCGTGGCGGCGCTGGCCCTGGCGATCCGCGAGCATTGCCTGCCGTTCGTCCTGCTGATGGCGGCCACGGCCTTCTGGCGGCGCGACTGGAAGGAGGGCGCGGCGTGGTCGGTGCTGGTGCTGGCCTTCTTCGCCTATCTTTCCTGGCATCTGGGCCAGGTCGCGCAGCACGTCCTGCCCAGCGATGCCATGGGGCCAAGCTGGCTGACCTTCCGCGGCCTTTCCGGCTGGCTGTCCAGCGTCGCGCTGTCCAGCAACCTGCGGTTCCTGTCGCACTTCATCGCCGGGCCGCTGATTGTCCTGATGGTATTCGGCTGGTCAGGCTGGAAAAGCCCGGCCGGCACTTTCGCGACCCTGCTCTACCTGGGTTACGGCCTTGCCTTCATGATCGCCGGGCGGCCCGACAACTTCTACTGGGGCGCGGTGATCGCCCCGGCGATGTTCGTCGGGCTGGCGTTCGTGCCGATGGCGCTGAAGTCGCTGGCAAGCGCGGCCAGGTCTGTCTGACGGCAGTACGGCAGTGAGGACAAGGCATCCGCCTTGTCCTTGCCTGGCCTGCCCGCTCCCCCGGCCCAATCACCCACAGGGTAACCTTAAACGGGTGGTTGGGGCGCCCCAGCGAAAACGTCCCCCGGACGTTTGTCGTGAATCTGTGACACGGGAGCGGGCTGGCCAGGCCAAGCCGATCGCAAAGGCGAACCGCGCACCCGCTTAAGACGTCAGTTCCTCGATCCTGTGATGCGGCAGCACCCGCCAAGCGGCGATCAGCAGGATCACGTGGGTGATTTCCACCAGCATCGGCACCTGCCAGCCCGGATAGCTGCCATCCAGCGACAGGCTGAGCGCGCGGACCGAAACCGCGGTGCCCATCAGCGCGGCCGGGACCAGCAGCAGGTCGGCGTTGCGGCGCCAGGCGCCGATCATCATGCAGGCGGCGACCACCCCGAAAAAGGCGGTGAAATCGGCCCGCAGCGTCGACAGGCCCTGGGTGCCGGCGGGCGCGAGGCCAAAGCCCTGCGCGGTCACCTGCGGGTTGAACAGGAAGTTCAGCCCCATGAACAGGTCGAACAGACCGAACAGGAAAACGAGTGCTGTCAAAGCGATACGCATGGCGTTAACCATCCCCCTTCACGTGATTTTTGCCACTGTGCCCCAAGCAAAGCCGTTCGCAAAGCCTGTTGCGCAAGAGGGAAGGGCGTTGCACAAGCGCGTTAGCATGGGAAACCCCCGGATCCTGCTGGTCGTTGGTGGCGGAATTGCCGCCTACAAGGCCTGTGAACTCGTCCGCCTGATCCGCAGGGGCGGCGGCGATGTGACCTGCGTGCTGACCGAAGGCGGCGCCAAGTTCATCACCGCGATGACGCTCGCCGCGCTGAGCGAGAACCCTGTCCACACCACGCTGTGGGACCTCACCAACGAGGTCGAGATGGGGCATATCCAGCTTTCGCGCAGCGCCGATCTGGTGGTGGTCTGCCCGGCCACCGCCGATCTTATCGCCCGGATGGCGCACGGCATCGCCGATGACCTGGCGACCACGCTGCTGCTCGCCACCGACACCCCGGTGCTGGTCGCACCGGCGATGAACGTGAAGATGTGGGAAAACCCCGCAACCCAGTCCAACGTCCACGATCTCGCAGCGCGCGGGATCCATATCCTGCCGCCCGATGAAGGGCCGATGGCCTGCGGCGAATACGGCGCGGGCCGCCTGCCCGAACCGATCGTGGTCTACAACGCGGTTCGCGAACTGCTGGGCCAGGAGCCGATGCTGCTGCCTTCGCCCGATCCGGTTGCCGCCTTCGACCTGGAGCATTGGGAGGCACCGACCGACGGGATCGAGACCAGCATCAGCGGGCTGACCGCGGGGCTGATCCAGCGCAGCGGCGCACGCGCGCCGATCCTGTTCGACGACGAACCGATCGAGGGCGAATTTGCCGAGCTTGAACCGGCGGTCGAAGAGGCGCCGATCCCGGTCGACCTGAGCGGTCCGATCCTGTCGAAGAAGGGCAAGGCCAAGGCCGCCCCGCCGACCGATCCCGAAGCGATCAACCACACGGTTTCGCGCCACGATTCGCCGCCCGAACCGTTCGACGAAGGCGCGCTGGCGGCCGATCCCTTGGCCGGTCAACCGGACTTTGCGCCCGACGAGATCGCGCCCGAAGACCAGATCGATCCCGAAGGCCCGCTCAAGGGCAAGCACATCCTGATCACCGCCGGGCCGACC
>JBJTMC010000130.1:0-3132 GCA_046063325.1 Novosphingobium sp.
GGACGAAGACGTCGGGATCGCGACCGTCCCGCCGCCGTTCTGCGCCGATGCGCTCGAAGCGGGCGAAGTCGACGGGATCTGCGTCGGCGAGCCGTGGAACTCGGTCGCGGTCGAACGCGGAGCGGGGCGGATCGTGCTCGCCACTGCGCAGATCTGGCGGCGCGGGGTGGAAAAAGTGCTCGCGCTGCGTGAGCCGGTGCTCGACGAACGCCGCAGCGAGGTTGAGGCGCTGGTCCGCGCCCTGATCGCCGCCGCCCGGCATTTCGTTGATCCGGACAACTGGGAGATCAACGCGGCGATCCTCGCGCGGAGCGCGTACCTCGACGGTTCGGCCCAGGTGATCCGCCGGGCCATTTCGGACCGGATCCTGCTTGTTCAAGGGGGCGAGCCGGCCCACTTCCCCGACTTCATGTTCCAGTATCGCGAGGCGGCGAACTTTCCGTGGGTCAGCCAGGCGGAGTGGCTCTACACCCAGATGGTGCGCTGGGAGGGCATGGCGTTTTCGGCCAGTGACGCCGCAAAGGCGGCGCGGGTGTTCCGCCCCGACGTCTACCGCAGCGCGCTGCTGGGGTCGGATGAGCCGCTGCCCGGGGCGAGCTCGAAGGTCGAGGGCAGCCTGACCGGCCTGACTACCGTCGGCACCCAGCAGGGCGCGATGACGCTGGAAAGCAACAGCTTCTTCGACGGCCGGACGTTCGACCCGCACGACCTGGCAGGATACATCGCCCGCCAGACCTGAACCAATTATGCTGCACCGCAAAATAGTGCTTTACGCGGGGCTCGCGAATCGCTTACCCTTCGCCCAGCCGTGATTGCATCCCAAGGGTGGGAAGCTGCCAAAATCCGGCTGTAAACTGACATTGCGTGGCAACGGTGCCGCCCGGATTGATCCCTTCAGGATCGTTCGAGGCGGCTTTTTTGCGTGCGCGAACAGCAGGGGTTCGCACAATGCTCGAACGATGGTCAGCGCAGCAGCAGCGAGGCGATCAGCGCCGCGCCGAGCAGCGCGCTGACCGCCTGCCAGAACAGCTCGGGATTGCGCGCGGCGAGCGGCAGCTTGCGGCGCGGCCCGATCTCGAGCGAGCCCCCGCCCTCGAGCGCGCGGAGCAGTTCGACGACGTCGCCGAACCGCGCCTCGCGCTCGGGCTGGATCGCGGTGACAACCGCATCGTCGAGCCAGCTGGGAATCTCCGGACGAAAGCACGAGGGCGGGACCGGGCGGCTGAAGCGCGGGCGCTGGAAGGCCTCCTGCTCGCCGTAGGGCCACTTGCCGGTGAACCAGCGGTAAAGCGTGACGCCGAGCGCGAACTGGTCGGTCAGCGCGTCACCGGCGTTCCCCTCGAACTGTTCGGGGGCCATGTAGCCCGGCGTGCCGGGAATTTCGTCGACCCGGAAGTCCTCGACCCGCGGCAGGCGGGCAACCCCCAAGTCGATCAGCTTGAACCCGCCGTCGGGCAGGAGGATCGCGTTGTCGGGCTTGAGATCGCGGTGGACCACTTCGATCCGGTGCAGCGCCGCGACCGCGCGGACCAGCTTGATCGCCGCGTCGAGCCCGCTCTTGAGCGGCGGCAACCCCCGTTCAAGCCGCTGCGCCATCGTCTCGCCCTCAAGGAACGGTTGCACGCCGTAAAGCGCGCTCTGCCGGTCAGGCCGGACCGGAAGTGCGCCGAGTACGAACGGGCTCGCAACCCGCTGGGCGAGCAGCATTTCGCGCGCGAAGGCCAGCCGCAGCGCGCGTTCGGACAGCACTTCCCGGCGCGGGAACTTGAGCACCACGCGGCTGCCGTCTTCGCAGTCGGTCGCGACCAGCAGCACCGCGTGACGCCCTTCGGACAGCACCGCTTCGGCGCGGAACCCGTCGATGCTCTCGCCCACTCGGGGCGGCTCGACGAACGGCAGCGCGGAAAGCCCGGCGAGGATGCCGTCGTGGTCGGGTTCGGGGAGGCGAACGATGTCGATCACCAGCGCGGTCGCGTTGTCCCGGCCCCCGGCTTCGAGCGCGGCTTCGGCCAGCTTGCCGGCAGTCGCTTCGGCGCTGGTATTCTCGGCGAGGATCGCGGCGATCCGCGCTGCCGCCAGCACCCCATGAATCCCGTCGCTGGTCAGCAGCAGCCGATCGTGTTCGGCCAGTTCGACATCGCCGTGATCGAGCCGCAATTCTGGCTCGATCCCCAGCGCGCGGATCAGCACGTGGCGCAGATCTGGCTCGGGGCGGACATGATCGGTGGTCAGGCAGGCGAGCCGCCCGCCGGAGTAGCGCCAGGCGCGGCTGTCGCCGACATGGACCAGATGCGCGCGGCGGCCGCGCAGCGCAAAGGCGGTGAAGGTCGCCGCGCTGTCGGTCATCGCCGCGCCGCGGCCCTGGGCGTGGAGCCAGCGGTTGTAGGCCGCGAGCGGGGCCTGCATCGCCTTTGCCGGACCGAGCGTGTCGGGCATCGCATAAAACCCCTCGATCAGCGCCCGCACCGCAAGTTCTGCCGCGGCGCGGCCTTCCTTGCCGCCCGAGACACCGTCCGCCACCGCAGCGATGATCCCGTGGCGCGCGCGTTCGAGCGCGGTACCCATGTGGACCCCGCCGAAATCCTGGTTCTCGGCGCGCGGCCCGGTCAGGCTGGCAAAACCGGCCGCCACCACGAGTTCGCCACTGCTGCGCATCGCCTTCGCTCGCCCCTCGCACATCCGGGCGCCTCGCCCGTACGCGTGAGGATCGTTTCCAATCCCGCTGCGTCAAGTCCAAGGAGGGCCTAATTATGGCAACGCTCGCCATGTCACCGCAATCACCCGCGATCCCCACCGGAAAGCCGTTCTGGCAATCGGGCCACCGCCCGACGCTGCTGGCCGCTTTCCTCTATTTCGACATCGCCTTCATGTGCTGGGTGATGCTTGGCCCGCTCGCACCGATCATCTCGAAGGACCTTGGCCTCGATCCTGCGCAGAAGGGCTTCATGGTCGCGGTGCCGACCCTGGCCGGCGCGGTGATCCGGCTGATTGACGGGCTGATGGTCGACCGGATCGGACCCAAGGCCACCGGCATCATCAACCAGGTGGTAGTGATCGCCGGGCTGTTCATCGCCTGGTGGTTCGGGGTCTCGACCTACGAAGGCACGCTGGCGGTCGGGGTGATCCTGGGCT
>JBJTMC010000024.1:0-8697 GCA_046063325.1 Novosphingobium sp.
CGTCGACCAGGAACGGATCGCTGCGCCCGGATACCCCGCCGCCCCAGGTCGAACTGATCGGGATGGTCTTGAGATTGCGGGTCATCAGGGTCGTGACGTTCTTGGAAATCGGATTCCAGATCGCGTTGCCGTTGGCATCGAGCGTGGATGCGGTGCCCAGCGCATTCTGGCTGTAGAAATTGCTGGTCGGCAGGTTGACCAGGCGGCTGCCGCCAAGGTGGCCATAGGTGCCGCGCAGCAGCAGGTCGCCGCGGTCGCCCAGTTTGAACATCGCCTGGGCGCGGACCGAATAGTTTTCGCGGAAGGGGACCTTGTTGATCGTGTCACCCGGTGCGTTGAGGATCCAGCTGTCGCGCCGATCGTAGGTTGCCGACAGGCGGAACGCCACCGAATCGCTTGCCGTGACGTTGACGAAGCCATCGACGCTTGCCGCGTTGTAGTTGCCATAGGACGCGTTGAGCCCCGCGCCGAGCCCATCGAAGCTGGGCTTGTTGGTGATGACGTTGATCACCCCGGCCGTGGTGTTGCGGCCATACAGCGTGCCCTGCGGACCACGCAGCACTTCAACCCGCTGGACATCGAAGAAGCCGACGTCAGCCTGCTGCGGCCGTGCGAGATAAATTCCGTCGAGCAGGAAGGCGGCCGAGGGATTTCCCTTTTCGGTGCCGTCGGTGCTAGTGACGCCACGGATCGTTACCTGGAGACCGTTGGTGCGGTCGATCGACAGGTTGGGGACCGATTCGGCGAGGCCGGTAGGGCCGACGATGCCCTTGTCCTTGAGGCTGTCGCCGGTAATCGCCGTGACCGCGATCGGGGTTTTGGAAAGCAGGGTTTCGGAACGGGTCGCAGTGACCACAATTTCATCGTTGGGAGTGCTGTTGTCCGATGATCCGGCATTTCCAGCATCGGCCATGGCAGGCGCGGCCGACAATGCAAGCAACGAAACGAACGCCATCAGCGCAATTTTTCTCATTTTCCTCTCCCTAGACTCGTAATTTCGTGTCTTCCCGCCCTAGGCATCCGCAATGCTGTCAGCGTTGTCCAGACTGCGTTGTCAATTTACACGCACCGCATTTGCCAATACGTATGCGCGCACCATGAGCCTCAGCGACCCATCCGAAAAATTGCCAGAGCAGCCGACCATGCACGATGTTGCGCGGCTGGCCGACGTGTCGATCAAAAGCGTTTCCCGCGTGATCAACAGCGAACCGCACGTTTCGGTCAAGCTGCGGGCCAAGGTCGAAGCGGCAATTGCGACGCTGGGCTATGTCCCCGATCAGGCGGCGCGTTCGCTGGCCGGCGGGCGCAGCTTCACGATCGGGGTGCTGTTCGACAACCCCAGCCCGAACTACACGATGAAAGTCCAGGCGGGCATCTACCGCGCCTGCGTCGAGCATCAGTATCACCTGCGGATCGACAACCTCGATTCGATTGATCCGGCTACCGATCTCGAACGTCAGCTTACGGCCGTGCTGCGCAACGGCCGGGTGGACGGTTTCGTGCTGACCCCACCAATTGCCGACAACCTGTTCGTGCTGGATTTCCTGGAACGAAACGGCGTCCACTACAGCCGGATCGCCCCCTTTGCCGAACCGGACCGGTCGCCCGGGGTTCGGATGGACGACCGCGCAGCGGCGGCCAGCATCGCCGACCTGTTCTGGTCGCTTGGGCACCGCCGGTTCGGGCTGATCAACGGCCAGAAGATGCACGGCGCAGCGACCGCGCGGCGCGAGGGATTCCTTGATCGCCTGCGGGAACTCGATCCGCAGATCGAGGTTGCCGAAGCCTATGGCGGGTTCGAATTCGTGCTTGGGATCAAGGCCGGCGGGCGCCTGCTCGATCTCGATCCCCAGCCGACCGCGATCTTTGCCACGAACGACGATTCAGCGGCCGGGGCGATGGTGGCGATTCGCGAGCGTGGCCTGCAGGTTCCGGCCCAGATTTCGCTGTGCGGGTTTGACGACAGCTGGGTTGCGACCTCGGTCTGGCCGCTGCTGACGACCGTGCGCCAGCCGATCGAGGAAATGGCCCACGTCGCCGCCGGCCAGGCAATCGCGCGCCCCCCGCACGAAGCGGACGGCCAGGTGAAGACCCTCGATTACGAACTGGTGATGCGCGATTCGGTTGGGCCCGCGCCTTGAAGGGGCTGGCAGCCAGCCTCGCCGTGGCGGCCGCCTGCCTGGCGCCCGCCGCGTCTGCAAAACCGCGGCTGTTCGTGCTGACCGATATCGGCAACGAACCGGACGATCAGATGTCGTTGGTGCGGCTGCTGCTCTATTCGAACGAGATCGAGATCGAGGGGATCGCTGCGACCACCTCGGTCTGGCAGCGCGACAAGGCCTCGCCCGAAATCGCCGCCAGGGTGATCGGCGCCTACGCTATGGCCCTGCCGCGTCTGCGCGAAAACGCCCAGGGCTGGCCGCAGCCGGAGACTCTGCGAAGCCGATTGAGCAGCGGGGTTGCCCGCTATGGACTGGCCGCGATCGACCCCGATCACCCCTCGGCGGGCGCGCTGGCGCTGCTGGCCGCGGCGCAAAAGCCTGGGGACGAGCCGCTGTGGGTCGCGGTCTGGGGCGGCGCGGCAACCCTGGCGGAGGCCCTGACGGTCGGGCAACGCAGGCTGCCGCCTGGCGACTTCGCCAGGCTGGTTGCGCGCCTGCGGGTCTATGCGATCAGCGACCAGGACGATGCCGGGCCCTGGCTGCGCCGCGAATTTCCCGGCCTGTTCTACATCGTGTCACCCAGTTCGCAGGACGGCGGCGACTATGCCCGCGCCACCTGGACCGGGATTTCGGGTGACCGCTATTACCGCAACGGCGCGGGCGCGGATTTCACCCCGGTCAGCAACGCGTGGCTGGATGCCAGCATCCGCGCCAAGGGCCCGCTCGGCGCGGCCTATCCGCGCTACATGTTCATCATGGAGGGCGATACGCCCGCGTTCCTGGGACTGATCCCCAACGGTCTCAACGCGCCCGAACAGCCCGGCTGGGGCGGCTGGGGCGGGCGCTATGTGCTGCGCCAGCCTGCCGGTGAGACGCGGCCGATCTGGACCCAGGGCGGGGACAGCTTCTTGCGGGTGACCTCCGCCGATACGGTCGGCGGCGTAGTGTCCGATCAGGCCACCATCTGGCGCTGGCGGCAGGCCTTCCAGAACGATTTCGCGGCGCGGATGGACTGGTCGGTCAAGCCGTTCGCCCAGGCGAACCACCCGCCGGTGGTTTCGGTCCGCGCCTTTCCCGGCAGCGACCCGATCCGGATCGCGGCCAGAGTGGGCCAGCCGGTCACGCTGGATGCCTCACCCAGCCGCGATCCTGATGGCCAGCGCCTGTCCTTCAGCTGGTCGTTCTACCCCGAAGCGGGTCTGGCGGCAGAGACCGGCCTGGCCGACCTGCGGATCGATCAACCGGCGGCTGCGCAGGTCCGAATCGTTCCCACCGCCGTGTGCCGCAAGGTCTGGCTGGATGGCCTGGCCCCCTGCCCGCCAGTGGGCATCGCCCACGTCATTCTGGCCGTAACCGATCACGGCAAGCCGGCCCTGACCCGCTACCGCCGGATCATTCTGGAAGTCCGGAAATAAGCGGATTGCCCCGCATGCCGCGGCGCAGGGTTGGAGGCGGTTTCAAAAAAAGCTGGATGCCCGACAAGGATTCGAACCTTGATTGACGGAGTCAGAGTCCGCTCTCTTACCATTAGAGGATCGGGCAACAGGCGGGTGCCTCTAGTCGGGGTATCGGGCCGCGTCAAGCACCCCGAACCGCGACGCGCTTGCCCCTGGCCGCTTAGCCGTCTACCATCAGCGTCAGGTACGCGGCCCGTCGGCCGCATCAAAACGATAAGAAGCGAGTTTAGACGATGGCGGAACACGATCCGCCGCCTGGTAGTGCAGCAGGGCAGGAAGCCCGCAAGGATGCCGACAAGGCCCGCGGACAGCGGCCCTGCGGCCCCGCTTCCGAATCCCAGGCGCATTCCGGCGGCCCGGCCCGACCCGATCCCGCAGCGTGGACCCAGCCGCCGCGCCACCTTCCCTTCCACCGCCAGGCCTTCGCCGCGATCGACCTTGGCACCAACAACTGCCGCCTGCTGATCGCCCGCCCGCAAGGTGAAAACTTCGTGGTGATCGATGCCTTCAGCCGCGTGGTCAGGCTGGGCGAAGGCCTGGCCCAGACCGGGCGGCTCAGCCAGGAGGCGATGGACCGCGCGCTGGGCGCGCTGCAGGTCTGTGCCGACAAGTTGA
The DNA here is from genome assembly GCA_046063325.1 of Novosphingobium sp. Lineage (GTDB taxonomy): Bacteria > Pseudomonadota > Alphaproteobacteria > Sphingomonadales > Sphingomonadaceae > Novosphingobium. The sequence goes on from JBJTMC010000024.1 coordinate 4,235, forward strand.
AGCGCCGCAATGTCCACCTCGCCCGCTCGGTTGCGACCGAAGCCTGCCGCCGGGCCGAGAACGGCGCCGAATTCATCGAGCGGGTCCGCCAGGAAACCGGGATCCTGCTCGATATCATCAGCGCCCAGGAAGAGGCCCGGCTGGCGGTGATGGGCTGCCACCTGCTGCTGGAAGAAGGCGAAGGGCCTGCGGTGATCTTCGACATCGGCGGCGGATCGACCGAACTGGTGCTGGTTGAAAGCCGCACCGATGCCCCGCCGCTGATCCACGATTGGCAAAGCGTGCCGTGGGGCGTGGTCTCGCTGACCGAAACCTGCGGGGCCGAGCCGGATGATGCCGCCGGCCGCGCGGCGCGTTATGCCCACATGAAAAGCCTGGTGCATGACAGCCTGTCCCCACTGGCGGGCCGGATCGCGCCGCGGCTGAAACGCCACGCCGACCATCCCCCGCTGCGCCTGCTGGGCACCAGCGGCACGGTGACCACGCTGGCCAGCCTGCACCTGGAACTGCCGCAATACGATCGCCGCGCGGTCGACGGCCTGATCGTGCTGACCGGGGCGATGCGCGGCCTGTGCGACGGCCTGGCGCACATGTCCCCGGCCGAACGCCGCGCCCAGCCCTGCATCGGGCGCGAGCGGGCCGATCTGGTGGTGGCGGGCTGCGCGATCCTCGACACGATCTTCGATCTGTGGCCGGCCGACCGGCTGGGCGTGGCCGACCGCGGGATCCGCGAAGGGATCCTGCGTGGGCTGATGGCGGCGGGCAGCACGGCCGAGCAGACCCGCAACGCGCTGCGCCGGATGAAGCGGGAAAGCGTATGAGTAGATCGGGAAAAGACCCGCACGAGCGGCTGCGCACCGCAAGGAAGCGCAGCACCAGCTCCGCGCGCTGGCTGACCCGCCAGCTAAACGACCCTTACGTCAAGCAGGCCAAGGCCGAGGGCTGGCGCAGCCGCGCGGCTTTCAAGCTGATCGAGCTGGACGAGAAATACGCCCTGCTGAAAAGCGCGCGCCGCGTGGTCGACCTGGGCATCGCGCCGGGCGGCTGGGCCCAGGTGGTGCGCAAACGCAGCCCCAGGGCGGCGGTGGTCGGCATCGACCTGCTCCCGACCGACCCGATTGAAGGCGTGACGATCTTCCAGATGGACTTCATGGCCGACGAGGCCCCCGCCGCGCTGACCCAGGCGCTGGACGGCCCGCCCGACCTTGTGATCTCCGACATGGCCGCCAACACCGTCGGCCACAAGCAGACCGACCACCTGCGCACCATGGGCCTGGTCGAGACGGCGGCCCACTTCGCGATCGAGAACCTCGCGCCGGGCGGGGGGTTTATCGCCAAGGTGCTGGCCGGGGGCACCGACACCGACCTGCTGGCGCTATTGAAGCAGCACTTCACCACCGTGAAACACGCCAAGCCGCCCGCGAGCCGCAAGGACAGCTCGGAATGGTACGTTATCGCGCAGGGGTTCAAGGGGTAGTGGGCAGCGGACTGTCGGGACACGGCAGCATTGCCGACATCGATCGATCTGACCAAGCCGCTGACATAGCCGACGTTTGAAGCAGCGAAACATTTCCCTAATAACCGCCCATTGCTAGGATGATCGTTGGTTTGTGCAACGTCACGACGACTAGGCGCATGTTGAAGGGGCCGAACTATGGCAGAGGTCACGTGGGAGCGCGGGCCGTTTGAGAAATGTCCGAGTTGTGGCCAAGAACGGTTCGGCCTACTCGATGTCGGCAAGGACCGTATGGTCTTACGTTGTGCTGACTGCAGATATTCGGACGCTCACCCTCTACCGCCGCTCGACAAGCGCGTGATCTATGTTGACCAATTCTTCTTCACTCTTCTGTTCAACGTGGAATCTGGCGGGCGCTTGCCGCCCGGACACGAGAGCTTTGCCGTTGAAGCTCATCGCCGCCTCAAGCGTCTGATTTTGTTACAGCAAGTTGTGCTGCCTCATTCCGACGTACATCATGACGAAACGACGGTATTCCACTCTGCTGAGCAATTACGGTCCTGCTATGAGCAATTCGGTGGCGACGCGCGTTTAATGGACACTCGAGAAATAGAGCGATTTCAGGTTGAGGAATTTGCAACGGCTTGGCTCAAGGGAACCGAGCCGACTTCGTCGTGCAACGTCGACGATGTGCTCGATACAGAACGGAACGGGTGGCTTCCGCGAATGCACATCCAGGTCTCGGCGAATTACGAAATTTTCGCCGACGGCATTCGTTCATCGCGAGATGAAACGCACGATGCATTGCAAAGGCTTGCGGCAAGATGGGCTAATGAGAAGCCACCCTTCGACGTCTTGCTCGAGCGCGAGCTCCGACAATTTTTTGAACGGCCGCAGCTTCTACTGGAGGCAAGCCAGCGAATGGATCGAGCAGCGGACAATGACGATCCAATGTCCATCGTTGACGCTCTGCACAGTCCGATATTTGAAGAGACTCGAATGCTGCAGTCCATGTTTCGCGAAGGTGGCATCCCGGAGGAGCAGCTTGGCGTTGCAGTTAGCGAGTTTTGGAAATGGCAACGTAATTTGGAACTGCCCCACCACCGAATCTCTTGCTACCTGTTTGCTGCGCTTGGCCGACGTGTCGTGGCGGGCCAAAAGACAATCGGGCGAGGTATGATGAACGACATACGCGCAATCTCGGCGTACGCACCGTACGTCGATGCGATGTTCGTCGATAACGAATGTTCGGCGCTTCTAGCAGAAGAGCCGTTGCTCAGCGGATTGGACTATAAGGCGCGAATCTTCTCGCTCTCGAGGGGCGAGGCATTTCTCCAGTATCTGGCCGAAATAGAAGAGGCGACCCCGATCGAGGTGCGCGATTTTGCTGCACGCATATACGGGGTTTGAGGTAACTGCTTGATGAATGCTGAAGTTTGATTGTCAGGTTCAACTGCAGCCAAAGCAATGCACGAGCGTGATTCGAGCATGATGAACAAATGACCACATAGAGCAATCTGCTGTCTGCAGCCGACGTTCCGGATCGTCCAACGTAGGCGCCCAATCGGATCACTTCCCCCAACATTCCCGGCGTTGCTCTCTCCTCTTCGGGGGAGAGAAACGCAGGCTTGAGAGCGAAGCGAACTAGCCGAAGTTGAGAGGGGCAAGTTGCGCGGCCCCCTCTCCCAACCCTCTCCCCTGAAGGGGAGAGGGCTTCGTCCTATCCCCCCAACAAAGCCGTCACTCCGGACCTGATCCGGGGTGACGAAGAAGGAGAGCGGGGCGCGCAACGCCCGGCCGCTTGGCCTTGGCCGCCACAAACCGCTTTCCTACTCACCCTGCCCTGAACGATACTCCTCCCCCGCTCTTTCTCCTCGTCGATCCCCATTCGCGCGCCCGCAGGGACCAGCGCATTTTTCTCGCCCTGAACTGTGGTCCAAGCGGTCCACGCCGCCCTTCTCCCAAAGCAAAAAGGGCGGAGCCTCGCGGCCCCGCCCCTTTGTGCGTTCCTGAAGTCCGGCCTTACTTGGCGGTCTTCAGATAGGCGATCACGTTGGCGCGTTCCTGCGCGTCCGGCAGGCCGGCGAAGGTCATCTTGGTGCCGGCCGCGTACTTCGCGGGATCGGTCAGCCAGGCATCGAGTGCAGCATCGTCCCACTTGCCGCCCTTGGCCTTGAGAGCATCGGAGAAGGCAAAGCCGCCGCGGCCCTCGGCCACGCTGTCGCCATAGATGCCGGCCAGGTTCGGGCCGATGCCGTTGGCGCCGCCGGGGGTGGCGGTGTGGCAGCTGGCGCACTTGGCGAAGCTCTTCTGGCCCTTGGCGGCATCGCCCACCACCGCGGCTGCGGCCGGTGCGGCACCGGCGGCGGGCGCGGCCGGGACCGGCGGCAGCGGCAGGTTCGAACCCTTGGAGTTGAGGAACGCCATGACGTTGGCGCGTTCCTTCGCATCGGGCAGGCCGGCGAAGGTCATCTTGGTGCCGGGGGCAAAGGCGCTGGGGTTTTCAAGCCAGTGGTTCATGCTGGCCCAGTCCCACTTGCCGCCCTTCGACTTGAGCGCATCGGAGAAGGCAAAGCCGCCGCGGCCTTCGGCGATATTGTCGCCCAGGATACCGAACAGGTTCGGGCCAAGGCCATTGGCCGCGCCCTGATCGATGGTGTGGCAGCTCATGCACTTCTTGAAGCTGGTTTCGCCCTTGGCCACATCGGCCGAGGCAAGCAGCGCTTCGAACGGCGGGCCGGCTTCAGCCTTGGCGCCGCCTTCCTCATCCTCGACCACGCCGGGGATCTTGTAGCCCATGGTTTCGGGGGCGTCATGCTTGCCCGCATGGAAATAGCGGGTGCTGACCGCCGACAGGCCGAGCAGCACGATACCGGAAAACAGCGTCCATCCGGCAATGGTATTGAAACGGTCTGACATAAAGTGCCCCGCCTGAGAATACAGCTGACTGGTTTGCGGGTCGCTCTAGTGTCGGCTCGGCTCTCGCGCAAGGGGCATTGCAGCGGCT